>NZ_CP063356.1:614958-922437 GCF_001866075.3 Anaerobacillus isosaccharinicus | reverse complement strand
GAATCGTGTACTTTAACAAAATGAAAAATTTAACATACATTGTAATTAAAGCAAACTTTACCACTATTTTTTGAGGCACAAAGGACGTATGTGTCTTATATTTTTATCATAAGCACTTCTAAAGAAAGTAGGTGAATCCGCATGGCAACAATAGAACAGATTAAAGCTTTAATAAGAGCGCATTTCGATAGTAATGAAGAGAAATTTAAAACTGTTGTTTTGCAAATTGCGGCTCACGAAGCAAAAGTTGGTCATACAGCAAGTGCTCGTGAAATTAAAGAAATTATTCAAAACCCAAAATATCTAAACAAAAATAAGGTTGTAGCATTAAATAAAGGATTAGACATTCTTGAACAAAAGATGACTCATGTCCATTTATCTGATTTAATCGTTTCGGTTGAGATAGAAGAAAAAATCAAACGTGTAATCAATGAGTATCACAAAAAAGATCTCTTAAGAAAAAATGGACTTATGAATCGTTCAAAACTGTTACTTGCAGGTGATCCTGGTACAGGGAAAACCATGACTGCTTCGGTTATAGCCAACGAGTTATATTTACCGCTTTATGTAATACAATTTGATCGGTTGATAACGAAATACATGGGTGAAACAAGTGCAAAACTTCGACAAGTATTTGATCAGATAAAGGAAGTTCGAGGGGTATATTTATTTGATGAGTTTGATGCTATAGGGTCAGATAGAAACTTAGATAATGATGTAGGCGAGATGAGAAGAATCTTAAATTCATTTTTACAGAATCTTGAAGATGATGAATCCTATAGTATTATCATCGCAGCAACCAATAATCCGAGCATTTTAGATAATGCTCTATTTAGACGATTTGATGATGTGATGGAATATAAAAATCCTGATATCGAACAAATCACAAGATTATTTAAGATGAAGCTTCATGGCAAAGCATCTAACAATATTTTTACAGAAGATGTGTACAAAGAGGCTAAAGGATTAAATCATGCAGACATTGTTAAAGCGTGTGAGGAAGCAGTTAAGTATTCTATCTTAGAGGATCAGCTGATTACAAAAAACATACTATTAAATTACATTAAAGATCGGAAGAATTATTATAAATATAAGGAGGCTTAGGCAATAAATGAAACCAGAATTAAGCAACTTATATATTAATCAATCCTCTCAAACAGTTAATTACACACCAATTGTCTCCAACGGTGGAAAAGGTAATTATCCCGTTAGAACTAGTAGACGTAGCCATGCAGAACGATTAGAAGAAAGCTTAACAAAAGCGTGGGAAGAAGCTGAAAAACAACAGGAAACTTTAGGTGCAGTTTCGGTATCTTCTCAACACGGTGTATATTTAGAAATTAAGGGTCAGGCTGGTTATGATCTGATTACTAAAAGCTTAGAGAATACAACGCAAAAAGTTAGGATTTGTAATATAAAAAGTGAAGATGATGGTGAGGAGCAAAAAGTTGTAAGCTCTACTGTTTTTGTCCCTGAAAACAAAAGGGATTTTTTTGTTAAGAAATTAAATAAGTACAAAGAAACAGAGACTGAAGAAAAAGTAATTGGAACAATAGAGAGTATTAATCTAGCAATGGTCGATGCTCTTTGGATGAGCGATAAAAATGAATTACCCAACAATACTCCTAAATGGTGTGAAGTGTGGTTAATGTTTGATATGAAAGAAGTAGTGGACACCATTATTGGAGAATTTTTTCAAATTTGTGATGAAAGACAAATCCAGCATAAAAATCAAAAAATAGTATTTCCAGAGAGGGTCGTATTAGGAGTAAGAGCCAATAAGCAGCAATTATCAGAATTGCAATGGTTAAGTTCTAGAATTGCAGAATTCAGAATTATGGTTACCCCAACAAGCTTTTTTGAAGAGCTTTCTGAATTAGATCAAAGAGACTTTGTAAAAGATTTAGTAGAAAGACTAGATATTTCAGAACAGTCAAATACTTCGGTCTGTTTACTTGATACAGGTGTTAATAATGGTCATGATTTGCTAGCGCCACTTTTAACTGATGAAAATATGCATGCAGTAGATCCTTCAAAAGATGTGTATGACATTGCTAATCATGGTACAAGAATGGCTGGAATAGCATCTTACTTTACACTTGAAGATAAACTTGAAAATACTACTCCTGTTGTAGTTAATCACTTTTTAGAGTCTGTAAAGTTATTTGATCGTAGTGATGATAATCAACGAGAATTATATGGATATGTTACCGAAAGTGCTATTAGTTTAGCGGAAATACAAAATCCTGAGACTAATAGAGCATTTTGTATGGCTATTACGGCTCCCACCAATACACATAAAGGTGATGGACGACCTTCCTCATGGTCAGGAGCGATTGATTCTATTATTTCAGGTGCAAATGTAATAGAGGAAACGGATATAATAAGAAAGCTAATGTTCATTTCTGCAGGAAATACAAGTGTTACAGAGATTAGCGAATCAGGTGATGTAAAAACTGCTGTCATCAACCATGCAATTGAAGATCCTGCACAAGCTTGGAATGCTATTACTGTAGGTGCTTATACAGTCAAATACCAAATACCTGAAGAATTAATTGGTACATATCATCCAGTTGTGGAACCTGGCTGTTTCTCACCGTTTACCTCTAGCTCACTTACGTGGAGTATTAAATGGCCGGTGAAACCGGATATAGTTTTAGAGGGTGGAAATTTAGCTTATGATGAAAATTCTAATTTTTATACAGAATTACCAGATCTACAACTTTTGACGACAAGTAAAGATGCTGCGACGGGTAAATCATTCGATACACTTAGTATGACAAGTTCTGCAACAGCACAAGCGGCATGGATGGGTGCAAATATTCTACATCATTATCCTGAACTATGGCCAGAAACAATAAGGGCTTTGATGATTCATTCAGCTGAATGGACAGATGCAATGAAAAATGCTTGTTTTGAGAATAATCCCCCAAAAAGAATGGATTATAGAAACTTATTGAGAACTTGTGGGTATGGTGTGCCAAATCTTTCGAAAGCACTTTGGAGTGTTTCTAATAGAGTTAACCTTATTATAGAAGATGAAATTCAACCTTTTTATAAGAAGGCTAGTGGAAGCATTACTTCAAAAGAAATGCATATTCATAATATACCTTGGCCAGATGATGTATTACTTAGTCTGGAAGATAAAAATGTAAAGATGCGAGTTACATTGTCTTATTTTATTGAACCAGGTCCTGGAGAAGTTGGCTGGAAAGATAAATACCGATATCCTTCTTGTGGCCTGCAGTTTGATGTTAATAATTCAACTGAGGATCAAGATAATTTCTTGAAGAGAATTAATAAGGCTATGCGAGATGATGAACAAGATAAAGGTGAGGTAAAAAACGATAGTAGCCGTTGGGTTATTGGGGCATATAATAGAAACGTAGGATCCGTTCATTCTGATATTTGGGAAGGAACAGCAAGTGAATTAAGTCAAAGCAATCATATAGCTGTTTATCCAATAACGGGATGGTGGAAACTGAGAACGAACTTAAAGAAATATAATTCAAAGATTAGATATTCTTTAATAGTAAGTATTGAGGCACCTGAGACAGAAGTTGATTTATATTCTGTCATAAAAAATAAAATTGAATCTAAAGTTAGTGTTGAAAATCGTACTACTGTATCTACAGAAGTTACATATAGAAAATAAATGTTACTTGATACAAAAAGTTAAAAACACGAAAGTGCAGGGATGATCCTTGCGTTTCTTTTCATTGTTTCACCGCCCTTCACCACACGAATAATCCTATTGCACGAAAAAATCCCAAACAAGAGCAAATAGTCTAACTAGGACATCTACTTTTATTTTTTAGCGCAGGGACGGTTACTTAAAATCCTATCTGTTAGAAATATTGTACGAACAATTACGCACTCCGAAGAATGACAGACTGTTTACCACTTCAAAATTTCTGATGATAAAAGATAAAAAACATAGTTTTGAGATCAATTGCTATACGAAATAATTGGATGATTTTCAATAAGGTAAGTATCCTGCAAACAAGGGCAAATTGTTGAGTAGCTTTATATTAATAAAAGACTCTTACTGCGCAGCAATGAACCTTAAGTTTTAGTAAATAATTAAAAATAAGTTCATGAAAAGAGGATATACTTCAAAAAGGTACCTTAACTAATATAAATGGTACCTTCTTCTAAAAATTATTATTAAAATTTAACTTAGATTAAAAGTACTTTCTATAAAATTCTTGTCTCAATTTTCCACTCAACTGAGCATAGATACGAGTAGTTTCACTTCTTTCATGCCCAAGTAAACTCTGTATAACATCAAGAGGAGCTCCGTTATTAAGCAAATGAGTTGCATAACTATGGAGCAATTGGTGAGGGTGTATGCTTTTGTCGATACCAGCTCGACTCGAAATCCGCTTGATAACATAACTCATCTGGGCTATGCTCATTCGGTGTGGATTTCGCTCCGTCACAAAAATGGCTGGCTCTTGATCTGTTCGCTCTTGAAGGTAACGCTTTAACCAAATATCACATCTGATATTAAAATACACTTCACGCTCTTTATCTCCTTTCCCTCTTACAATCGCTGAACGATTACCGATATTAATACAATTCTTATCTAATGAAACAATCTCACCAATTCTACATCCCGTCGAAAACATAAACTCAAACAAGGCCTTCTCCATTGCGGAATGGCACCCTTCACTTAAATGTTCAATTTCACGTTCTGTTAAGAACTTTGGGATTCGTTTTCCTACTTTTGGTTCCTTGATTTTTGCAGCTGGATTAGTGGTTATATGACCTTCCTCGTGTAACCAACGAAAAAATGATCGGATAAATCGAACACGATGAGCAAGACTCGATGGTTTTAATCCTTCGCTGGATAAAGCTAAGTAATCTTTAATACCTTGGGTTGCAACAGATTGGGGGTTAACATCTTGGAAGTGACGGACTAAGAGATTTGCTTGCAGTTGGTAGGCATTTAAAGTATGAGGCGAAAATCCTTCAATTCGTTTCTCAGCTTTGTATGCTTCCCAGGCTTTAGTTAGTTGCACAGATTGTTCCCTCCTATGTATTATAATAGACTCTCGGCATTTGCCGAGCCTTGTGGCTCAAGGTTTTCTTGAACCAATTTATTTGTATCCCTCCTATTTCTAGGTGGGATTTTTACTTTAGTTTTCTTCTTCAATTGGAAATTAATTGTTGAAAAATATCATAAAAAAACTAAAAAAACACTTGACTTTTTAGTGGAACCCCAATAATCGCCGAGGAGGAATTGACTTCCTAACAATACGGTGAAATGGGGGATTTAAATGAAACCTGCGCTAATACCACATATCTCATATCAAAACTTCGTTTTAGACCAATTAAATACTCATTACTCAGGCGGTATACTGACTCTCGTACAAAAAGATTGGACTATTATCTCGAAGTTATGGATCACGGATCTTTCGTTTACCACTACGTGGCTTCATGATTCATATTCAGTTAAAGGTCCTGAGCCACGTGATCCTGCTTCCATGCTTCGCTCTTATCTTTTGTGTTTATTGACAAGTCCGACCCTGAGTATTACAGAATGGGTGAACCAACTCCATCGTGTTCCTCTTTACACGATCCTTAGCGGCTTTGAACCTGGGGATGTTCCAGGTGTCGGTACTTTTTATGACTTCTTCAGACGGCTATCAGGTTTTGAGAAGGCTAATGTAAAACCTTTTATTAAGCTCAAACGAAAAAAGAAGAAGAAGAAAAAACCGAAAAAGGGTGAAAAAGCAACTCCTAGAAACCCTGGTATTATTAGAAAATTAGTGGATCGTCATTTACGCAATGGCTCAAAACAAAAACAATTGCCGGGAGATCAATTATACGCGTTTTTTCAATCTCAATTTCTTGAAGTTTCAGCGAGATTGGGTTTGCTTGGGGATCCCCATTCCCTTGGTGTTGTTGGAGATGGGACACCCGTGGAAACAGCGAGATACCCAAGGAGCAAACCTATTTGTGATTGTAGTGCCCAAGGACTAACGAATTGTACTCATCCTCGTCGATATTCTCAACCTGACATCGACTCAGGTTGGGATAGTTCAAGGGAGAGGTACTTCAACGGATATCATCTCTACATGATATCCACTAGCGATAGCCAATACGACTTGCCGCTATATCCACGGCTGCATCCTGCTTCCCGGCATGATTCAGTCAGCCTAGTGGTTGGTTCAATTGAATTTTCGCAACGGTACACCTTGGGCACAATTGATAAAATCCTTCTCGATGCCGCACATGATGCAGAACCGATTTACGAATTACTGGACCATCATAATGTGGAACCATTTATTGATCTTAATGTTCGAACAAAGAAAAACTTCAGTACGCAAAGTGATATTCAGATTTCTCCCCTAGGCGTTCCTATTTGTCCAATTGGAATGGAAATGAAACCCAATGGGTTTGACAAATCTCAAAACCGCCAAAAGTGGCGTTGTCCACTAGCTTGCGGAACAAAAAATACATGTTCCACTCCGTGTTCTAAAGCGAAGTATGGCCGGACATTTCATACGTTTAAGCAAGATAATCTTCGTCTGTTCACTAAAACACCGAGGTCTTCTGAAAAGTGGAAACTGATTTATAAACGAAGAACTTCAGTTGAACGTTCGAACAAAAGAGAAAAAGTCGACTATCACTTAGAATCTGGGCGTCATCGCTCTACAAAAATGTGGTATGTCCGCTTATATTCAATCATGATGTGTCAACACATAGATGCTTGGTACAGTAGTCAGAAAGAGACTTTGAACATCCAAGAAATCATCTTTTCTAAGAGCGCCTAGTCATTTTTAAAAAATAGCAGCCGTAGGCTTATTTGGTATACACTTTTTTGAAAACACTATGAAAACACATCACTTTGCTGTCCTGTTAATGAAATTCCCAGTAAATTTTTTACAAATCTTCGATAAACTCATCATTTATTCCGAGAGTCTATTATGGTAATGTATTCATCTTAGTAGAAACTATTTTAGAATATAATGTAAACGGGCACATTATTCCGGACTCCCATTTTCACTTTAATCCAGGAGAAAATCTGAAATAATGTGCTATTTTTTTCACTTTATTTCGGTATATGCAAATTTCCTTTCAAAATATACCGGCTTTTTTCGGAAAAAAGAAGCCTCTATAAAGAGGCATCGATGCGAATATAATCCTGTAGTATTAGCCGTATTTTGTAAACCTCATAAGTATGCAGGACAAACCTTACCTCCTGATCTAGAGTTACGAACCAATCAAAATCCTTTTCTAAATAAGCATGAAAATGCCTGTTCTTAATCCGAAGTTCAAACGTGTAACCTTGTTCTATCCAGTAAGGTTGCTGCCCAATCCATACTCGCCATTCCCCCTGATGGTGGTCAAATACTAGTATCCCGCGTTTCACGATAATCCATTTTCCTCAATAGCTAATCTGACGATTTCCTCATCTATCTGTTCTTTCTTTAATTGAGACCCAAATAATAAACTGTTAATGGTTAATTTATTTATAACCCTTGGACAACCTTGAGAGCGTGTGGCAATTGCTTCTATAGCGGTTTCCGTAAAAATGGGCATTTTTGCTCCAGCTAACTTCATATGGTGATTTATATAGTCTGATACTTCCTCTTTAGATAATGACTGGATCTCGTACTTCATAATCATTCTCTGTGAGAGTGGGCGATTATGGTTTAGTGCTAATCTAGTTTTTAAGTGAGGTAACCCAGCTAAAATTAGGATAAATGGATTGGTTGAATCCATTTGAAAGTTAAATAATAGCGCTATATCCTGCAAAAACGCATCCTTTGCCATATGCATTTCATCCAAAATGAAAACAGGGGTAATCTTGCGTTCCACTGACATGCGCTCAATCCCTTGTTGAATTTGCCTGAATAGATCGACTTTACGGAACTTCGGTTCCTCTCCTAATCCATAGGCTAATCCTCGATAAAAATCCATAACACCGCCCGTTGAAAGAGGGAAATAGACTACATGATATAAAGACGGGTTTAATGATTCCTTAAAGGACCGTAAGGTAAAGGTTTTTCCTGCACCAGGATCGCCAATTAGAAGGCCCATTCCCTTTGATTTCTGTAGATAATTTAATGCTTGTAAAGCACCTTGGTAATCAGGAGAAAGATATGCCTCCGAAGGTCGTATATCCTTTGAGAATGGTACTCGTGCTAGGGAGTAAAATGATTTATACATGATCTTGTTCTCCCTTCACATCAGCCGATTGAGTCAATGCAAATGGGGAGCGAATTCGTTTGACATGTGCATTATCCTTCATAGATACAGGTATGGCTTTAGCTACTTCTTTGTTTTCTTCAAAGACATAGATCCCATTTTCGTCAAATCTCACATCGATAGATTGACCAATAAAGCAGGATGGGACCTCATAGAGTTTTTTATCTATTGAAATTGTGCCATCAGGTTTCACTTTTCGCTGTTCTCGTTTCAAGAAAATCGTCTCTAGTATAGACAAATCCTCTAGAAATGTTATATCCTTTAGTTGAGATTCAAATACCTCAAGCGGTGTTTTATTGTCTAATGAGGCATGAGCTCTTCTATGATAATCCCTTTCTAACCAGTTCCAGAACCGTTCGTTTAACTCCTCTAGGGAGTGTACTGGGTCGGTTTGTAATAACGGATAAAATCGTGTTTGAATCGTTTTAAACAGCCTTTCTACCTTACCTTTCGCACGTGGATCATAAGGTTGGGTATGGGCCAGTGTAATTCCCAGCTGGGCACAGGCGTATTGAAGCGTTTCAGATCTATAAATCTTGCCGTTGTCCGCATTATGACGAATTCGTCATAATGCGGACTATACCGAAAAAAATACTATGCCGAATAAACTTATAAATCCTTCATAAATAAACAGTTTACGAAGGATTTTCGGCATAGTGTTTTGCTATTTTTTCCATAATAGAAGTGGACTAACGTCCAAACTATTTTTAGGAGGAATTACTATGGTAAAGAAACCAACTGTGGAAAGTAGTGTAAAAATGGTACTTGAAGCGCTTGAAAAAGCAGGTTATTGTCAATCAACGATTCATAGTTTCAAAAGGGTATATGAAAGACTGTTGAAGTCTGCCGCTATCATGGGGACAGAAACTTTAACTCAAGAATTGGTTGAGCATTTCGTGAATGATTCTGCAGACAGAAGGACAGGACAATACTGCCATTCACGTAAAAAGCTACACACTTCATGCATAAGAAAATTAAGGGAATATGAAGAAAGAGGCTATTTTGGCTGGCAACCAAGCAGGGATAGTAAGGTCGATAAGCCCTCAACTATTAAATTCCAGGACCTTCATATCCATTTTCTAGCGTTTCTACAAGAGGAGAAAAAAAGTAAAAATACTATAGAATCGTATCGAAATACTTCCTGCAAGTTCCTTATTTTTATTGAAAAATTGGGCTATACCGAGTTGAAAGCTGTCCCTCTTAAATCAATCTATAAGTTTTTTGATGAACTAAGAGAAACCTGGGACTCTGGAAGTCTTCGAACGGCGGCCTCCGGATTAAGATCATTTTTGCGTTTTGCAGAAGGTGGAAACAGACTTATTGCAGCCGTTCCTGATAAACTCCTGAGAAAAAGGACAATTATTCCCGTATTAACGGAGGAGGAAGAACGGGCTGTATGGGATGTATTACAAACCGATGCTGTATCTTCAAGGGACAAAGCTATTATATTATTATCGCTTCTTACTGGAATCAGGGCCGTGGATATTTTGAACTTAAGGTTAAAAGATATAGATTGGCAAGGGGATGTTATTAACATAGTCCAACAGAAGACGAATGAGCCTTTAGTTTTACCCCTTCTTCCTGCAATCGGCAATGCATTAGTAAGGTATCTCACGAATGACCGTCCTAAATCAGATTCATCGTGCGTATTTTTATCTCGAAATGCCCCACATGTACCGTTGAAAGAACATTCGAGTTGTTACACCATAGTAAGAAAAATATTTACATGTGCAGGAGTAAGAGTTAACAACGAACTTAAAGGCACCCGCCTCCTTAGACATCATGTCGCCTCAAAAATGTTAAAAAATGGGGTTGCCATACAAACAATTTCATCAACACTTGGGCATGTCAACCCAAACTCAGCCGACGTTTATCTGTCTACTGACGAAGAAAAGATGCGTGATTGTGCATTAACCTTAGCCGTCATTCCTATGAAAGTGAAGGGGCTCAAATGATGGAGAAGGCATATGTTAGTAAACTAGCTTCTTTCATGGAGTCTTTTGTAGCGTTTAAACACTCACTAGGCTGGAAGTATAAAACAAGCGAATACTATCTCCACGAGTTTGATCGCTATTGTGCAAAACGCGAATCCGAAGAGGTTTTATTGAACGAGATTGTTAAAGGTTGGGTTATCTTACGGGATAACGAATGCCCAAACACCCAACGAGTACGTGTGGCACCTATTCGTGAGTTTGGCAAATACCTGCAACATTCTGGATACTCAGATGCATATGTTGTCACCAACAAAATCTGTCGAAAGCAAATCCGAACGATACCACATTTTTTCACAGATGAAGAAATTATCCGATTTTTCGATGCTTGCGACACACTAGGCCCTCGCAAGGAAAATCCTGTCCGCCATCTTGTCCTACCCATGTACTTTAGATTGCTTTATTGTTGTGGATTGAGAACAAGTGAAGCGCGGTTGCTTCTGCGAAAAAACGTTAACCTTCATACTGGCTATATCGATGTAATCCATTCAAAAGGCCCTAAAGACCGAAGGTTGTTTCTTCCGGAAGACCTTAAACAACTATATTTGAAATACGATGCTGTCATAGATAATATATTTCCAGATCGAACGTATTTCTTTCCGGTAAAATCCCATAGTTGTTACCAGAGTACGTCTATTGGATCGAATTTCAATAAGATATGGAAGGCGGCTGGTTTGGGGCATGAGTCAGGCTCGAAGGCAAGAGCATATGATTTTCGCCATCATTTTGCCTTCGACAAACTCAATCAATGGCTTAAGGAAGAATCCGATGTGAATTCCATGCTTCCATATTTGGTGCGTTACATGGGACATGCCTGTTTGGAAAGCACCTACTACTATCTTCATCTTGTGCCTGAGTTTTTTTCTACTTTCTCCGAAAAAACTAAAATACTTGAAGGGTTGCTTCCGGAGGTGGATTATGATGAAGAGTAGAAAGCAGATTGAGCCCGAATTTTGGCATTATGCTCGTAGCTTCCTTCATGTATACCTGCCCAAGGTAAGAAACCTTAGCCAAAACACAATAAATTCGTATAAGAAGTCCATGAGTTACTTTATTGATTACTTGGAAATCCAAAAAGGGATTGAACGACAGGACATTACGTTTGACTTTCTAAATAGGAAACACATTAAAGATTATTTTGTCTGGATGAATGAAGTGCAAAATCTAGCAGCCAAAACATGCAACCTTCGATTGACTGCACTAAAATCGTTCATGGAGTATTGCGCAGACGAGGATATTACGCTTGTTGCAATATACAACGATGTTCGTAGCGTTCGCGGAATGAAGGAACACAAAAAGTCCATATTATATATGACAAATGAAGCTATTGAAGCATTATTAAAAACGCCTAAAACAGATACACAAAAGGGAAGACGCAATCGCATGATGTTCATTATGTTGTATGATACGGCTGCCAGAGCGCAGGAACTTGTAGATATTACCCTTCGGGATCTGCACATTATCAACGTCAAAACACCTTTCGTTACGCTAACCGGTAAAGGCAACAAAAGTCGTAATGTGCCCCTGATGGAGAAAACTGTTGCTCACATCAAGCGTTATCTTCAGGAATTCCATCCGCATCCAAACACAGATGGCGGGGCTCCATTGTTCTATTCGATGAGGGATGGGAAGCCTCATGCCTTGTCTACGGATACGATAAATCTCCTTTTAGGTCAATATGCAAACCAGGCAAGAATGATTTGTCCTGAAATCCCACGGCATGTTCACTGCCACTTAATCAGGAAAACAAGAGCTATGACGTTATACCGAAAAGGTATGCCCCTCACAGTCATCATGGAAATGCTTGGTCATGAAAGTCTTTCAACAACATCAAACTTCTATGCTTTTGCAACGTTGGATATGATTCATGAAGCCATAAAGAAAACAAGCCCTGAGGCAGTGGAAGAATCCCCGCTTTGGAAAACCAAGGATATAAGAAAACTGATTTATAGTCTGGACTAAAAGCTAAACACTATGCCGAAAATCCTTCGTAAACTGTTTATTTATGAAGGATTTATAAGTTTATTCGGCATAGTATTTTTTTCGGTATAGTCCGCATAAAGGATAGTTGGCTTTCCTCTCCGAATTAAAGCTTCCTTCGTGACCACTCTTAACCCATCAAATTTCTCCGAAGAGAAAAATTGTGCATATGGAACTAGCCTTGAACAATCATCTATATAGGCTATTAAAAATGTCTTTGTCTTTTTTCCATTGATTGGTACATATGGCCCATGTGACAGATCAGCTTGCCACAACACATTCACCTTATCGTGAGCGAAACGTTTTCTTTCCGGTATGGCCAACATTTGTTTCCCAATAAGGTTGTGTTTTTTTAATAATCGAATTATAGTAGAGTAAGATATTTGGGTTTTTTGTATCTCTCCTCGTTCGATTAGTTGTTCGTAGAAAACACTAACTGGCATATGGGGAGTTTTTTTTCGTATTTCAAGAATTTGATCTTGGTCATCAGGGGATAGCCTGCGTGAGTTCCCGCGATCTATACGTTTCTTTGGTTTTAAAGCTTCAAAACCATTCCTTCGATAATTAAGAAGCCATTCTTTCATTGTTTTCTGCGCAATTTTCTTTTCACCATAATAAGGAATAGAATGAACTTTCCCTTCTAATCCCTTTAAGTATTCTTTCGAATCTACTTGCCCATTAAAGAGCGGGGCTATTAAGCCATATCGAAATAAAGCCACTTGTTCGCGTTCTTTTTCATTCATGGAATCTTCCTCCTTTTAATCGAAGGACGACCGGTCATCCATGGTTATAATTCTACTTTTTTTGCTATTTTGTGAC
Source organism: Anaerobacillus isosaccharinicus (assembly GCF_001866075.3). Lineage (GTDB taxonomy): Bacteria > Bacillota > Bacilli > Bacillales > Anaerobacillaceae > Anaerobacillus > Anaerobacillus isosaccharinicus. The sequence continues at coordinate 909,427 of NZ_CP063356.1, read as the reverse complement.
TATGAAAAAGTTATGTGGGAATGAGATTATTTTTAAATTCACTCAAATATGATAGAATTAATTTGCCATAAGGTATTTTGCTAAGTGACCCTGTGACCTTCGTAAGAAGGGTGATTCGCCAAAATCATGGATCATTTTCATATATTTTATGGCCTCTTTTTTTATATCCCCCGACTTTCCACTAATCTCCCCCAAACTAATAAAGAATGTATGAATCCAATTAATGCATTTTAAATATCGACAAAGATAAAATCTCAACAATTGACGGCTGCCATTTACTCTCTTGTTTTGTAGAATCTGATTAACGCGATCCAATACGGTTTTGACGGTATGCTGGAAATACGGTATTAGAAAATCTGGTAGAATAGAAATATTCACTTTGCACCCTAGACATCTAAGACGGCAAATGGGAATATATGATGTCTCTTCTTCAGTTATTCCATACCTCCAATAATACCCATTTCGATGTAGGTTCCCATGAGCTAGACATTTACAATTAGGACATTCATCAAACAATGGAAAATCATTCTTCTTTCCTCTTTCCCCATACTCAACCAACCCAATTCCGAAGTCATGAATTTTAATCATAAAAAAACCTCCCCCTCAATATGCAAAAAACTTAGCATATTATTTCAGGGAAGTGAATAGGCAATTCCGGAGGAATTTGAAAAATTCAATAGACTTTTAGAAGATTTAATGTGCCCGTTAACAGTTGGTTCGCAAATGGCTTCTCTAAATAAATTATAGTTATCTTCTATCATTAAAAATGATTTCACGATAGGTTGTTCAAGTAAATTCTGATTATCCTTAATAAATTGGTTTAGTGTTTCATTCATTCTTAACTCCCCTTCCCTTTACTTTATAAAGGGTATTTTTTATATTTTAATCAACCTTTTTCTGAATAAAATAGGAACAAACGTTTGTATAATTACCATATCATTTACCAGTAAATTATTTGAGTTAAAATAGTCCTATTTTAAAAATTAAGTTGATATATCAAGGTTTAAAATCTCTTTTAAAGTATAGAAGGAGGAATGTTAAATGGAAATTGAATTTTCTCAGATGGTTACACTATTAGGTAATTTTGGCTTTCCAGTAGTGATTGCCATTTACCTGTTAATTAGGTTTGAAAAAAGAATAGAAAACTTGACTGATGCAATTTTGCAACTTCAAATTATTATGAAGAATAAAAATTAGTCAAATAATTTTAGTGTTTGGTTGTTTTTTTTTTACTAAATACTCTTTTAATAGTAACAAGCAATAACCGCGCGGAAGTTCTTGTTAAAAAAATTAAAAGGGAGTTGTTTTCATGTCAACATATGTCGGCACAAGAGAGCTTGTTCGGACTGAAATCATTCAAAGAAGTCAATTAAATCAACTAGCAATAGGACAAAAAAGTGCTTTGGATTCGCTTGAAGCAGGTGTCTCTATATCAAGTATGAATACTTGGTGGGGAGCAACAACAGAGGTAATTCGTTCACTTATTCGAAGAAAAGCACCTACACCTGTTGGTTTTATGGTTGATATGTTTTTTAGAATTTCAAATTCATTGACTGCATCAAATAGACAAGCAACTAGAAATGTAGTAAATGGCGGTTATAATTTATTGAGAAATCAAATTCAAGACATTTTCAATATGAACGGATCATATACTGCAATTGAAGTTGAATTATCTTATCTTCAATTTAGGATGTCAGATGGTGAAGTTGCGGAGTTAGTATATGGTAATCATAATCCAAATCTCACTCCTGAGCAGAACAGAGCTAATAATAATAATTCTTATGTCTTGAAACGTATTCAAACTACTGGTGGATGGATTACTCCATAAACACTGCTATTGTTCTGAAGTTTAAGTTTAATAAGATTAAATTTTAGGCTGTTGGGACTATCTCAACAGCCTCATCAAGATTTCATTGAAAGCATGAAAAAACTATTAAAAAGGTGGTGAGATATAATAAGCAAGGTAAGACATCAGATAGAAGGTATTTGTAAAATGTGGTAAAATATATAGAGAGTTTAAATGAAAGGTAGTGATTAAATGGGACTTGTACTTTTAATATGGCTAATTATTGTTCTCTTTTTTGACTGGTTTTTTGATAAATGGTTATTAAAAGGAAAATATAAGTATGTTTATCAAAGTGAGGCAAAAGGTATAATAGATATTATTTTATATGGTATTACTTTTATTCTTATTTTTGGAAGTTTCATTTTTGATCCTACTAATCAAGCTTTAACTAAATGGATACATATTGGCTTATATATTATTATTTTTAGCGTCAAATCATTTATGGAGTGGAAGTATCTCGAAGGGAAAAGATATGTAGCTTCTTTAATTTTATTATTCATTGGTGTTATTGGAGTTCTTGTTTTATCGCAAATTCTAACTAAGTAATTTAAGTATTGTATATTTAGTAATAGAAAAAAACATGTTAAAAATTGTCCGTTATCTTTACACTGTGTACCAATTAACTTATAATAGGTATAAGATATAAAAGTATATCTAAAATATATTTCTTTAAAAGTCAGCCATAAATTAATAATTTTTTAATAAACTAAAAAAGAGCAAAGATGCGTTAACATCCAAGCTCTTAAAGTAATTGTCAGCAGAATGAACGGTTGGCGGTTACTATAGGCAATTAAATACCAAAAAAGTGACCTTACCTTATTCGTCGACCAAACGCACAGGGTGGGTTACTTTTTTTGGCTCAAAGAGACATAGAGAGCTACGAGGCCCCCGTTAGTGAAATTTTGTTACAACTTTTCCAAAGTATAAAGTCACTATATCTGATGTATTATGCAGACTTTGGAAAAGAGTATTTTTTCCTAAAACTCCACATAATTAAAGAAATAATTAGCGATATAACAGTATAAAAAATTGCCCACCCAAAAATACCTTCCCAACCCACGTTATAAAATATTGGAACTACTACTGTTTGGATGTTGAGAATAAAAAATATGATTAAAGGTGCCATAAAATACTTTTTAAACCTAATTCTGCAGAGTAAAGAAATGATGATTGTTAAAACAGGTGCAAAGATTAAGTAAATCGGAATTTCCCACATCAATATCCCCCCTTGTATTTTGTTAACCTGACTCAATATTTACAGAGAAAGCGTCACTGTTACTACTCATACGAATAGGTAAGGGTTTGAAATTATCGCTCCCTTTTCCCCTCGTTCACACCGTACATGAGACTTTCACCTCATACGGCGTTCCAACTAATCCAACTCTATTTAACCATTAACACTTTTGATATTTTAGTACCTTTTGTGTCTCAATTCTTCCGTTTCAATAAGTCGGTGCCTCCCGCGGGAGGTAAACCTCTATTCACAAGAACCTTATTAACCGATAAAGATTTGCCTTGCATGAATAAATAAATCTTCATTAGTCTAGTGGCTATCCCTCCGTGCGGATTAGACATTTCATTGGTACTGTGCCTCCACTTTCACTGATACAAAAATAAGTTATACAATAGCTAATCTCATTATTGCTTTCCTTATTACCTTTTCTTTGGGAGTAAGCCCTCCACGTTATCAGCTTACAACGTTGAATTATATCTACTATAGAATGAACTTAGGTGCTTCCTGTAAGCCTGTTAGCCGTTTATATGCCTGTAACATATCGTGGACTTTCATATTAGCGAGTCTTACTCATCCACTGCTAACTTCACAATTTGGTGATATACACATCTCTATGTAGTAAGCGTTTAGACCCGTACATTATGAAGTTTGTCAGCTTAATCCTTCTTCTTAGATTATTTAGCATTCTCACCATATTCATTCAACTCAAGCATCATGATTTACACCACCCCCGCGGGCAGGCTTTCGTCAGCCGAACTGTTACGGTAAATTCTCACGCCTTTTTGCCGAGCTTATAACACTATCATTCTTACCAATTTTAGTGCTATTCGACTAAGAGAGAGCCCTTCAAGACGTTACTCAATCATTTGACTCTTCGATATAACCCTTCAACTCCCCGAAGGGAATTGTCTACCTTTTACCTGAGTAATGTGACCATTCTCAATTTGGGGTAGAAACGTTTCGCACAACAAACCTGCTCATTAACACCACAGCGGCAACAACAGATTGTTAAACTATTGCACTCTTTAGTTGAGTTTAATACTAAAAGAATTCATGTAAGGTAATACCTAAATCAAAAAATTGTTGCTCTATTCTTCTCCGTTCTTCTGCACTTTTTAAATATTTTAAAAAGCAATTTTTACATTCATGTGTTTCCACAACACAAGTATCTATAAATAAATCAAATGGTGGTTTATGTATTGACAATGCATGACTCAGTATTTCTTTAAGTATTTCTCCATCATAAGTATTGGAAAGGATAGTATAAGTAAATCCGTCATTATTACTTTCGCCCCTGTATTCCCAATGCTTTAATACCTCATTGTGGTCATATCCACAATCATCGCATTTCATTTTTCACCTCTTTTTCAAAGAACTAATATCGTAATTACTAAGGAACTATCCTGCTCAATGCAACAGAAGCAACAGCCTTCTTGTGCTATTGCTCACCGTTACATCAATAATGGTAACGCTATTGTATTTTGGTACTAATAATCTCAGTTTCTTTCTGCGTTTTACCAATAAGTTTTCCAGTTAGAAGTAAAACCGCTCCGATTACCAGCATTCCATAAAAAACGGATTGAGAGTTCATAAAACCGAGAGGATAAACAATTGAACTTACTATTACACCCAATCCAAAGGAACTAATGCCATTCCCGACTAACTTTTTTCTCATTAATCTCATCTCCTTTTTGTAGTGTCAATACCCGTCAAAACAAAATTCTAATTTTTCTAATATTTATTTACGGAAGTATACAATATATGGTTTCAGATTTAAAATCTTGTTCAAGTATTCTGCTTCAATAGATACAAAGAAAGCGTCACTGCTGCTTGTTCCAGTAACGCCTTCCGTTAGTGAAAAGTAACTAAAATTGAAGCTCTAATAAGTCTAGTATTTTTTGGTATAAACTACCAACACCACTTTTAATATAATACTGTTTTTCCCAAGTAGGAATAATTATCGTTTCACCATCGCTTAATAACCATAAACTCGAATGTTTTTGTGAATTGAAATCTTCAATAATAAACTGTAACCAATAGTTTTATGTAATTCTTGGTCTAAAACATCTTGTTTTTCTATTGGTTAAAAGTGGATATCGCCTATTAAAGCTTATACTTTTTTTATTTTCTGTTTTTCTTCAATTGTTATATTTGTTTCATCTGTCGATACACCATCTTCATCAACCCCACCAACATGAATTGCTATAATATCAGTTTCATTCGGGATTAATTGAAAATCTACAATACCAATACTATCTTGTTTTTCATTTCCGCAAGCTGTAACAATGAGTAAACTACAAATGTATATTGCTAAAACAAACCTCTTCAAATCTCCCACTCCAATTCTTTCTTTTTCTTTATTAAACTCTTCTGCCCAGTAGTTGAATAGGCGAAAGCTTGTTTTGCTATCGCTCTTCGTTAAACACAATAAGAGTTTTTAAATTCAGTTATTTCAAATTAACGTTTGAAGAGCCTGAATAATAATAGTCCAACACCGACGAGTACAGCTAAAGTTAAAATAGGTACTAAAATATTTGAAATCATGTTTCCCCCCTCTCCACCTCGGAAATTATATAATTTTTATACGAAATAATAATTCCAATGGTTTCTTTTTTTGCGTATTAAGCCACAACCTTTGTAAAGCTACCGCACCCGTTACTTTAAGTACAAAATTTCACAATATACAAGTCATCAATCTTAGTCTACAACAGCTTCTATTTTACTAATTTTCCAATCATCTTCCTTAGTCATTGTATATTTAAAAACAATATTATACTTTCCAAATGTCGTTGTTTTGTAATAAAGGTAAATTTCATTGCTATCTACTGAAAAATCAATCAACTCTTTCTTATTTTTTTCATTTGAATTCCACTCATAATAGTAATTATTAGGGAAATTTATTTGATTTGGATTATGTTCTGCATTCGGTTCTTCATCTGCTGGAAAATAGACCTCACTACCAAAAAATGTTTTTGCCTGTTCAATGTCCTCAGTTAAAAGATATTCTTCTACTACATTGATTGCGGTTTGAACTTCTTCATCTACTTGTACTTTATTTTCTTCGTTACTACAACCAATTATTGTAGCCATGCTTAATGCAATTCCTGACATGATAATTCTTTTCAACAATCTTAATCCCTCAATTCATAACTTATATTCTTTAATTTCTTCCAAACACTTTCATCAATGAATTCTAATTACTATTGCACTTCAACAGGAGAAAGGTGATAACCTTTCTTTAAGCTATCGCTTATCGTTTGTTTAAGTGAAATAATTAACAATTTTTCAATTTACCTGAATTTCTTTGCTTAAATTAATGCAAGCTATTATTTCGTAGGAGTGCTTTAGTGAAATATCATCATTATGCTTCCTCGCTAATTAGTATTTGTTTATAGATTAAAAGACCTGACCATACTAGATAAAAAGTCTAATAAAACGGTCAGGAGTGTGTAAGAATGCAAGATTTCGAAAAAGAATACCGTCTATTTCAAGAGGCATTAGATATCCAAGATCCATGGTATATTGAAGACTACAAATTAGTAAAAAGTTCAGATCAGTTTCATGTCTTTTTAGATTTCAAACGTGGAGCTAAGTTCCCATGTCCACATTGTGGAAATGAACATAATGGTGTTCATGATATCGCAAATGACGACAGGATGTGGCGTCATAAGGATTTCTGGCAATACCAGACATATCTACATGCAAGGTTACCAAGAATAAAATGTGATATTTGCGATAAGGTTCTAACTGTGCAAGTTGATTGGTCTCGACCAAAAGCTGGGTTCACATGGCTATTCGAAGCCCAAGTTATGCAGTTAATGAAAGAAATGCCTGTTGCCGCAGTTGCTCGTGAAGTAAATGAACATGATACGAGATTGTGGAGAGTCTTCCATTATTATGTACAAAAAAATATGGATGAGCTTGATCTCTCAAACATAACTCGTATTGCAGTTGATGAAACTTCAAGCAGACGAGGCCATCGCTATGTGACGTTATTTGTAGATGTTGATTCTAAACGTGTCATTTTCGCCATTGAAGGTAAAGATGCCTCTGTGATCCAATCATTCAAGCAACACCTTGAAAATAAAGGAATAGAAGCGACTTCAATCCTGGAGTGCTGTTGCGATATGTCACCGGCTTTTATTAAAGGTATTGAAGAAGCTTTTCCAAAGGCACACATTACGTTCGATAAATTTCACGTTATGAAATTAGTCAACGAAGCTGTCGATAAGGTTCGCAGACAGGAACAGAATGATGAGCCATTGCTAAAAAAAACACGTTATTTATGGTTGAAGAACTCACAAAACCTATCCCAGTCTCAACATGAAAAACTTATGAAGTTAAAAGATAGCCATTTAAATACAGCTAAGGCTTATCGGTTGAGATTAGCTCTACAAGGACTTTGGTCAACTAGCCAAATGTTTTCAGGTTGGTATTTTGATGATTGGTACAATTGGGCAATACGTTCACGTTTAGAGCCAATAGTTGATGTTGCTCGGACACTCAAAAGACATGAAAAAGGTATATTACGTTGGTTCGCTTCAAGAATGACCAATGGTTTACTTGAAGGAATTAATAGCCTTGTTCAAGCATCAAAGCGGAAAGCAAGAGGCTACCGATCAATTGAAAACTTTATTGCCATGATCTACGCAACGGCTAATAAGTTTACTTTACGAGTGAAGCCTCATGCTTAGATTATCTCCTTCTCAACCTAACTATGCACTTTCATACTTAAAATCGTCGGTCAAGTGGTTTCCTTGACGGTCGATTTTAAGTATGAAAACCTAGTAAAAGTTGAGAAGATTACTAGACTATTATTCTTAATGAAATCTCGTGTACCAATAGAAATTAGCGAAGAGCCATCATTATTCTCTTTACTTTTTTCGCTAACAATATATTGAGATTTACAATTTTTACATGTAATCAAATAAAACGAATACGATGAAGGTTTTTCTTCGTGGTTCATTGATGAATAGCCAGTACATAACCTTCGTTCTTTTATAAAATTTCTTAGTTCTCTATCACTATTATTGGCTGCCAATTGGATAAACTTTTTAATATCATCTCGATAATCTTTTTTACCTACCTTAAAAAGCAACTCTTCAATAAAATATCCACTTTTACATTTCTTACATTTGATTTGTCCTATTATCTTAAATAAGGGGAGAATGATACTTCCGATAATGAAGACGAGAATTTCCAATTTAACTGAACTTAAATATGGAAGAAAAGAAACAAGCAAATGTGATAGAACGAAATAATGAATAACTAGGATTATAAACAAAGCTACTAATCCAAAAGATAAACCTGGTAAGATATGTTTTTTATTAAATGTTTTTTCTTTGTTGAAGACAAAATAGTAATATCCCATTGGAGCTACAAAACCTAAGATGAGGTATTCAAAGTGAAAATAAGTAAGACCCCATTCAGAAATAATCGGAATCCCAAATATAAAAGCTATAATCACACTCATCGCAACCGAAACCAAACCATAAATATAGGTCATCGAGATTCCCCCTATTTTGAAGCACAAGGTCAAATTAAATCTATAATGCACTGCCTAACTAACGAATAAAGCATTTGTTTTGTTTTAATAACCCCGTCTAAAAATACTATTTATTTTTGAAAACACATTTATTTTTTATTTAGAGTAATTCTTTTTATTTCTTCACTTATACCCGAAGAGTTTGTAAGTAAGACAACAATATCAGCATCTAATGCATTCTCTTTTATCAATTCCAAATCTTTGATATCAGCAATGATATATGTGAAGAAATACTCACCTTTTTCATTAGGATTTAAATATGTTTGCTGACTTCCACTTCCACTTCCACTCCGCATGTTAGACTTGTTAGTTTCAAAAAGGTTCGGTTCCATAAAATCTAATAAATTTTCATGGGCTTCAATATATACTTCCAATTTCTCGTCGTCAATATTATCGGAGCCTATTTTCTCAATGCCAGTATTCAAAAGGCTAAATTGATAATGAATTGCTTTTTTTACAAATACTTGAACGTTTTTATCATCAGGATTATTGCTGCTTCGTATTTCATAGTCTTCGACTTCAAACTTTAGGTCATCTAGCTCAATTACACTCTTATAAGACTTATGAGAATCTTGTGAAGTGCAAGCAGCCAGTAGTAATACCATAATTATTATGATAAATGATTTCTTCAATTTTTTTCCTCCTTCGTATATGGGTAAAATAACATAATAGGAAAATACCATCATAATTAATAAACTGCTTCGTTCGTATTATAAGGTTAGCCAGATATGAAAATATTTCTGGTTGACCTTTTTTTATATGGTCTTATTATAACAGTAGCCAGGGTAGAACGTAACTGCTCGTGGGGCATTGATCCCGTCAACTAAACCGTTCGCCCCCTACTTGTAGAAACATGATTGAGGCTGGTTGGGACTTAGATCTCGTATAACAAGCGAAGCTATGATACTGCATGGAGGTTTAGGGGTTACTGGTAAATTATAATAGACTCTCGGAATAAATGATGAGTTTATCGAAGATTTGTAAAAAATTTACTGGGAATTTCATTAACAGGACAGTAAAATGATGTGTTTTCATAGTGTTTTCAAAAAAGTATGCACCAAATAAGCCTACAGTTATTCTATTTTTTAAAAATTGTCTAGGCGCTTTTAGTAAAGATGATTTCCTGAATGTTCAAAGTCTCTTTCTGACTACTGTACCAAGCATCTATGTGTTGACACATCATGATTGAGTATAGGCGGACATACCACATTTTTGTAGAGCGATGGCGCCCAGCTTCTAAGTGATAATCGACTTTTTCTCTTTTGTTCGAACGTTCAACTGAAGTTCTTCGTTTATAAATGAGTTTCCACTTTTCAGAAGATCTTGGTGTTTTAGTGAACAGACGAAGATTATCTCGCTTAAACGTATGAAATGTGCGGCCATACTTCGCTTTAGAACACGGAGTGGAACATGTATTTTTCGATCCGCAAGCTAGTGGACAACGCCACTTTTGGCGGTTTTGAGATATGTCAAAACCGTTGGGTTTCATTTCCTTACCGATTGGACAAATAGGCACGCCTATGGGAGAAATTTGAATATCACTTTCCGTACTGAAGTTTTTCTTTGTTCGAACATTAAGATCAATAAACGGTTCCACATTATGATGGTCCAGTAATTCGTAAATCGGTTCTGCATCATGTGCGGCATCGAGAAGGATTTTATCAATTGTGCCCAAGGTGTACCGTTGCGAAAATTCAATTGAGCTAACCACTAGGCTGACTGAATCATGCCGGGAAGCAGGATGTAGCCGTGGATATAGCGGTAAGTCGAATCGGCTATCGCTAGTGGATATCATGTAGAGATGATATCCGTTGAAGTACCTCTCCCTTGAACTATCCCAACCTGAGTCGATGTCAGGTTGAGAATATCGACGAGGATGAGTACAATTCGTTAGTCCTTGGGCACTACAATCACAAATAGGTTTGCTTCTTGGGTAACTCGCTGTTTCCACAGGTGTCCCATCTCCAACAACACCAAGGGAATGGGGATCTCCAAGCAAACCCAATCTCGCTGAAACCTCAAGAAATTGAGATTGAAAAAACGCGTATAATTGATCTCCCGGCAATTGTTTTTGTTTTGAACCATGGCGTAAATGACGATCTACTAATTTTCTAATAATACCAGGGTTTCTAGGAGTTGCTTTTTCACCCTTTTTCGGTTTTTTCTTCTGCTTCTTTTTTCGTTTGAGCTTAATAAAAGGTTTTACATTAGCCTTCTCAAAACCTGATAGCCGTCTGAAGAAGTCATAAAAAGTACCGACCCCTGGAACATCCCCAGGTTCAAAGCCGCTAAGGATCGTGTAAAGAGGAACACGATGGAGTTGGTTCACCCATTCTGTAATACTCAGGGTCGGACTTGTCAATAAACACAAAAGATAAGAGCGAAGCATGGAAGCAGGATCACGTGGCTCAGGACCTTTAACTGAATATAAATCATGAAGCCAAGTAGTAGTAAAAGAAAGATCCGTGATCCATAACTTTGAGATAATAGTCCAATCTTTTCGTACGAGAGTCAGTATACCGCCTGAGTAATGAGTATTTAGTTGGTCTAAAACGAAGTTTTGATATGAGATATGTGGTATTAGCGTAGGTTTCATTTAAATCCCCCATTTCACCGTATTGTTAGGAAGTCAATTCCTCCTCGGCGATTATTGGGGTTGCACTAAAAAGTCAAGTGTTTTTTTAGTTTTTTTATGATATTTTTCAACAATTAATTCCCAATTGAAAAAGAAATCTAAAGTAAAAATCCCACCTAGAAATAGGAGGGATACAAATAAATTGGCTCAAGAAAACCTTGAGCCACAAGGCTCGGCAAATGCCGAGAGTCTATTAAAATAGACTCTCGGAATAAATGATGAGTTTATCGAAGATTTGTAAAAAATTTACTGGGAATTTCATTAACAGGACAGCAAAGTGATGTGTTTTCATAGTGTTTTCAAAAAAGTGTATACCAAATAAGCCTACGGCTGCTATTTTTTAAAAATGACTAGGCGCTCTTAGAAAAGATGATTTCTTGGATGTTCAAAGTCTCTTTCTGACTACTGTACCAAGCATCTATGTGTTGACACATCATGATTGAATATAAGCGGACATACCACATTTTTGTAGAGCGATGACGCCCAGATTCTAAGTGATAGTCGACTTTTTCTCTTTTGTTCGAACGTTCAACTGAAGTTCTTCGTTTATAAATCAGTTTCCACTTTTCAGAAGACCTCGGTGTTTTAGTGAACAGACGAAGATTATCTTGCTTAAACGTATGAAATGTCCGGCCATACTTCGCTTTAGAACACGGAGTGGAACATGTATTTTTTGTTCCGCAAGCTAGTGGACAACGCCACTTTTGGCGGTTTTGAGATTTGTCAAACCCATTGGGTTTCATTTCCATTCCAATTGGACAAATAGGAACGCCTAGGGGAGAAATCTGAATATCACTTTGCGTACTGAAGTTTTTCTTTGTTCGAACATTAAGATCAATAAATGGTTCCACATTATGATGGTCCAGTAATTCGTAAATCGGTTCTGCATCATGTGCGGCATCGAGAAGGATTTTATCAATTGTGCCCAAGGTGTACCGTTGCGAAAATTCAATTGAACCAACCACTAGGCTGACTGAATCATGCCGGGAAGCAGGATGCAGCCGTGGATATAGCGGCAAGTCGTATTGGCTATCGCTAGTGGATATCATGTAGAGATGATATCCGTTGAAGTACCTCTCCCTTGAACTATCCCAACCTGAGTCGATGTCAGGTTGAGAATATCGACGAGGATGAGTACAATTCGTTAGTCCTTGGGCACTACAATCACAAATAGGTTTGCTCCTTGGGTATCTCGCTGTTTCCACGGGTGTCCCATCTCCAACAACACCAAGGGAATGGGGATCCCCAAGCAAACCCAATCTCGCTGAAACTTCAAGAAATTGAGATTGAAAAAACGCGTATAATTGATCTCCCGGCAATTGTTTTTGTTTTGAGCCATTGCGTAAATGACGATCCACTAATTTTCTAATAATACCAGGGTTTCTAGGAGTTGCTTTTTCACCCTTTTTCGGTTTTTTCTTCTGCTTCTTTTTTCGTTTGAGCTTAATAAAAGGTTTTACATTAGCCTTCTCAAAACCTGATAGCCGTCTGAAGAAGTCATAAAAAGTACCGACACCTGGAACATCCCCAGGTTCAAAGCCGCTAAGGATCGTGTAAAGAGGAACACGATGGAGTTGGTTCACCCATTCTGTAATACTCAGGGTCGGACTTGTCAATAAACACAAAAGATAAGAGCGAAGCATGGAAGCAGGATCACGTGGCTCAGGACCTTTAACTGAATATGAATCATGAAGCCACGTAGTGGTAAACGAAAGATCCGTGATCCATAACTTCGAGATAATAGTCCAATCTTTTTGTACGAGAGTCAGTATACCGCCTGAGTAATGAGTATTTAATTGGTCTAAAACGAAGTTTTGATATGAGATATGTGGTATTAGCGCAGGTTTCATTTAAATCCCCCATTTCACCGTATTGTTAGGAAGTCAATTCCTCCTCGGCGATTATTGGGGTTCCACTAAAAAGTCAAGTGTTTTTTTAGTTTTTTTATGATATTTTTCAACAATTAATTTCCAATTGAAGAAGAAAACTAAAGTAAAAATCCCACCTAGAAATAGGAGGGATACAAATAAATTGGTTCAAGAAAACCTTGAGCCACAAGGCTCGGCAAATGCCGAGAGTCTATCATAAGTTAAGGAGGGATCAAAGCATGTTTATACCTAAATATTTTAAGGTCACAGATTATGACGAGATTATTGATTTTGTTAATGAAAACTCATTTGGAACTCTAGTAACAATAAAAGATCGAAAACCAATAGCGACTCACATTCCTTTAGAACTAAGTAAAGTAGGAGATGATTATTATATTACTGGTCACATGGCATATGGAAATCCTCAGTGGAGAACATTCGATACCGGTGAGGAAGTGCTAATAATGTTTCAAGGACCTCATGCTTACATATCTTCTTCTTGGTATGAACATGAAAATGTTCCCACTTGGAATTATCAATCCGTCCATGTCTATGGATATGCAAGCATTATGGAGAAAGAAGAATTAATACAGGACCTTACTAGTTTGCTTGAAAAATATGAAAAACATCGAAAAAACCCGATCCTATGGGATAATCTATCACCTCAACTCTTAGAAACTCAACTAAAAGGGATTGTTGGATTTAAAATTAAAATAAGTGAAATGCAAGCTGCATATAAACTGAGCCAAAATCGTAATGACGAAGATTACCAGAACATTATTGCTCAATTACAAAGTGAGCCCAATTTACATTCTCAACATATGGCAGAAGTTATGAAAAAGAAAGTAGAGAATAAGGAAAAATAAAAATCAAATTATATTGTTTTGTTTATTTTTTTTTATAATAAATTCTGGTGAAGTAATGATTAGTGCAGTCATGAACTAACTGATAAACTAAGAGTGCTTCAGTGAAAAAATTTAGCGGTAATGGACTTGGTTACTTATCAAACCAGGTCCATTTATTTTTCTTTACAAAATGCCTTTTTGTATTTGGAAGATAGTGTTAAAATTTACTTATTCAAGTATGAGCAGAATAGCTCAACAAGCTTGCTATCAAAAACTTAGGAGTGATTGTTATGGACGGAAATACACAAAAAGCATTAAATCTAATTGGAATAATAGTTTTTGGAGGATGGTTCTTAACATCTTTAATTGAGGCAAGTAACAACTCCATAAAATATTCAACATATACAATATGGGAGTTTCGTTTTTTTATTATTAGTTGTGCCGTTATTTATTATTTATTAGTTTACTATTTTAATAGGAAATCAAGTAAGAAGTCAAAAAGCCAATCAGAATCTAAAGCCTCTTAAAATACACTTGTTTTGGGATATGTTTAACGCTAATAAGGGAATTAGTAGTGATAACTTAGCAAAGTATTATTTCTAAGTGGGAGGATACTTAATAGCTGTTTATTATATTCTATCTTTTCGAGAGCGTTTCTAAAAAAAGAAACGCTCTTTTCTAAAAGACACTATGAAAAATGGAGAAAAAAAGCTAATAGAAAGGATTTTCCAGTAATGAAGAAATGGTTTTGGAGTTTAATAAATCCCTAATTAGTGAAGAGCCATAGTTAATAGAATTCATTTAAATTTAGGAAGATAATATATTTGGAGGTGGTTTTGTTGGTTAATAATGTAAAAGTTGAACAAGTAGAAATTATTGAAGAACACGTTAATGAACTTTCAGATCTTTTGATAAAGGTAATAGAAGATGATGCATCGATTGGCTTTTTACCACCACTGCAATTTTCCGCTGCTAAAAAATATTGGATGAATGTCTTAAATCCAGAAGTTCTTTTATTTGTCGCCAAAATTAACAATCAGATAGTTGGAAGCGTACAATTACATCTATGTACTAAGCAGAATGGTGGTCATAGAGCTGAAATTGCAAAGCTAATGACACACCCTAATTATCGACGTAATGGTATTGGTCGTTCACTTATGAAGAAAGCTGAAGAACGAGCCAAGCAGGAGGGCAGGTCATTATTAGTTCTCGATACAAGAGAAGGAGACCCTTCTAATCTTCTTTATTCTTCAATTGGTTATATTCAAGTTGGTAAGATCCCTTATTATGCTAAATCGGCAAATGGAGAACTACATTCTACCGTTCTTTATTATAAATTCTTTTAAACTAGGCATAGGTTATTTCGAAGTAGAACGAATGGATTCTGTAACGGTTTATGAAAAAGATGGACGTAAAGTCGAGGTAAATTCTCAATCGATTTATCTATTATCTCAGATAAGCTTGATATTCAATAAGTCATAATAAACTAAGAGGATGTACCTTTGTTTTTTTTGCTAAAGAGTAGGTGAACAGCCTAAGTAACGCCTTTGCTGAACTATTGACGAGGATAATTTCATTTTATCAATACAATTATCGACTAATTGATTATCCAGGTATTCTCACCTTTTTCTAACATAATCCTAGCTTTTAAATATGTGACTGTTTCATCAATTTTTTCGGAACAAGTAAGAAGAGGGAGAGTGGTCCATTACCAAAGAACTTTTTTTATTATTAAAAAACACTTGAAAAATAGGCTTTAATTTTCTATAATCAATTTGAAAAGCCTTTCAAACCATAAATTAGAAACTGGTGGTCAAACATGAAAGCTACTATGAAAGATGTAGCAACCTTAGCTAATGTTTCGATGAGTACCGTTTCTCGGGTATTAAATAATCCAGAAACAGTTGTTCCTGAAAAGCGAGAACGTGTATTAGCAGCGATTAAGACGTTAAAATATCATCCGAATGCTTTAGCAAGGGGCCTTATTTATAAACGGACGCGAACTTATGGAGTGTTA
Source organism: Anaerobacillus isosaccharinicus (assembly GCF_001866075.3). Classification (GTDB taxonomy): domain Bacteria; phylum Bacillota; class Bacilli; order Bacillales; family Anaerobacillaceae; genus Anaerobacillus; species Anaerobacillus isosaccharinicus. Next base: position 893,437 of record NZ_CP063356.1, on the reverse strand, counting down.
ATTCCAGATGTTTCTAACATGTATTCGGCAGAAGTGCTTAAAGGTATGGAAGAAGCTGCGAATGTGCGTGGGATGAACTTAATCATTTGTAACACTGACTTAAATAAAGACCGTAAGCATGCGTATATTAATGTCCTAAATGAGAAGCAAGTGGATGGGATTTTATATATGAGTGAAGCAGTGTTTCCGGATGATTATAAAGTTATGGAACGATTAGCGATTCCGTTTGTTTTAGCATCAACCCATTGCTTAGAATATCCACTTCCGTCAGTGAAGGTTGATGATGAACAAGGTGGTTATGACGCAACGTTATTCCTTGTTTCTAAGGGGCATAAAGAGATCGGTATGATTAGTGGCCCAACAACTGATATTATTGCAGGCCAATCAAGGCTGCAAGGATATATGAGGTGTCTACGTGACCATCATTTGCCTGTAAATGTTGACAAAAACGTGCAATTTGGCCATTATCGTTTTCAAGATGGATTTGAGGCAATGGAACGACTTTATCAATCCAACAACATTACAGCTGTCTTTTGTGCTAGTGATGAAATGGCATTAGGGGCAATCTCCTATTTGCATTCAATCAAAGTTGATGTTCCTAATGATCTCTCGGTCATCGGTTACGATAACACTAAAGTAGCATCTATGAGTATTCCACCTTTAACGACAGTAGCACAACCAATGTATGAGATTGGTTATAAAGCTGTTGAAAAGCTAGAAGATTTAATCAACGGCAATGAACTAAAGCAATTGCGCACCTATTTACCCCATCAAATTATTGAAAGAAAGTCTGTTAAAGAAATTTAACACACTTTTTTCGGAAAACATGAAAAGCTTTTAGAGAATTCGAAAAGCCTTTTTATTTAGCAATCTCTGAAAAGCCTTTCAGAGTAAAATTAGGTTCATAATTAAAAAAGTTTGGGTATTTTATATATTTATTTGAAAAGCTTTTCAAAAAGAAAGGAGGAAGGTCAATATGAATATGCGATTACTAAAAAAGTACAAATTGGAAATAGTTATAGATCGCACAAAATTAACTAGAGCAGGAAAATGACCGTTTGCAAACACCGGTCATTTTCATTGTCTCAAGTAATTAACGATGCTGATTATTTGAGACAGTTTTTACCAAACTAAGGAAGTGATTGGTTGGAATATATGAACGAGTTAAAAATTGAACGATTGAAGATTGGTATCGGTTATTTATCGATAAATAGATTGAAAATGGCTTTGTCTAGATCGTTGAAAACAGTACTGGGTATCGAGTCAAACGTCAAACTGAAAGGAATGTTTGTTAATGGGTAAATTATTACAAGCGGCTATTTTTGATCTTGATGGGGTCATTACAGATACTGCAGAATACCATTATTTAGCCTGGAGACAGCTTGCAAACTCAATTGGCATTGATTTTGACAAAGACATAAATGAAAAGCTAAAAGGAATAAGTCGAATGAAATCGTTAGAGCTGATTTTACAAGTGGGCGGAAAAGAAAACTCTTACTCAAACGAAGAAAAGGAAGTTCTAGCAGAAGAAAAAAATGAAGTATATAAGCAACTGATAATAAATATTTCTGAAAAAGACATATTAGTAGGAATTGTAGCATTTCTTGAACAACTGAAGCAAAACAACGTGAAAATCGCCCTTGCATCAGCAAGTAAGAACGCTCCTGCAATTATTAATAATTTAAAACTAAAACAATATTTTAATGAAATTGTAGATGTAACTAAGATTAAGAGAGGGAAACCTGACCCTGAGATTTTTTTAACTGCAGCAAAAATGGTAAATGTCGATCCGCAAAATTGTATCGGAATTGAAGATGCAAAAGCTGGAGTAGAAGCCATTAAAGGAGCTGGAATGTTTGCAGTTGGTGTTGGTTTAAAAGAGTCACTAGGTAAGGCTGATCTGCTAGTCAGTAACACAAGCGAGCTTGATTATGAAGAAATTGCAACAAAATTTAAAGCATATTGATCATATACAACAGAGGTGTAAAACATGACTTGGACACTTTCAAGCGATAAGCTTGACCAACAAAATTTAGTAATCGATGAAAGCTTATTTGCTATAGGAAATGGCTATTTAGGTATCCGTGGAAACTTTGAAGAAGGCTACGCAGATGGATATAAATCAATTCGTGGAAGCTATATCAACGCCTTTCATGATATAACAGAAATTCAATATGGAGAAAAACTATTTGCGTTTCCAGAAACACAACAAAAGCTTTTGAATGTAATGGATGCACAAAAAATTGAAATTTTTATAGATGGCGAGCGTTTTTCGCTATTTGAAGGAGAAGTTATTTCGTTTCAGAGACAGCTACATCTCGATCGAGGCTATTCTGATCGAATTATTCACTGGAAATCGCCTAACCAAAAAGAAATACAACTGATTATCCGCCGCCTAGTTTCATTTACAAAAAAAGAGCTTTTTGCGATTGATATTCAAATCATTCCTCTTTCTAGGATAGAAGAAATTAAACTTTTTTCAACGATAGATGGTGATATTTCTAACTATGTTGACAACAATGATCCACGCTTAGCATCAGGGCATGCAAAGCGACTCTCAGTGATCGATGTCTGCCGAGAAGAAAATGTTAACATTGTCCTCAATAAAACAGAGGCTTCGAAATTAGAAGTTGCCTGCATTTCAGAAAGTAGTGCAACCGTTGGTTATCAATACGATGTAGAAGTAACGAAGACTGGCATTTGTGAGAGCTTAACCTTCCCTGGTGGCGAACGTATTCAGTATACAAAGCTTAACATTTATGTGGACACGCTTCGACACGGTCAAGACATAGTAAAAAGAGGGCTAGAAATACTACAAAGTACAAGAGCTGAAACGTTCGAAGAAATGCTTGGAGACCAATATTGCTATTTAGATCGCTTTTGGGGAAATGCAGACGTCGAAATAAAAGGCGATGAAAAGCTTCAAGAAGGAATTCGTTTTAATTTATTTCAATTGCTTCAGTCAGTAGGCAAAGATGGAGTTAGTAACATTGCCGCAAAAGGACTTTCTGGTGAAGGCTACGAAGGGCATTACTTTTGGGATACGGAAATTTATATTTTCCCAGTATTTATGATGACAAATCCAGAAATAGCAAAAAAATTGTTAAAATACCGTCATTCGATTTTAGAAGATGCAAAGGCTCGAGCAAGAGAAATGGGCCATAAGCAAGGAGCGTTATTTCCGTGGCGCACAATCTCTGGAACCGAATGCTCTGCATTTTTTCCTGCAGGAACAGCTCAGTACCATATAAGCGCTGATATTGCATACAGTTATATACAATATTATTTAGTCACGGGCGATCTTGAATTTTTAAAAGAATTTGGCGCAGAAGTATTATTTGAGACAGCAAGACTTTGGATTGATGTTGGTCATTATTATGAAGGAACATTCCGAATAGATGATGTCACTGGGCCAGATGAATATACGTGTATCGTTAATAACAATTATTATACGAATGCAATGGCAAAGTGGAACTTATCATGGGCTGCGAAAATATCTGGACTGATCAACAGTGACCAAGTGACAAAAGAAGAAGTGAAAGAATGGCATGAAGCAGCTGAAAAAATGTATTTGCCTTATGATGAGAAGTTACAAATCAATCCACAAGATGATACATTTTTACAAAAAGCTGTTTGGGATTTCGAAGCGACACCAAAAGAAAAATACCCACTATTACTACATTTTCACCCATTAACACTTTATCGTTACCAAGTGTTAAAACAAGCAGATACTGTACTTGCCCATTTTCTACTGGAAGATGAGCAATCGATAGAAACAATGAAGCGTTCGTATGATTATTACGAAAAAATTACAACTCACGACTCATCGTTATCGTATTGTATCTACAGCATAATGGCTGCAAAGCTTGGATACCACGAAAAAGCGTATAACTACTTTATCAAGACTGCCCGTCTTGACTTAGATAATACACATGGCAATACGAAAGATGGACTTCATATGGCGAACATGGGTGGGACGTGGTTAGCAATTGTCTACGGTTTTGCCGGAATGCGTATTAAAGAAAGTGGAATTTCATTTGCGCCATTTGTTCCTGAGAAGTGGGAAGGGTATTCGTTTGTTGTTAATTACCAAAATCGTAAGTTGAAGATAGAACTTACCAGAACAGAGTTGAGTATTACGTTGATCGAAGGTTACGAACTTGAAATAACCGTTTATGATGAGACCTTTATTGTTGAAAAGAACGGATTTAAAACCTCGCTAAAAGAAAGAGATTTGATCAGTTGATCAAATCTCTTTCTTTAATTATGTTCTTTCATTGGGGAGAAATGTGACGTCATTGTTAATTTTTTACATAAGATGGATACCGATAAAGGTTTTGGGTATTTTACTTCTTGAAGATAAAAATCAGGAGGGATTTGAATGAAGAAAACCGCATTAGTCATTTTTACCTTATTTGTTCTAAGTTTTATGACAGCCCAGTCTGTGTACGCGACTACTATACCGACGATCATTGATTTTGAAATTGAGATTGAACTAAAAGATAATACCAAATATGACATCGAGTACGAGGTAAAGGCAGTTGATAAAATTGAGGCGAAGTACTCTGTGCCGGGAAGCGTTACTGCACATGGAAAAAATGCGGTAGCGATCATCGAACCTTTGATGAAAGAACTAGAATTAAAACCTAAGATGGATCAGGAAAATTTAAAACAAAAAATACTAGAGATCCTTAGTATTAATAAAACAGATGTCGAGGATTTTGAATTAGAAGTGAAATTTGATAATGGTGAAAAAATAAAAATTGATAATTAACAAGAAATTGTCCACTCCACGTGGAAAATAAGCGTAAAATGTCCACGAGCGGTGTCTGACACCGCTCGTGGACATTTTAAGTGGCGGGAATTTCACCTCTTGTAGTATAATAACTTATGCTGCACTCTTGATTTAAATCTACTATGAGGTGAAAAAATGTCAAAAACAAATAGTAACCCTATGAAACCGCTAATTTTAGTTACCATTGCGGTCGTTATTCTAGTAAGTGTCATTGTCGTTTTGAATAGCAAGCAAAATACAGAAAGCAATGATGTTGTTTTTGCAAATCATGTACCTATTGATAACCAACCAACGTTGGGTAATCTAAATGCGCCTGTTTCAGTTGTTGAGTTTGGTGACTATAAATGTCCTGCTTGTAAAGAATGGAGTGAACATATTTTTCCACAACTTAAAAAAGACTTTATTGATTCTGGAAAAATAACATTCTCGTATATCAACGTATTATTCCATGGTGAAGAATCTTATTTAGGTTCATTAGCTGGAGAGTCTGTTTGGAATCAAGATCCCGACGCGTTTTGGGATTTTAACAAAGCGCTTTATAGTGAACAACCAACTAGACAAAACCATGATGATTATTGGATTACAGTAGATAAGGTAATCGACGTTGCCCAAAAAGCGGTCCCGCAAATTAACCTTGATCAGTTAGAACGAGACATTCTAGAATTGACTTACAAAGATGATGTCCTTCTTGATCATCAATTAGTTGAAGAATTTAATGTCCAATTTACGCCTAGTATTATGATTAATGGAACAATGCTTGAAGATCCATTTGACTATGATTATATTAAACTGCTAATTGAAAGGGGATTAGGCCAATAATGTCCTTTTCTCGTTCTGCACTATTCCTATACCTTGCTTGGTTTGTTGCTGTAGTAGCTACGTTAGGTAGCTTGTATTTTAGTGAAATCCGTCTATTTCTACCATGTGAGCTTTGCTGGTATCAAAGAATTGCCATGTACCCATTAGCTGTTTTACTAGGAATTGCTGCGTATACAAACGACCTAAAAATAACGAAATATGCGCTGCCATTTTCAATTATCGGTGGGCTGATTGCCTTTTACCATTATCTATTAGAAAAGGTACCGGGCTTTGCAAGTGTTAAACCTTGTTCACAAGGAATACCCTGTGATGTAGCGTGGATTAACTGGCTTGGCTTTATTACGATCCCATTTTTAGCGCTAACAGCCTTTGTTTTGATTACGGTATTTTTATTAATTAGTAAAAAAGTACGATAGTAGTAGCAATAGGAGAAGACGCTTGCTTTGCGGATTTCTAAAATTTAATAAATGACAAACAAAGGTGTTATCTCTAAAAAAATTGAGGTAGCACCTTTGTTTTATTGGTTTATAAAAATTCGTCTAACTTCTAAGGTCATTTCACCGCTCTTCTTAAAGCGAAAAATTGTTCACCCTTTTTCCATACTTTCATAACAATTTAAAATTAAAATTGAAAATAACAAGTTGATTTATAGAAGAAGAATTAAATAAGCAAGATTTATCTTAATCAAGTTAGGAGAAATTATGGAAGAAAGTTTGATTTAATATAATCGTTGCCATTTTTGGTTTTATCCCAAGCTTTTTTGTTTCCGGAGAATATTCCTTTGTTCCAAAAACATATTTTCGTAAGATAGTTGTTGGTGCTGTATTATTTTTTAGGTATTTACTCACGGTGTTACGAGAAATTCCAAGTTTTGTCGCAATTTGCCTTTACGATAAACCTTCAACCTCTTTTAAGAATTTGATATTATGAAATTGAGCCATTTCGATCATCCTTTTCGTCCTCTCATATGAAGTAAGTTTGGTCACTTCCTATCATAAGAGAGAGTAATAGAATTGGGAATCATGTGGCTCATTTTTTATGTGATCAAAACGTTTAAAAGTGGCTCAAATCTAGATTATCAAAAACAGTGATGTACAAGTATTAATGGACACATTTATAAAAGAGAAGTATGAAAATATAAAGCAATCAAGTATGATGAAAGCTTTTCTTCAATTCCAGCAAGAATGTAAAAAGCAAGGTTATGAGCCACCTAGTTATTATACATTTACAAAGAATGTGAAAAAAACACCCAAATACGATCAAGTTAAAAGTAGAAAAGGATCCAAAGCTGCTTATGCAAGTGGTGAGTTTTTTTATGAGTTGTGGCAAGAATCTCCAAGACATGGAGATAGGATTTTTGAAATCTGTCATTCATACCGAATTAGATATAGAACTAAGGTGTACTGTAACGGGGAAAAATCTAGGGAGACCTTGGGAAACATTTTTAGTAGATGCTTTTTCAAGAAGGTAATTATCTATTTATATTTCTTTTGATCCGCCTAGTTACCGTAGTTGTATGATGGTTCAAGAATTAATTATAAAGGAACAAAGTCAACTTAAAGCACTAACACGAGAAGAAAATATTTATTTCCAGCTATGTGAATAGGCATGTGTATTAACGTGTGATTTTATATATATTTAACGATAAAACATTGGTATAACAACAAAAAATCACATGTTATTCCTACTGAAAAATCGCATGTGGTTTTGCTTGCGAATGGCTTGTTTGCACCTCTAAAGTGAACCCGTTAGGAAACCCTAGGTTGTTTTTCTATTTATTGGGTTAAGGAAAGTATTGCAAGGTAAAATAATTTTTAAAAGTTTAGAAAACTTGCTAATTTAAGAAGTAGAGTAGATTATTCTTTTACACAAGTAAAAACAAATGCAGGAGGAATATTCAGAAAAACAAAGGTTAAATAGCATTTGTTAAAAACCTTATTGAATTTTCGGAATAGTAAAGGAGTGTATTGAAAGCAAATCAATTTTCCTCCGGGTTTTAAAACATCGTAAATTTGATTAAGCAATTCATCAACTTGCGCATCTGAAAAATTTAATAGTGGTAATCCACAGTAAACTATGTCAACGCCCTCCCTTAGCGTATTCAGCTTACTACTAAGTAAAAAGGCATTATCATATAAGATCGTATTATGGTATCTCATTAATTGTGGATGAAAGGATGTATCATTTTCAAAAATTAAAAGAGGCGTTTTTAAATCAACAGTATCAAGAATTGTTTGTGTAATAATTCCTGTTCCTGATCCTAACTCTACAACAATCGAATTATTAGAAATTTCACCAAGTTTAATCAATGTCCTAGCTAATCTTTTAGAACTAGGTGTGATACTACCAATAGTTTTAGGCGAACTAATAAAGTTTTTCATAAATAATAACTTCCCCATGCATATCCCCCCTATGTTTCTTTTAGAGTAGTATGACATGGAATTTTGAACTATTTATGAAGTTTCGGATGTTCTGCCCACTGATTTATTTTTAATCGATTTGAAATTAGATTTTGTATTTAGATAATTTACTATTCAATGGCATAGATTTCTTATTACTAATAACTGAAAAAAGATTTTTCCTTATTTGAGAAAATCACTATTCTAATTATACTCAGGATCACTAGTGTTGCACTAAAGAGATTTTAATATTTAAAATACTCAAAATCTTCAATCACTTAACTCCATGCATAAAAAAAGTCCTTTATAATGGATAAGTCAGGTGGTAATCCCGTCCAAATCCAATAAAAAGGACCAATATCATGGATAAGATTACACGAAAAACGTCATTTCGACAATGGTTTTCACTGATAAATCATGAATTATTTGATGATCAAGTGAAAACATTGAAATTAGATTTCTATACGAAAAAACTTACGACGGAATCATTTTTAAAATTATTACTTTACGCACAGCTCGAAGAAGTAGAAAGTCTTCATGCGCTTAGTGATTGTCTTTTCGATGACCAGCTTCAAAAAGGAATCACCACTGATTCGATTAGTATTTCTCAGCTTTCACGACGATTAAATGGATACAATCGTCAATGAAATGGATGGGGTTCCAGGTATTACACAAAGCGTTATCCAACCAGGGTGAGGAGTTTATCTATTCATTCAAAGCTACCATACCCGGGACGTACTGGTATCACTCTCATGAAAACAGTGCAGAACAATTATTTAAAGGCATGTATGGAGCAATTGTAATGGAAGATAGTGATGCAGATCATGACTATAAAATAGGTCAAGTTGTATTTATAAATGAATGGTCAGCAATTATTGAAGAAATGTATAATGAAGGGGATAAAAATGCAGGTCATGGTGCTGGCCACGCCGCACATGGAAACAATAATGGATTAGGAAGTTCTTTTTAGATTAATAAAATAAAGTTTTTTTACATAAATAGGATTCCGTTAAATTTTTAAAAAGCTTAGGACATTTCTAAGTTTTATTTATTTGGTTGTTTTTTTTAATTACAGGAGGATATTCCCAAAAAGTATTTTATGAACCTTCATATTTCCTTCAAAATTATTTGTTACATTTTGTTGGTAGTTAAAACTAATGGAGGTAGAATAGTGGGAAAAAAAGTTAAATTAATTATACTAGTATTAATTTTTTTATTGCATTTACCAATGCAAACCTTAGCATCTAAACATGATGACATAGTAAGGACTGCAAAAGGACAATTAGGTGTACCATATTTATTTGGTGGTACCACTCCTAGAGGTTTTGATTGTTCGGGTTTTATTGGTTATGTACTTCAGCAACATGGTATTAACTTGCCGAGGACGGCTAATGAACAATTCCGAGCAGGACGAGCCGTTCGAAGATCGGAACTAGTGGCTGGTGACCTAGTATTTTTTGAAACATACAAACCAGGACCCTCTCACTCAGGGATATATATCGGAAATGGGCAGTTTATAAGTGCAACATCTTCAAGAGGGATCGCGATTTCGTCAGTTAACGATCCATTCTATTGGGGACCGAGGTTTTTAGGAGCAAGAAGAATATTACAGGAACAGGAAGTAAAACAGACCCTTTCGACTTTACCGCCAGGAATGTACCATGATGTACCTGAAAACCATTGGGCTTTTAGCCAAATTAAACTGCTTGGAGAGCAAAAGATAATAAATGGGTTCCCAAATAGCTTATTTAAGCCGAGCGATAATCTTACAAGGGCTCAGGCTGCTACAATAATTGCTAATGTTATGGGACTTGAGACTCAAATAGAAAATATGGCTTTTTCAGATGTTTCTTCAGAATTTTGGGCTTTTAACGCCATTAACGCTACCTATGAGGCGGGTTATTTTAATGGTTTTCAGGATGGAACATTTAGACCAAATGCATACTTAACAAGAGAGCAAATAGCGGTACTTTTTTCTCGAGTTTTCACGTTAGCTGAAGGAGAAGAAGACATAACTTTTAGAGATATATCTGAATCAGATTGGTCGTATTCTGCGATCCGTAAACTAGCTATAAATAGAATTACTTTAGGTTTTGACGATCATACATATCGTCCAAGAGAAGCTGTTACTAGAGCACAGTTTGCTGTGTTCCTCTATAGAGTCTTGCAATAACAAAATTCAAGATAAGATACAATCTGAACAAGTAGTTCAGATTGTTTTCAATTAGTGTGAAAAATACTTTAATGAATAAGTTCATAGTTTATACAAAATTTTAGAGTATATTAGATTGGGATTAGAAAATAGGAAAAGTTTCAGTTTCCTTAGGAGGAAAATAGATAATGTGTGGATTTGTTGGAGTTATTACTGATAATAAGGAGAATGAAATAAATAACAATACATTAGTAAATATGACAAACTTAATAATTCATAGGGGACCTGATGATGTTGGATACTACTTTGGGGATCATGTAAAGTTTGGGTTTAGAAGGCTAAGTATTATAGACCTTAAAAGTGGGAAACAGCCCCTGACATCAGAAAATAATCGATATACGATTGTATTTAATGGTGAGATTTATAATTATCTTGAATTGAAAGTCATTTTACAAAAAAAGGGATATTCGTTTAAAACAGATACCGATACGGAAGTAATAATTGCTTTATTCTCAGAAAAAAAAGAACTAGCATTTGAAGAATTAAGGGGAATGTTTTCAATAGTAATTTGGGACACTTTTGATAAAGTTCTTTATGGAGCTAGAGATAGATTTGGAATTAAACCATTTTATTATTTCGAGGATGGTAGCGATTTATTTTTTGCTTCTGAGAAGAAAAGCCTGTTATTAGCAAAGGCACGCAATGAAATTAACGAAGATGCTCTGCACCATTATTTGACTTATCAATATGTGCCTGAGCCTTTTACAATGTCAAGTGATATTTTGAAAATGGAACCGGGCTGTTATTTTAAAAAGAAAGTAGGTCAGCCCCTAAAAATAAAAAAATACTGGTCACCCAATTTTACACCTGTAATTGGGAACATTGATGAAAGTACAAAAGAAATCATTAAAGTTTTAAGGAATTCTGTTCAGTTTCATATGAGAAGTGATGTCCCTGTTGGATCTTTCTTATCAAGCGGTATTGATTCGACCAGTATTGTTGCATTTGCAAAAGAAGTAAATCCAAATATTAAAACATTTACGGTAGGCTTTGAACGGGAAGGTTATAGTGAAATTAATGTTGCAAAGGAAAGTGCTGATAAGATGGGGGTTGAAAATATATCAAAAGAAATATCGCCTAATGAGTTTATCCAGGAGCTACCAAAAATAATTTGGCATATGGATGATCCTGTCGCAGATCCAGCAGCAATCCCTCTCTACTTTGTATCAAAGTTAGCTAGAGAACATGTAAAAGTGGTTTTATCCGGGGAAGGGGCGGATGAATTATTTGGTGGGTACGGCATTTATAAAGAGCCTATCTCTTTAAAAGGCTTCTCGTCTATGTCTGCTAGTAACAAGGAAAGGTTGAAATCCATAATAAGTTATTTCCCATCTAATATAAAGGGCAAAAATTTTATTGAAAGAGGGTGCACACCAATTGAAGAAAGATATATCGGAAATGCAAAACTTTTTAGTGAAAATGAGAAGGAATTGCTTTTACAAAAATATAACTTCCTTAAAAGCTATCAAGATATAACTAAACCTTACTATGATAAAATTCCACACTACGATGATGTTTCAAAAATGCAGTATATTGATATGCATACTTGGTTAAGTGGGGATATTCTTGTAAAAGCAGATCGAATGACAATGGCACATTCTATCGAGCTTAGAGTACCGTTTTTAGATAAAGGAGTGTTTAGTATTGCATCCAAACTTCATTCGAATATTAAGGTTACAAGATCAGAACAAAAATATGCGTTGAGAAAGGCTCTTGAAGGAATTGTTCCAGACCATGTAGTGAATAGAAGAAAATTAGGTTTTCCAGTACCTATCAGACATTGGCTTCAAGATGAGTTATATGACTGGGCAAGGAACTTAATAATTTTTAGTAATACGGAGTATTTGTTTAATAAAGCTTATATTCTTAAGTTATTGGAAAAACATAGAAAGGGGAACTTTGATAGAAAAAGTAGTATATTTCTTAGTAAGAAAAGTTTAGATTTTAGCCGCCACATATGGGCTATTCTTACATTTATGATCTGGCATCAAATTTTTATAGAAAAGGATATTCAAAGTCAAAATAGTCTAATTGGAACTAAACAAGCTGAATTAGTTTTGTAGATCGAACTTAAAAATAACTGTTTACATGAGGTATTTACTATGAATAAGAAGAGAGTCTTAATTGTCGATGATGAATGGAATTTGAGAAAATTAATCAGGATCTTTTTAATGAGTGAAGGTTTTGAAGTAATGGAGGCTCAAGATGGCCAAGAGGCAATAACTACTATAAAGCAATTTTCAATTGACCTAATAATTCTTGACATAATGATGCCTGTTGTTGATGGGATTGATATTTGCAAGCAAATCAGGGAAACAAATAACACACCTATAATTATGTTAACCGCCAAGAGAGAGACAAAAGACAAAGTAGCAGGATTAAATAGTGGTGCTGACGATTATTTAACTAAACCATTTGAGAAAGAGGAGCTGTTAGCAAGAATTAATGCCCTGATTCGACGGACTGAAACTCAAGCCGATCTTGACACTACTAAAGAGTTAATTTTTAATCAGCTGGTTCTTAACTGGGATTCTAGATTGATATTAATTCAAGGAGATGTTGTAGACTTTACACCGAAGGAATTTCATTTGCTTTATACTTTGGCTAAACATCCTACTAGAGTTTTTACAAGGGAACAACTATTGTATCAAATTTGGGGAGATGAGCATCTAAGTGATATTCGAACAGTTGATACACATGTAAAGAACATCAGATTAAAAACTTTGAAAGCCGGATTAAATTGTTCACCAATTCGGACAGTATGGGGGATAGGCTACCAATTTGAGCAGAGGGTAAAAAATGAATCTGAATAGAATAGATTTGAAATTAGGAGCAACTATATCTGCACTTTTTCTTGCCTTATTATTTCCATTAGGATTTGTTATTCATGAAATTTTTTCAGGTTTTTATTTTAAAAATGTAGAAGAAAACACTCAACAAATTTCTTACCACTATGCTTCACTAATAGCGAATAATCATGAAACTGGAATATATGAAGCACTTGATCTTATAGCTACCTTATCCCAAGTTTTACTGTATGTAGTAGATAATAGTGGTAATGTCATTGTCTCAAACGCACCGTATATACATCTTGGAGACAAAATTACTTTAGAAGAATTATCAAACCTTAGAAGAGGTTTTAAACAAGAAAATATTTATGATGAAACCCACCATAAAACATATTACATTTCAGGGTCTTCAATCTTTAAAGACGATCAGTTTATAGGTGCTGTTTATATCCTAACACCAATTGAGAGTGTCATTGCCTCTTTAGAAAAAATAAGAAGTTTAATATTTTTTGCTGCCTTAGGTTCTTTTCTCCTGGCGACTGGATTTACCCTAATTCTTTCGAAGAAATTATCCAATCCTTTAGTAAAAATGGAAAGGGCGACTCGAAAAATTGCTAAAGGGGACTTAAATACTCGGTTAGTAATTAGGTCCAAAGATGAGATAGGATCGTTAGGTACAGCTATAAATGATTTGGCTATGGATTTAAAAAGGTATAGAGATAGTAGGAGCGAGTTTTTTGCTAATATTTCTCATGAACTGCGAACGCCATTAACTTATTTAAAGGGTTATTCAAGAGTCTTAAAAGAAGAACTGTATAATTCAAATGAAGAGAAACTACAATACCTTAATATTATTGATAATGAAACAACTCGTTTAACTAATTTAATTAATGACTTGTCGGATTTATCTATGATTGAAGAAGGAAAAATTGTTCTAAATAACGTTGAAATTGATATAACTCAAATTGTTGAAGATGTCTTTCAGAAGACTAAATACAGAGCTGAACAAAAAGGGCTTCTTTTTTCAATAAAAGTCCCTAGCGAGGTACCATTTATTTATGGAGATGGTCTAAGACTAGAACAAATATTTATTAATTTAATTGAAAATGCCATTAGATATACCGATAATGGAACTATTTGTTTAGAGATTCTAGTTGATGAAAAAGAAGTAAAAATAATTATTAAGGATACTGGAATCGGAATTTCAAAAGAAAACCTACAATTTATTTTTGAACGCTTTTTTCGATTAGAAAAGTCTCGATCGCGTAAATATGGAGGTTCAGGACTAGGGCTATCGATTGTAAAAAAACTAGTCGAACTACAAAATGGTGCAATTACAGTAGAAAGCAAAGTGAACATAGGGACAAAAGTGGTAGTTATTTTTCCACTTTCTTAAGGGGGAAGAAACTTGAAAAAAGGTGAATGGGTTATTGCAACGTCTTTTATAATTGTTGGTCTAGCTTGCTTAACAATGGCCATTATATTTAGCTTAGGACACTACTCTACACTCATATTTTTCGGCTTCTTAATTCAAATTTGTTTATGGTTTCTAGTTCCCTTCTTGCTTATAATGGCGTTATATATTACTTTAAAGATTAATAATAAATGAAATTACACATTTTATTGGTATGGAGGACAGAGACATAGAGAGAAAAAAATGGTTCCACTAGCAATTAACGGAGGTATTGGTTTTGGAGCCAAGCTTACTCACAAGCAACTTATAGAATTGGTAAAACATTTAGATGAGGATACAGAGGTGGAAATCACTACATTTCAGCAGTTGTATATAGAAATTCCTGAATCAAAACTAGAAGTGACGAAGAAAGAATTGGAGAACGTCGGGTTTAGCCGCTATCCAGTAGGGCCGTATGTAAAAAGTTTAAGAATATGTAAATTTTCGTCAAGTGGCGGAAGAGGAAGGCATGCCTATAGCGATAGAATTAAACAAACGTATTGCAGGGCAGGAGGTACCATTTCCTTTACGTCCAGCATACACTAGTTGTCCAAATGCATGTGGGGAACCATTAATAAATGATACGGGATCATTAAGCGTCATGAGAAATATGATCTATATATTGGTGGTCAAGCTAGGGGGCAAGATGCTAGGATAGGACAATTATTTAAGGAACAACTAGGACCAGATCTATTATACAAAGTTGTGGATAGACTTATCCAAACTTATAGAGAAAATGGAAAAAAACGCGAGGAATTTTCTGAATTTACTGTGAGATTTGGTCTAGATAAGTTAAAACAAAAGTGTCTTGAAGATATTGATCAAAAAAAATAGCCTTTTATGGAGACTGCTGAAAATATTATCATTTTAAAATTACCGCAATAAAAAGAAAAAGATTAGGGAATGATTTTCGACATTCCCTAATCTTTTTCTTGTTTTAAACCCTTCATAAGTAAGCGTCAAATACTCCACACCTTCTAATAATTACCGTGTTTTGTGATAATCACATTAACATCAATTGTTAGGAGGTTTTTTATGTCAGTAGATGAACGTAAACAAATGTGGGAAGATCGCATCGACGCCTACAGATCCAGTGGAGTGCCAAGTGTCAAAGCTTGGTGTGAACAAAATCAAGTAGGTGTTCAAAGTATGTATAGCTGGATGAAAAGATTGGAAACTGAGCCGACTCACGTCGCTTATCCTCTTACACAATGGGTTGCCATTGATTCATCCAACTCGATTGAAGAAACAGCTACTTTAACAGTTAAGGTAGGCGATGTTTCAATCGAAATTAAAGAAGGCTTCAGCCATTCACTTTTAAATGAAGTACTTCAGGTTCTTCAATCCCATGTTAAGTAAAACACCTATTCAACGAGTCTATTTAGCGGCGGGTGCAACAGATCTGAGAAAGTCGATTGATGGTTTGGCAGCGATTGTTCAAATGAGTTTCCAATTGGATCCTTTCTCTTCCAATCTATTTGTGTTCTGTAATCGCAAACGAGATAAACTAAAGATCCTTCATTGGGATCATAATGGGTTTTGGTTATATTATCGCCGACTGGAAAAAGGCGTTTTTCAATGGCCAGATGAACAAACTACTAAGCCGCTATCGATCAGTCCTCGCCAATTCAACTGGCTCTTGGATGGACTTCCACTTGAACAAAAACAAGCCCATCCAAAAATGAGTGCAAAATTTATCATATAGAGAGAATTGATCAACCACGACACCTCTCTATATGTTATTCTATTTATATGAGAAAAACGACGAATGAACTACTAGATACAATTGAAGAACTCGCAGCGAAAAATGCGGATTTGGAAAAACAAAAAGAAGTCCTAGAGGCAAAAATCAAATGGTTGGAAGAGCAATTCCGACTAAGCCAACAAAAGAAATTCGGGGCTTCGAGTGAAAAAACAAATCCGGATCAAATCGAACTTCCTCTTTTTAATGAAGCTGAAATCACAGCGGATGTAAAAATGGAAGAACCTACACTTGAAACGATTACTTATAATCGAAAGAAGCATGTAGGACAACGAGATGCGAAGCTTGAAAACTTGCCTACGGAAACGATCCATTATCGTTTATCCGAAGAAGAGCAGGTCTGTTTGTGTTGCGGTGAAACTGTACATGAAATGAGTACGCAAACAAGACGTGAGCTAAAAATTATTCCTGCTCAAGTAACAGTCGTTGAACATGTTCGACATATATACAGTTGCCGTCAATGTGAACGCGAAGGAATAGAAACGCCGGTTGTCACAGCTAAAATGCCTGCGGCAGTCTTTCCAAAAAGTCTCGCTTCTCCTTCTGCAATGGCATATATCATGAATCAAAAATACGTAGAAGGAATGCCGTTGTACCGAATCGAAAAACAATTTGAACGGCTGGGTGTCTTTCTATCACGCCAAACGATTGCCAATTGGGTAATATATGGTGCAACAAAGTGGCTCTCACCGTTATACAATCGCCTGCATGAGTTACTGCTTCATCTTGACCGTCTGCACGCAGATGAAACAACCGTTCAAGTTTTAGCAGAACCTGATAAATTAGCAACTTCCAAATCCTATATGTGGTTGTATCGATCTGGTCGGGATGTTTCACCGATTGTCTTATATGACTATCAAACTTCTCGCCATAGTAAACACCCGAAAGCCTTTCTAAAAGGATTTGCGGGCTATCTTCATGTCGATGGTTATGCAGGTTACCATGATATGAAGGATGTGGAGTTAGTTGGCTGTTGGGCGCATTCACGCCGTAAATACGACGAAACGCTCAAATCTTTGCCTGCAAGTGTAGATAAATCTACGAGTCTCGCAGCTGAAGGTCTTCACTTCTGTACGCAATTATTTAAAATTGAAAAACAGATAGAAGAGGAATTTGAAAATTGTAGTCCTGAACAGCGAAAAGAAGAACGTCAAAAACGTAGTCAACCTGTGTTGGACGCTTATTTGGCATGGCTAAAATCCAAACGCCCTCAAGTTCCACCTAAAAGCAAATTAGGCGATGCCATAAATTATAGTTTAAACCAATGGTCAAAACTCATTGTCTTTATGAAAGACGGGCGACTTGAACTCGATAATAATAGAGCAGAACGTTCAATTAAACCATTCGTTATGGGAAGAAAAGCATGGTTGTTTGCCCAATCGATGAAAGGAGCAACCGCCAGTGCGGTCATCTACAGCATTGTCGAAACTGCCAAAGAGAATCAATTAAATCCATTAAATTATTTAACTTATCTTTTTGAACACTTACCACAAATAGACCTAGATGATCAGGAAGCACTTGACCAATTCCTTCCGTGGTCAAAGTCCATTCCAAATGAATGCAGGATCCCTGCTAAACTTAAATAAAGAATACACTAATGCCCACCTGAAAAACTAGGTGGGCATTATTTGACGCTTACCTTCATAAGAAAATCTATCTTCAAAGTTACAGTGTAACTCTTGCTTGCTGAACCTTGTTTATAACAACCTTCTCTAAAAGGACAAACCTTACATTTCTCAATATCATAGTAATTGGTTTCTCTTAATACGGTTCCTTCAGTCGCGTGTTTTTTCTTTCTATGTAATGCTTTTTAAACCGCCATATGTCCAGCTGTACATACATATAGCCCGGCATCCTTATTGTAAAGAAATTTCCCTGATGCCGGTTTATTTCCCTCTGATACAGTCTTGCTTAATTTTGATACTAACTTAAACTCTTTCTCTTTTGCATATTCGATCATTTTTTTCAGAGTAAGCCCCGTCACCAATGAATGCTTTAACTTCAATTCCGTTTTCAATTGACTTTTCTATTAACTCTTTTGCTTGTTTTCCGTCATGTTTCTCACCTGTCGTAACAACGGCCGATGTTATAATACGCTTTGGTACCATCGCGATATGGGTTTTATATCCAAAAAATGAAAAATCTGAACTATTATGTCCCACTTTTGCATCCTTTCCTACTGTTGAGTTTAGTTGTTCTATATCAACATTGACGACCTCTTCTAGTAAGTGGGCCTTTAATTTAACCTCATCTTTTATGTACAACTTTTCATCATTTTTAAAGATTTCAATTAATTGAGTACAGTAGTTGAAATGGTCCACTAAATCATTCGTATTTGGTTTGGTTGGCATCTTCTCTTTATATGTCTCGTCCTGTTTATAAACGCTTTTCCTTAATTGTTTTGACTGTTCCTGTAAAATTTCAACAGGGGACTTGGAGTTAAACATACTGTTTGTATGCGTTGAATCGACAATGATTTGATTGGATTTTATAAGCCCTTTTTCTAAAGCAATTTCAACAGTCTTTTTGATTAGGACGACATCTAATAATAAAGCATCATTTAATCGCAGTTTTCTAAACTTCGTTAAGCTTGTAGGATGAACAATTTTATCTTCAGGTGCTACATCTAAGAAATATTTAAATGACATATCAAACGTAGCTCTCTCAATTAAATCACTATCAGACATTTGGTACATCACTTTAAGTAGTAATAACTTAAACATCAAAATAGGGCACTTGGCTGTAGCGCCAAATGCCTCGTTATACATATCTCTTAACTCATCATAGATAAATTCAAAATCACTAAATTATTAAACTTCCTCAAGAAATGATCTTTTGGGATCAATATATCATAAAGTCCACTATACGAACTTAATACTAACTCTTTTTTGGATAGCATAGTTTCACCATCTTCTATTATTTACTATCTCTATAATACCACCTTTTTCTTTACTAATGACTAATTGCGCACGAAAAAAGGAAGAGTTTCCTCTTCCTTTTTCAAGAAGGCGATAGTGAGACTTTTTCAGCAGTCTCCCTTTTATGGCTATTTTTTTGTTATAAAGTGGCGAATTTAGGATTTTAATATTGAAACATGTTTAACTAGCCTTGTTAATTTAGTAACACATTGTTTTTTATAACTTCATAAATTCATCAAATTTATTATTTATACTTAGTTTAATTCAATTAATAGTAGATGAGTGAATTTGCATTATTTGCAACTGAACCAATAAGGAGAGAGTAGCAATGAAAATTGGGATTGTTCTTATAACCTTATTTATAATGGTAATTTTACTTTTTAATCAAAAAGAATGGATAGATTTTATTAAGGCAGGAGAATGGTCTACATTAAAAAAAATAATGGGGGGAGATTTTAAGAGTGTTTTATTAGTAACTATGGGGTTGATGATAATCCAAAATTTATTTTCACTAGTTCCATTTCTATTACTAACAGCGTTTAATATATGGTTATTCGGGTTTATATATGGCTACTTTTGGAGCCTTATTGGGAATATTTTGGGTTCTCTTTTGGTTTTTTATCTTGCGAGATACTCTATTCATTCTTGGGGACAAAATTATAAAGACGTTCAATTAAAGAAAAAAGTTGAGGAAAACGGTTTCTTTACTATATTAATTGCACGAATGCTCCCTATTATACCTTCTAGTATCATAAATATTGTAAGTGGAATTAGCAACATACACCAGAAAGATTTTATCCTAAGTACTGTTATTGGTCATACAATTTTTGTTTTTGTTCTGTCCATTTTTTCATTAGGAATTATTTCACTAGATCAGCAGTATATCGCTTATCTCTTAGTCTCCCTTTTGGTGCTTTTTGTTATAGGTATTAAGGTTAAGACGAGAAAAGATAATGTTAGGGATACGGTATAAGGAGTATTAGAAAGTTCAACTTGGCTATTAAATACTACACTTCCACATAACAAAATTTATTCACCCTTTTTCCATACTCTCATAACAATTTAAACCTATCGTATGAAAACAACAAAGGTTATCAAGCCAACCAGTGTTCCAAGATACGAAATTGAAAAGACATGGTTTTATATTTGGGGATTAACATTATTGTCTTTAATTTTATATTATTTACTCCAAAGCTAAAATACAATATTTTGAAAGAAGGTAGACTATGGTTACACTATTAGTTTCTCCTGGTTGTTCGTCATCCCGCAGAGCGAAAGAATGGTTAGAAGAGCATGGCATTAAATTTAAAGAAAGAAATATGTTTGTTGAACGCTTGAGTATATATGAATTAAAACGGATTATCCAAAAGACTGAAACTGGAATTGATGAAATTATCTCAAAACGTTCAGTATCATTTAGGGTAGTTAAGAATGATTATAATGCTCTTTCTTTGAGAGACATTATTAAGAAGATGAGTAAAAATCCCGAGATGATTCGAAGCCCAATCTTATTTGATAACAAGCGTTTAATAGTGGGATTTAGCGAAGACCAAATTCGATGTTTTACTCCACGAAAAGAACGTACACTCTTTTTGAGAAATGCAATTTCAGCATTGAATAGTTAATCTATTAAGTCCTTTACAATGTCAATGATCTTGTAAAAGACTTTTTTAAAAGATAAGAAAGTATAAAAACATACTAAGATTAGTAGACAAACCCTGGCCGGGGTCTGTACTACTAATCTTAGTATGTTTATTAAAATTCAGAGGGATTGTTGAGGATAATAAAGGTATGTAAGTGGTTTGTGAAGCAATCCAACAGCCTTATGTGACTTCAAGTATAAATGTACAATTTATATGATCAACTTCATAAAAACAACAAGAATTCAATTTATAATCTTAAAACGTACTGTTGAAGGGCAAGGTGGGAGTGCTATCGTGCCTGTTCTATTGTTTTCCCTTTGTGAAGGGGACAATGGGGCTCAATCGTGACCTCATTTTAATGGGTTATTTCTATTTTCTCCACGAAAACCGAACCTGTTAGCAAAATTTTGCTATGTTATTTTTAATATCAATTGTAATAGATCTATTATTTCAGGTTTGGGAAGCACTACATAGACTCTCGGAATAAATGATGAGTTTATCGAGAGTTTGTAAAAAATTCACTGGAAAATTCATTAACAGGACAGTAAAATGATGTGTTTTCATAGTGTTTTCAAAAAAGTATGCACCAAATAAGCCTACAGTTATTCTATTTTTTAAAAATTGTCTAGGCGCTTTTAGTAAAGATGATTTCCTGAATGTTCAAAGTCTCTTTCTGACTACTGTACCAAGCATCTATGTGTTGACACATCATGATTGAGTATAGGCGGACATACCACATTTTTGTAGAGCGATGGCGCCCAGCTTCTAAGTGATAATCGACTTTTTCTCTTTTGTTCGAACGTTCAACTGAAGTTCTTCGTTTATAAATGAGTTTCCACTTTTCAGAAGATCTTGGTGTTTTAGTGAACAGACGAAGATTATCTCGCTTAAACGTATGAAATGTGCGGCCATACTTCGCTTTAGAACACGGAGTGGAACATGTATTTTTCGATCCGCAAGCTAGTGGACAACGCCACTTTTGGCGGTTTTGAGATATGTCAAAACCGTTGGGTTTCATTTCCTTACCGATTGGACAAATAGGCACGCCTATGGGAGAAATTTGAATATCACTTTCCGTACTGAAGTTTTTCTTTGTTCGAACATTAAGATCAATAAACGGTTCCACATTATGATGGTCCAGTAATTCGTAAATCGGTTCTGCATCATGTGCGGCATCGAGAAGGATTTTATCAATTGTGCCCAAGGTGTACCGTTGCGAAAATTCAATTGAGCTAACCACTAGGCTGACTGAATCATGCCGGGAAGCAGGATGCAGCCGTGGATATAGCGGCAAGTCGTATTGGCTATCGCTAGTGGATATCATGTAGAGATGATATCCGTTGAAGTACCTCTCCCTTGAACTATCCCAACCTGAGTCGATGTCAGGTTGAGAATATCGACGAGGATGAGTACAATTCGTTAGTCCTTGGGCACTACAATCACAAATAGGTTTGCTCCTTGGGTATCTCGCTGTTTCCACGGGTGTCCCATCTCCAACAACACCAAGGGAATGGGGATCCCCAAGCAAACCCAATCTCGCTGAAACTTCAAGAAATTGAGATTGAAAAAACGCGTATAATTGATCTCCCGGCAATTGTTTTTGTTTTGAGCCATTGCGTAAATGACGATCCACTAATTTTCTAATAATACCAGGGTTTCTAGGAGTTGCTTTTTCACCCTTTTTCGGTTTTTTCTTCTTCTTCTTTTTTCGTTTGAGCTTAATAAAAGGTTTTACATTAGCCTTCTCAAAACCTGATAGCCGTCTGAAGAAGTCATAAAAAGTACCGACCCCTGGAACATCCCCAGGTTCAAAGCCGCTAAGGATCGTGTAAAGAGGAACACGATGGAGTTGGTTCACCCATTCTGTAATACTCAGGGTCGGACTTGTCAATAAACACAAAAGATAAGAGCGAAGCATGGAAGCAGGATCACGTGGCTCAGGACCTTTAACTGAATATAAATCATGAAGCCAAGTAGTAGTAAAAGAAAGATCCGTGATCCATAACTTTGAGATAATAGTCCAATCTTTTCGTACGAGAGTCAGTATACCGCCTGAGTAATGAGTATTTAATTGGTCTAAAACGAAGTTTTGATATGAGATATGTGGTATTAGCGCAGGTTTCATTTAAATCCCCCATTTCACCGTATTGTTAGGAAGTCAATTCCTCCTCGGCGATTATTGGGGTTGCACTAAAAAGTCAAGTGTTTTTTTAGTTTTTTTATGATATTTTTCAACAATTAATTCCCAATTGAAAAAGAAATCTAAAGTAAAAATCCCACCTAGAAATAGGAGGGATACAAATAAATTGGCTCAAGAAAACCTTGAGCCACAAGGCTCGGCAAATGCCGAGAGTCTATCTACTAGAAAGGAGGTATTTATGAGTGTTACAGAGGCAATTGTACATCTTCCTAAATGGGAAAATGGAGGGTATTTATATGCATTTTCAATGATGGTAATCATCATCATTGCAGCTAGGGTAACTGTAGAAATTTTAAAAAAGGAAAACCAAAAAGGAACAAATTAGTAAAAATTAATTTCTAAGCTATTTTAGGTGCAACCAACTTTATTACCATTTTGGAGGGTTTTAATGGGGAAAACTTTGAGCAGACATATGTTAGTTGGAGCACTAGCGATTTCTTTTACTGTACTTTTTTACTTGAGCAGAAGCCAGTGGGATACGATGCACGCATGGAATAGGGCCTTTGCTGATGTGTCTCTTTTATTTTTAAGTATTATTATGCTATTAGGAGCACTTTCTAAAGTGCTCAAAGCACTAAATAAATGGTTGGTTTGGCGAAGAGATTTCGGGATCTGGGCAGGAGTTACAGCTATCATTCATCTATTGATTATTTTGAATGGTTGGGTGGAATGGCAATTATTTAGGTTTTTTTACGTATTCAGTCCCTTTGTGGGGGATTGGGTTCTACACCCAGGTTTTGCATTAGGTAACATCATTGGTATTGTAGCTCTTGTCTATATTATTATTCTAACGATAACATCCAATGAAATTAGTATTAGATTATTAGGAAGGAAATCGTGGCTGTATGTTCAACAAAAAGCTCATATTCTATATTTGCTTGTTATTTTACACACGGCTTACTTCCTATTTTTCCACAATCCAAATTCCACAAATTGGTTACGGACACCATTTGTTATTTTGATCGTAGGGATATGGCTTACACACTTAGTAGTTTTCTTCATTCATACAAAAAGAATGAAGTAACAAAGAGATACCTTTGTAAATGAGAGTCTTTAACCGGAAAAATATTTAAGACTTATTAAATTGAATTAAAACCTAATCAGGAGAATTTGAAACCAATTTTTCTATTCTAAACCACTCGTCCACACATATTGTATAAAACGTGGTAGAAAGTAATTGTAAAAGCGTGAATTGAAAGTGCATACACAAGGGTATTTTTAATCGTTACCGTGCAAGAAACAATGATTAAAATCTAAAATAAACCTATAAAAATGGAAAAAACGGTTTTGGGTGCTGATGATCTGTGTATTATTTTGTCGTTTTACAGGCATATACTAGTGAAACATTGCTATACTGGTTTTATACTACGAGAAAATAAAAACAAAGAGGAGGATATCTGAGTGAGTAAATTACCAAACTCCAACAGTGACAAGGGCGACGACAGCGGCGTTAGGTCGACCGAGGATGGACCACCAAGCACACCACGCTGGGTGAAGGTGTCGGGAATAATTGCGATCGTCCTGATACTGCTAGTAGTCATTATGATTATCATTGGCGGTGGTAACCACGGCCCAGGCCGCCACATATCGTTCAGTGACCAAACAACGTTCGGTGGCATTGGAAGTCAGTGATGATAATGTCACCTAACCTCCGTAAGTTGGCTCTCACCGCCCATATCACCGCCTCGGTCGGATGGATCGGTGCGGTCATTGCTTACCTCGCTCTCGTCGCCGCCGTTCTGACTAGCGAGGATGCTCAGATGGTGCGTGGCGCTTATCTAGCGATGGAGCCAATCACCAGGTTTGCGCTCGTCCCGTTGGCCTTCGCCTCGCTATTAACCGGGATTGTCATGTCGCTAGGTACCACGTGGGGCTTGTTCCGACACTATTGGGTCGTGGCGAAGCTCATGCTAACCGTTCTTGCCACCATTATATTGCTTTCGTACAGGCAGACAGTGAGCTTCCTAGCAGAAGTAGCGAAAGACCCCAGTGCCGACCTCAGCGGGTTGGGGGGTGGGGGAGGTCTTCTCCACGCCGGTGGTGGCCTGTTGGTATTGCTTTTGATCATGATCCTATCAGTGTACAAGCCCCGGGGTATTACCCGGTACGGCTGGCGTAAGCAACAGGAGAAGCGTCTGGATTAGCATCCATTGATACTGCGACTCCAATTCGGTGTGAGTAGGACAATCGACATTTTAATATTAAAAACGATAAAAGGCAACCTACTCGGTTGCTTTTAATCGTTTTTAGTACTATAGGGAAACATGGACTGATAGAAATTTGTCGAACCTTCATTATTTCTTCAAAATCCTTTGCTATATTTTGTCGGAGGACAAAAAAGTAGGAGGTAGGATTTTGAGCAGAAAAGCTATAGTTCAAAGGTCGGAATTAGTAACGGGAGATCTAGTATTTTTTGAAACATACAAACCTGTACCATCTCACTCTGGAATTTACATAAGGAATGGACAATTTATTAGTGCAACATCATCACGGGGAATTGCGATTGCTTCCGTAAATGACCCATTCTATTGGGGTCCAAGATTTCTAGGTGCAAGAAGAGTATTGCTAGATCCACCTGAACAAAAAGTTTTATCTCTATTTATTGCAACCAGGAATGAACCATGACGTACAGGAAAGCCACTGGGCTTTCAAACAAATTAAATTATTTGGAGAGCAAAAAAATTAAATGGATTCCCTGATTGTGACAAGAGCGCAATTTGTTGTGTTTTTATACAGGGCTTTGAATGTATAAAAAGATTTGCGCTCCATTTTCAAATAGGGATATTCCTTTTTGAACAAAGATAAAGATGTTTTAAATATTTAAGCAATCTGGACTGAAAGTTCAGATTGCTTAAATATTTAAAACATTCATTAAACTTTAAAGAGGATAACCTCCATTTATTTAATTTAGAAGAACAAGTTCATAGTTTAAACATAATTTTTATCTAAAATATAATATTAGGATTTCATATCGATGATCCTGTTGCCTGCTGCTATTCCACTTTACTTTGTAGCTAATCAAAAATTTGTACTTAGAAAAGCACTTGAGGAAATTGTACCTGATCAAGTAGTGAACAGAAAGAAAACAGGTTTTCCCGTGCCTATTCGCCATTGGCCTCAGGATTGGTAATCAGTAAATATAGTTGTATTAATGGGGTGGTTTATATGGAGAAGAAGAGAGTATTAATTGTTGATGATGAATGGAATATGAGAAGACTACTGGAAATATTTTTAATTAGCGAAGGGTTTGAAGTTAAAGAAGCTCAAGACGGTTACGAGGCTATTAATATTGTTAAAGAGTGTTCAATAGATCTAATTGTTCTAGATTTAATGATGCCAGAAATTGACGGGATTGAAGTTTGTAAGCAAATTCGAGAGAGTTGAAAAAAAACCCAATTATCATGCTAACTGCCAGAAGAGAAACAAGAGATAAAGTACAAGGTCTAAATAGCGGAGCAGATGATTATTTAACGATGCCCTTTGAAAAAGAGGAATTACTAGCAAGAATTAATGCTTTACTACGCAGAACAGAATTACAGGATGAATATGAAAGTAATAAGATAATTACTTTCAATGAAATGACAATCAATTGGGAAGCAAGAAAATTGTTGATACGAGAAGATGAGATTGTGCTAACTCCCAAGGAATTTAGTTTGCTGTACAGCTTAGCCAAACATCCTAGTCGAGTTTTCACAAGAGAGCAGTTACTATATCAAATTTGGGGAGATGAAAATCTTAGTGATATCCGTACAGTTGATACACATGTTAAAAATATAAGATTTAAAACAATCAAAGCTGGATTAAATTTTTCACCGATTCGGACAGTATGGGGTGTTGGCTATCAATTTGAGCAGAGGACTAAAAATGAGCATAAATAGAATAAATTTAAAATTAGGTGGCACAATGACTGCTCTTTTTCTTTCGATATTATTTCCACTTGGGTTTTTTATTCACGAAATTTTTTCAGGATTTTATTATAAAAATGTTAAAGATACTACTCAACAATTATTAACTCAATATGCTTCGCTAATTACTAATAATTACGATACGGGCATATACGAAGTACTAGATCTTATGGCTGCCTTATCTCAAATCCTTCTTTACGTAGTAGATGATAACGGTAATGTTGTTGTCTCAAATGTCCCCTATATTCATGTTGGAGATAGATATTAAAGATACTGGAGTTGGAATCTCTGACGAGGATTTACCATATATATTTGAAAGGTTTTATCATGTGGAAAAATCTAGATCGCGTAAATATGGAGGATCTGGGCTTGGACTATCAATAATGAAAAAACTAGTAGAACTACAAAATGGCACTATAGCAATAAAAAGTAAAGTAAATGTAGGGACGACGGTGGTGGTAGCTTTCCCGCTGTCAAAGAAAGAGGGGGGAACATTGTGAAAAAAACCGATTGGTTAATTGCACTCTCTTTTATCGTTATTGGTTTATCGTGCCTAGCAATGGCTATTCTTTTTAGCTTAAGTCATTATTCAACACTTATATTTTTTGGTATTTTGTTTCAAATCTGTTTATGGTTCATTATTCCCCTTTTGATCTTAATTTTTATATGGATTATCTTAAAATTTCCCAATAAGAAATAGAGTGTTTTTGATATAGATATTAAGAAAAACTTTTACAAAGGGGATCATTTCTATCCTTTTTTAGAGGCTTTGAATTCATCCTTCGCTTATAACAAAAAATGTTCACCATTTTTCCATACTTTCATAACAATTAAATATTAAAATTAACATTAACAATTGGAAATTTTTTGACAAAATAGGTTTTTACTATGTTTATCGAAATTTAAGGAGGGAAATTAATTATGGATAATTTAGCTTTTCTTGCACTATTAGCCTGTCCGTTAATGATGGGGGGATTATTATACTTGATTATGAGGGGAACACAAAACAAGGATCATGGAGCAGGGAATACGCTTCAAACTGAGAAATTACAGGAAAATATGAGTAAATTAATGAAACAAAATGAACAGATGTTAGAAGAAATCGAAAGAATGAAAAGATCTAGATAAAAAAATCCAACCTTAAAAAGGGGAAAAGGAGAAAATGAAATGGATGTCGGTGCTAACTTTATCAATTTTTTCTTCGTCATTGTGTTAGTTGTCATGGTGTTTTGGATGAAAAAAAGCGGTGGAGGTTGCTGTTCAAAGAATGGTCACGATAACAACTTAAGTAAAAATAGTGTAAATTCGCCGACTAATGTTGAAGGACTACAAACAAAACTTGATATAATTGAAAGGCAAAATCAACTTTTACTAGAAGAGATAAATAAATTAAAACATAGTAAAAAATAAATTTTTGCAGGAGGATATTTGGTGAGTACACTTTTGTTACTAATAGTGATATTAAAAGGAATATGTATATATTTTTGTTGGAGATCAATTTCACTTGCGAAAAAAAATACAATCAAAAATCCAGAAACTAAAACAAGTAATGAACTACAAGATTTAGAAAATAGATTGGCAAAATTAGTCGATCAAAACGAAAATTTATCAAAAGAATTGCAAGGAATTAAAAAACAATCATCTTAATCTAGTTAGGAGCATTTATGGAAGAAAGTTTGGTTTTATTTTTTGAACAATATTCAAATTACGCCTTAATAATAAGTATTGTGATTAATATAATCGTTGCCATTTTTGGTTTTATCCCAAGCTTTTTTGTTACGGGTGCAAACATTATCTTTTTTGGCTTCTGGACGGGTACGCTTATCTCATTTTTAGGTGAATCGATTGGGGCAATTGTTGCCTTTTTACTTTATCGTAAAGGCTTTAAAAAGTTATCAACTTTAACAGTTGAAAAATATCCAAAGGCAAAAACGTTACTTTGGAAGCAAGGTAAAGAAGCCTTTTATTTAATTTTGTCGTTAAGACTATTACCCTTTGTACCATCAGGCTTAGTTACTTTTATCAGCTCGATAGGAAAGGTCTCATTTATTATCTTTGCTATCGCTAGTACAATCGGAAAGGTACCAGCTTTATTGATTGAAGCCTATTCTGTGTACCAAGTTACGCAATGGACATGGCAAGGAAAAGTCATCTTAGTTGGGGCAGGATTATATCTAGTAATTCTTGCCTTTAAAAACAATAGAAATAAGTAAATAGATTTCTCGAATTAAATATCATTAATAAAGATCTAAGCAATTGGGAGATAGGGGGCAACATGGAACCATTATTTAGTATTGGACCTATTAATATTTATTTGTTCGGAATGATGATCGCAATTGGTGTGTTTGTTGGATTGTACTACTTTTTAAAGGTGGCTAAAAGCAAAGGCTTGAATGAGAAGCTACTGTTAGATGGAGTGCTGTTATCATTTATTGGCGGTGTCCTAGGGGCGCGTGTGGTATATGTTCTAGTGTATAATTCTGCTTATTATTTTTCGAATCCCATTGAAATTTTCTTTATACACAAAGGGGGACTTTCAATTCACGGTGGTTTGGTAGGTGGTTTCTTAGTTGGTATTTTATATTTGTGGAAAAATAAATTACCAGTTTGGAAAACGTTAGATATAGCTGCACCATTTATCATTCTAGCTCAAGGTATTAGTAGAATTGGTTGTGACGTTTTTGGATACCCAACAGCAAGTGATCCCCTATGGGCAATTAGAGTTGATGGGGTAATGCTTCATCCTGTTCAAGCATACGAATTTACATTAAACTATCTCTTGTTTGGTTATTTGTGGTTAAGGTTAAAAAGTAGTTCCTATCAAGGGCAAGTATTTTTACACTATTTAATTGGTTTCTTAACAATAAGAGGTATTGTTGAATTTTTCAGAGAGAACCCTCTTTTATTTGATTTTATCAGTGTAAGTCATGTAATGAGTATTGTTGGTATTATTGTCGTTGTTCTAGTCATGCTTTATCGCAAGAAAACAACCAAAATTGTCAGACCAGCAAATGTTGAAAGGTATGAAATTGCGAAAATCTGGTTTTATGTTTGGGGATTAACTTTTGTGTCTCTTCTTCTTTACTATTTACTTCAGGGTTAAAGTGATGTGATGGATAACTTCGTTGTATACTTTAGAACAATTCACAGATTTTTAGCCATGTAAAACCTTTACAATATCATTGATGTTGTAAAGGCTTTTTTGTTATGTAAAATTGCAAGCGATTATTTTTAAGCATAAATATTTGCTAGATATACAAACTTTCTTAAATGTTTCTTCATATTTTTTCTTTAATCTATTATTTGTAAACATATGGTAGTGTCAAAAGTTCTATGAAAACTAAAGGCTGATGACACTTTCTACCAATTAACTGGTGGTAGCTCTCGCCATCGCTCTTGACAAACACGCCAATGGTTTAGCGAGAGGTTTAACAAGGGCGAAGAGGACAAAAGAAGGCATAGCTAAATAAGCCCTTGGTACTTCCATTTTAAACCATTGGCAAGTTCGGTTTGTCAAGAGTGCGCTCCGCCGATGGCTAGGAAGGGCTCAGCTAAACAAAAGTTAGGCAGTTTGCTTACTTATCCAATCCTGGGCAAGACCAATAAGAGTTGTCCATCTAGCAGGCATGTTTGGAAGCTTCTCTAACTCAGGAATTGTTACTGGTACTTTTCCTTCCAAAGCTGAATGTGGTCTTAAAAAGTTAAAGTAAGCAACGAACAAGGTCACAAAAGAAACAGAACCATGTTCTGAACCGAAACCATGAGTGGATCGATAGTTTCCTTTAAAGGTACGATTTAGCCGCTCGATAATTTGTTTGAGAGGTCGATATTCTTTTGACACCTCGTCTTCGTTCGTTAAGCCAATTACCTGAATGACCTCAAACGGGATTTGGTGCTGGGCATAAAAGTGTTGTGCTAATAAGTAAATGGGATTGCCATCGACAACGAAAGTTAGGTTTTCTGGGATTTTCCTAAGCTTTAACAACACTTCGTCTATCGCTTTAATAGCTGTAGCTGTGTCTCGGTTAGGTGACACAGGATAAGAGAGAATGACTTTCTTTACGGCATCAAAAAAGAAAAATAGGTAATGCCAACGGCCATTCACACGGATGTACGTTTCGTCACCGCAGAATTGATCTGAAAGCTCATAAGGATAGTGATCAATATACGGTTTCAACCACAAGGCCACACTATTTTCGTAATTTAAAATGCTTTGACGAGAGATTGAAACACCATGTACGTCTTTCATCAGCGCTGCTGTTTTACGGGCTGAAAGTCCATAATTGACGTGATAAGTCAATATCAATCCAAGCGTATGTGGAGACACATAAATTCTTGATAGATCAACTCGTGGTCTCTTTGGTGAATGCTTCGCTAATGGTTGAAAATCAATGTGAAACTGGCGGTAAATATAGCGAAGTTTAAAGGCTTGAGGATCTTCTTTGAACCGATTTTTCTCTTTTTGAGTCATCGCATTACGTTTATGTTGGTAATAAGAACAAGCGTCGTTTTTACACTTGTACACATGGAAGTCTTTTCTTTCCTTCACTTTTTCAAGTGTTTTTGAACAGTGAGGGCATTTCAGGATTGCTTCCTTGAGATAACGATTTTTCTCACTGAAAAGACATGAACACACCTTACATTGATATTGTCCTTTCGCTCCATTGTTCGCATATAAATACTCAGCTGGAGCACCACACGTAGGACATTTCATTGATGAAGGAACGGGTGTTGAATTCGACCGTCTTTGTACTGGTTTGAGAGGTTTACCTTTAGACTCAAGATGCTCGGTTAATAAAACTTGAAAATCTAGTTTTTTTGGAACTTCAATGATCGGTAGATCATCAACTTGAAGCTTGCGATATGGTTTATTAACTGGAGCCTCAGTCGGTTTATCAAACATGCTCTTCCCTATTAAAAGGGTAAGGAGCGTTCGAATTACTTGTTCTTATTAGGAGGGAAATGATGAAACATTTAAAACTTACAGTAATAATGGTACTTTTAGGGGTAATCTTGCTAGCTTGTAGCAATCAGTCATCAACAGAAAAAATTGTTGAGGACACAATTTCAGAAGAAACTAATCAGGAGAATAATTCTGTAAAAGCCGATTCTGATGGAAAAGTGATTTTTGCGATTGAAGCAATAGAAGGGCAATGGCAATATTCAAGTGATAGAGTGACTAGAGCTTGGATGTATAATGGAAAGTTGCCAGGTGAAGAAATTAGAGTAAACGAAGGGGACGAAGTTGAACTACGTTTTTTAAATTCACTACCAGAACCGACGGCATTACACTTGCACGGGTTACCAATTGTGAATGAAATGGATGGAGTCCCGGGAATTACACAAAGTGTTATTCAACCGGGAGAAGAATTTATTTATTCATTTACAGCAACTATACCAGGGACGTATTGGTACCACTCCCATGAAAATAGTGCAGAACAATTATTTAGAGGTATGTACGGAGCAATCATCATCGAAGAAAATAATAAAAAAGAATATGCAATAGATCAAGTTGTATTTATTAGTGAATGGTCAGCGATGCTTGAGGAGATGTATGACGAAACTGAACAAAATGGAGAAAGTCATGGAAACGCCCATGGAGCAAGCCATGCTTCTCATGGAAACGGAAATAGTATTGAATTACCGCATAATGAGATGATGAATGAAATGTATGATACGGTTGTGATTAATGGAAAGGCAGAAGCAGATATTAGTAGTTTTGTAGTGAAAGAAGGGGATTCTAATCGCTTAAGATTTATTAATTCAGGCTTATATACACAGACAATTACTATTCCTAACCATGAATTTAAGATAACACATTATGACGGTCAACCTGTGAATGAACCAACATTTATTACAAATGAAATTCTTTTGATCGCACCTGGAGAAAGGTATGATGTAGAAATTAATTTAAATAATGCTGGAGCATGGGGAATAGAGATATATGCGGAAGCAAATGAAGAAAAATTATATACTATCCTTCCTCTTGTATATGAAGGGTACGAAAACGAGCGTCTTCAGATTAACAACGAACCATTATCGACGTTTGACATTACTAAATATGGTCAAAGTCAACAAATTGAAAGAATTAATAATGTAACTAAGGAATTTGAAATGATCTTAGCTTCAAATGATGGAGATGATACATTCACTATTAACGGTAAGAAAGCCCCTGATTTAGAGGTTTATGAAATTGAAGAAGGCGATGTAATCAAGATGACTATTAGGAATAATAGTCGAGTTGACCACCCGATGCATAGCCATGGACACTTCTTCTATGTGATTTCTAAAAATGGTGCAGCAGTACAAGGGTCACCAATCTTTAAAGATACACTAAATATTAAACCAGATGAAACATATGAAATTGTATTAATTGCTGATAATCCTGGAAAATGGGTGTTTCATTGCCATGAGCTACACCATGCGGAAAGTGGAATGATCTCATTAATTGATTACGCAGGATAATAAATTTCAAATCTTTCATTCTCGCCACAATAATACTAAATATAAACCCTTTGTAACCTTATTTAGAGAGATTATGGCTCGATATTGGGAATTATGAAATTTACTCAGGAAATTAAACAATTTTGAATTTGAATTTATTAAAAAACTTCTACAATGACACGTGTGCTTGTAGAAGTTTTTTTATTTAATTGCAACTTTTTATGTTGAGTATGCTATTTTCATGATTTCGAAATTATACAAACTTTCTTTATTGTTTCTTCAAAAGTTTATTTCATTATGTAAGAAGAAAATAAACTTTTGAAGGAGGAAGAGTTATGTTGGACGTAATTTCTGTAGCTACTAATTATTTTGTAGTAACTGTTCTTATTATTATTACCTATTCTCTAATTAAAGTGGTGAAAAAGGAAGCAAAAAATGATTGTTGCGAGGGTAAAGAAGTTTGCTCTTGCAACAAAAATGAAACCAATTGTTCCTGTAAAGATCCTGTCAACACTTAGAGTTTTGGATTTCGATATTTGAATAAAATTGTAAAAAAAATAATACTGGATTTGATGAGAAGTAGCGTAAAGGAGAACTAAAATGGAGAATAGTTCACTCAAAAAACTAATTGAAGAATATCGAAGTGACACTGAATCGGTATATAACACTTGGTTTCTTCAAGACAAAGACCGTTTAAAATCATTTCGAACGATTAAAGCTGGAATTAAAGATGTTGTATTAGATATTCAAAATCAGACTTTTGGAAATGATTTTAAAGAATCTAGTCTGGAAACAGTAATTACAGCGATATCTGAACAGAAACAAGTTTTTGAAGGAGCTGCGCATGCTTTTTATTGGAAACCGAAATTACGGATACCAGATATTTATGAAAATGAAGAGAATAAGAGTGCGTTCGGTAGTTTTTTAAACGCTTGTCTATTAGCAAAAGATGACAAAAAGGTCGTTGACGAAATCCTAAAGCTAAATGAAAAGAAGATAAAAGGATTAGGTCCAGCTGTTGCTAATATATTGTATTTTCTCCACCCTACCTTCTTCCCTCCATTCAACACCGCTATTGTAAATGGTTTTAATGCATTATTTCATAAAAAAATTAAATTAGGCTCTTGGCTCGAATATTTAGAGATGCGTGAGACAATTATTCAAACAAATGAAAAGTATCGTCATTTATTTTCTAATGACTATGGTGCATTTTGTGGATTACTATTTGAAATTGGTATTGGTAGAATTGTAATTCCTGAGAATGTCGAAATGGTAATTGAGGTAAGTGAAGCGAAGAAACTAAAAACCTTTAAAAAAAGACATCAGCAAGTACTTGATGATCTATTAGAGGAAAATGATCATAGTGAGATGCAATATTTATTAGCAAAACTCGGTAAGGATTTAGGGTATGAGGTTTGGATTGCTAAAAACGATCATAGTAAACAAAGGCAAGGAAAAGTTTTAGGGGAATTATCGTTAAAAAAGTTACCTCAAGCATGTTTTTCAGAAGATGTTTTTAGGACGGTTTCTTTAATTGATGTCATTTGGATTGATAAAATTGGTCAGTTTGTTGGGGCCTTTGAAGTTGAAAAAAGCACTTCCATCTATTCTGGAATTTTACGTCTGCACGATTTAGCAACATCCATGGGTGATGGTAAGTGTCAATTATATCTAATAGCCCCTAAAAAAAGGGAAAGAGAAATACAAGCACAACTTCTACGCCCTTCATTACAGACTTCATTAAAGAGTATGCCGATATCATATATAACTTTTTCTGACTTGAAATGTGATTGTGATGCAATGGGGAAGTTTGGTCATGATATTTCAGTACTGAGTAAGATTTCTAAAAAGGCATCTTATTAGTTTTTTCTATTATGTTGAAATATGGGATTCTCCATGGTATTAAAAAGGTGCTAACTCTACGGGGATAACACCTTTTATGAATGTTTTAAGGAATATTGTATTAATGCAATTTATTCTGGGAATGTATTTAAAGGCGAGTAGTACAAGTTTTATTATTAGTTAGACTTGAATAATGAATGTATCTATTGGAATACTAGCAACGAAAACCACATGCTTTATGCGTGGACATACTTTTACATATGTTTCTTTAACTTCTTCAAAGTTTCTTCATAAATAAAAATTATAATGATTATAATTTAACAATAAGAAGGAGGAAATAACTTGTTTAAGATGAAAGGGATTCTAGTTTTGTTTTTATTAATTTTTACTGTAAGTATCATTGGTGGGTGTTCAAATGATGATACCCAAGATTCAGACTCAGATTCAGATCCTGGTCAGGAAAAAATAGGAGTAACAGAAGGCAATGAAACTAAAAATGTTTCTATAGGCGGCTTGTTACATTTAAACACAAAAAATGTCACTAGGTTAAACAGTAACGATCCTTTTGAGGTATCAGTTTTAACGTCGCAAACGATTTGGCCAGCAACACACAATGCGAATCAACCAGGGACAATAATGTTAGCGCCATTAGAAGAATGGCAGTTATCCCTTGCTAGTTTAAATTTAGTTCATCACCCAAATGACGGTCCTTTACTTTTTACAAGTGAAGGCATAATTCCTGACTTAATTCTAAATGAAATTAAGAGACTAAATCCTAAAGGGAACATAAGTGGAACACAAATTATGGTATTAGGAAAATTAAACGAGGGTGAACTAGATAAATTAAATGATTTCGAAGTGTTAACAATTGCTGAGGAAAATCCAGCTGCATTTGCTAATGAAATTGATGAGTTTTATTCAAACCTTATTAACGAAGTACCAGAAAGTGTTATTATTGGCTCGCTTGATGAAAAGGCAAAAGAATTTACAATTATAGCTGGAAGCTGGATTACACATATGAATGAATCACTTTTATATGTTTCTGAGACAGAAATTCCTGCTGAAACAATTTCTGCGTTAGAAAAAAGAGCTGGAAATGCTTCTATTTACGTTGTAGGACCAGAAAGTGTGATTTCAAACGAAGTTTTAAATCAATTAGGGCAATACGGAGAGGTAACACGTATTAGTGGTGAGACCCCAGCCCAAATGGCAATTGAATTCGCAAAATTTAGAGATCCAAAAACCAATTTTGGTTGGGGGATTACAAGTCCAGGTCATGGTATTGTGATGGTTTCAACTACTATCCCGGAATTAGCGATAACTTCCGCTCCATTTGCTCATTTAGGGAAACATGCACCGATGGTTTGGCTTGAAGATGGTAAATTTAATGAAGAGATGCATGAATATTTAGCGATGCTTAAACCTATGTTTGATAAGGAGCCGACAGAAGGTCCATATAACCATGGGTACTTAATAGGAAATGAGGCGTTGGTTTCCTATAGAGTACAAGGAATTATTGATGAAATGCTTGAAATCGTTCCATCAGATGGTGGTGGTCATGGCGATCACAGTGGTCATTAATATATAGGATGTAAATTCAAAGACTGCTACAAAAACATACATGTTTTTGTAGCAGTCTTTTTTCGATAGATTTGAAATTAATTAAACTTTCACTGTTTCTCCACTGTTTTTTAATAACTATTTAATATTGTAGAAGGTGGAGGTGGAGTGAAAAAGATGCCTACTAATAAATAAATGTTATTTATACAGGATTACTTTTGCAGCACTGTTGCTGTTTCTCTGCCATCTGGAGGATTATATAAATTTATACTAATGCTTTTGATCAGTCCATTCATGCACTTTTTTATGCATATAGGTCATTAAAAAATAAAAGGGAGGCTAAAAATATGAAAAGAAATCGAATGTTATTAATAATCATGGCACTGATAATCGGAGGTGCAGTCTCATTTTTATTCGTATCGAATAAACAGTCACTTAGCGCACCTATTTTTTTCGTAGCTAATGCTGGCGATGGGACTATTTCTGAAATTGATTTACAAAGTAACACCCCTGTAAATTCTATTAAACTAAATGCTGAGCAATTATCGCATGGAATAGCGATCTCTCCGGATGAGACAACTGTTTATTTCGGGACAGGGTTTCAAGGTAAGAGTTTACGTGCATTGGATGTCAAAACAAAACAAGTCTTAAGAGAGAAAACCTTTGAAGAAGGTATTCACGGCATTGATATTCACCCTTCTGGGAAGTATGTCTACGTTTCATTAATGGCTGGCCTTGGTCACGAAGGTGGACAAGTTGCTGTTATTGATACAAATACCTTTGAAGAAGTGGTGTTAATTACGACAGATGATGGACCTGCACACGTTAGTGTTTCAGTTGATGGCACTCAAATTTGGGTTGCAAATGTAAATGGGAATTCTGTTAGTGCGATTGATGCTTATACATTTCAAGTATTAGCGACGATTCCTGTTGGTGAGGTTCCAAATGAGGTAGCACTTAGTCCAAACCTAGACTATGCTATTGTAGCGAATGTTAGGTCAAATAGTTTAACAGTAATCGATATGATGACATTTAATGTTCTATCAGAAATAGAGGTTGGAGAGGGAGTGCACGGTGTAACCGTTTCTCCTGATGGTAAACAAGTTTGGACAGCGAATAACCATTCAAGTGATGTTTCTGTCATTGATGTCGAGACACTATCCTTGGTAACGACAATTACGACAGGCTCATTTGCAAATCACATTTCGTTTTCTCCGGACGGAGATTTAGCGTTTGTAACACAGCGTGAAGCGAACAATTTAGTCATTATCGATACAATCGATTATGAAATTCTAAGAGAATTAGAGTTGGGAAAAGAGCCACATGAAATGACGCTAAAAGGTATGGAGTTAAATAATGTCAGCAAATCGGATAAAACTAGTAATGACAATAATCGGAGTAAATTTGGGCTTAATAAATATATCGTTGAAAATGAAGTCTTTGCAGAAGGAATTGAGGTGAAAGCTCAACTTTTATCCCCGTTTGACGAAGAAAATACCCTTTTAATAATAAGTAATATTGATATTGACCCATTTCAATATTTTGCGCTAAAGGTTGAAATGACGACGCATTCAGGCGATCTTTCATCAATTCCGTTTGCTGAAAGAACGTTTCTAACTAATGATGATGGAGGTGAAATTAAGGCTGACAAGTGGATCGTGATTAGTAACGATTCACATCATCCGCAATTTCTAGCCTTATTCGAAAAAACGGTTGATAAACAACCACTTTTAAAAAACATTGATACAAAACTATCAGTGAAGTTTCGTCCCTTTATCAAGGATGAGTTACTAATAAATTTAAGTAAATAAAATCAAGTGAATAAACATAAGGGAGTGCCGTAATAAATTTTACGGTATTTCCCTTAATATAGTGTTGCCAAAACAGAAAATGAATTTTTAGAAAGAGGTGAAGATGTGATTTCTAATGCTAAGCTGTCAACAAAAATTTTTATACTAGTATTAGTAGGAGCCTTCTTTATTAGTGTGGTAGGAGGAATAGGCTATCATTATTTAAATAAAATGAACGAAGAATTACATATTAT
Organism: Anaerobacillus isosaccharinicus; assembly: GCF_001866075.3. GTDB lineage: Bacteria > Bacillota > Bacilli > Bacillales > Anaerobacillaceae > Anaerobacillus > Anaerobacillus isosaccharinicus. The sequence continues at coordinate 854,652 of NZ_CP063356.1, read as the reverse complement.
TTATACAGAGGGTGTATTACCAATCAAGCAGCTTTATGGACTTGTAGAAGAAGTTGAAGGAGACCTTCATGCACATAGTACAATGACTCCAACACATGAGTATGGCAAAGCACATGAGATACCAGAAAATTTAAATGAGGAAATAATAGAAAGCCTTTTGCGAGCAGATATTATCCATCAAGAAAACATCAGCCATGTTGCACAAGCAAAAAAAATTATGCTATTAGTAATTGTTTTAGGGATAGTAAGCTCCTTAATTATTGGGAGAAAGCTTAGTATGTTTATCATCAATCCTTTATTAAAAATCGTAGATGTAACTAACCAAATTGCAAAGGGGAATTTAAATGTTAATTTTGCGAAAGTATCTACTAAAGATGAAGTGGGACAACTTTCCGATTCGGTCAGTAAAATGGTTAATAGTTTAAAATTATTACTTTCACAATCAACAAACTCTAGTAAACATGTATTACAATCTTCAGACCATCTTTCAACAAACATTAATCAAGTAGTTCGTTTTTCTAAAGAAATAGCAATGTCAATTCAAGAAGTTGCTACTGAAACAGATGTTTTAATCAAAGGAAATGAGAAAAGTCTTGAAGATATGAAGTACATGGCAAACGGAATTAAAGAAGTTGAAAATTACTCAAAGACTATGAAAGAAGTTTCTGAAAATGCAATAAACGAAGCGTTAAATGGAGATAGGCTAATTAAAAAGGCAAAAAAGCAAATGCTCTTAATAAGTGAAGTTGTTAATACATCTAGCGAAGAAGTACAGGGCTTAAGTATGAAAACAGAAGAAATTGGGAAAATAACAGAAGCAATTGTTCAACTTTCTTCTCAAACCAATTTATTAGCTTTAAATGCCTCAATTGAAGCTGCTAGAGCTGGAGAAGCAGGTAAGGGATTTTCTGTTGTAGCAAGTGAGGTGCGAAAACTTGCAGAACAAACGGATATCTATGCGAAACATATAACAAAAATAGCTTCACAAATTCAGGCAAGTAGCCTTCAGTCAAGGAAAGCAATGGAACAAGTGACTACTGAAGTGATACGAGGAAGTGCTATTATAGATAAAGGTAGTGAAGGTTTCAATGCAATTTATAAAAAAACGCAAGATGTATCAAACCAAATAAATTCTGTGTCAAAGCACCTAGAGTTAATGTATCAAACATCAACTAAGCTTTTTAGTAGTTTAACTTTTGTAGATTCGATTACAAGAGATTCTTGTTCCAAGTTTCAGGAGGTAGCTTCTTCTACAGAGGATCAAATGGGATCATTAAATGAAGTATTAAAATTTGCTGATTCACTTAAAGAAATGGCGATTGAATTAGACAAAGAAATAAATCAATTTAACTTGTTGTAGTCAGTAGTAATAAAATAACTGAAATATAAAACGACCTATTTAGGTCGTTTTTAGTATAACTTCATAGTTTCTTAACAATTAGATCTTATAATAATACTAATACCCCCTATATGTATAGATTATACGTAATGATTTTAATCTATATTACTTAAGTTAAATTTACTGATAACTAAATACCCTGTCTAATATACAAAGGAGGAGTACTAATGAACATAGAAACGAAAGAGTATATCGTCAATGGAATGTCTTGTGCATCTTGTGTTAATCGTGTAGAAAAAGCTGTTCGAAAAGTAAACGGAGTAGAGTCAGTTAGTGTTAATTTAGCTACAAACCAGGCACAAGTAAAATATGATCCAACAGAAGTAGCAGATGAGCAAATCGTAGCAGCGATAAATAAATTAGGTTTTGAGGCAAGGCTAAAGGAAGATAAATCTAATAAAAAGTTTCTTTATTCAATCAAGGGGATGACATGTGCATCTTGTGTGAACCGAGTAGAGAAGGTGATATCCAAGGTTGAAGGGGTAGAGAGTGTTACAGTAAACTTAGCGTCACATCAAGCACAGGTTCAAGTATCAAACAAGAACTTTCAATCTCAAACAGTTATAGAAGCTGTAACAAAGCTTGGGTATGAATCTGCCCTACTAGACGAGTTAAGCGAAGAAAGTACTGAAAATGATCAGGAAAAGGAATCTCAAAAGCTAAAGAAGGATTTTATTTTAAGTGCTATCGTTTCTAGTATCGTTTTAGTAGGTAGTATTCCGCATATGATGGAAGGGTGGGGTTCATGGGTTCCGGAATACTTATCTAATCCTTATATGTTGTTACTGTTAACTACGTATGTTCAACTTGTTCCAGGCTGGAGATTTTATCGAAATAGCTACAAAATCTTAAAGAATAAATCAGCTGATATGAATGTCCTTGTTGCCATGGGTACAACATCAGCTTGGGTATATAGTGGTGCAATGACCTTGTTTCCAGAGACATTATCACAAATGGGCTTTCCATATCAACTATACTATGATGTTACAACAGTGATCACAACGTTGATTTTACTAGGACGTTATTTTGAAGCAAAAGCAAAAGGAAAAACTTCTACTGCGATCAAAAAGCTGATGAATTTACAAGCAAAGACTGCCAAAGTAATTAGAAATGGTGATGAGTTAGAACTTCCAATTGAAGATGTGCTTGTAGGTGATGAAATTATTGTTAGGCCTGGAGAAAGAATTCCAGTAGATGGGGTTATCATAAAAGGAAAATCATCAGTTGATGAATCAATGCTCACAGGTGAGTCTTTACCGGTCGAGAAGGTAATTAATGATGAAGTAATCGGTGCAACAATTAATAAATCTGGATCGTTTACTTTCCGGGCAACTAAAGTAGGTAAAGAAACAGCGCTTGCCCAGATTATTCGAATGGTAAATGAAGCGCAAGGATCAAAGGCACCTATTCAGCGAATTGTTGATGTAATTTCAGCTTACTTCGTTCCAGCTGTTTTAATCATGGCAACATTGTCAGCAATTGTTTGGTACATCATTGGCCCTGAACCAGCACTAATCTTTTCACTAACGACATTTATTGCAGTTTTAATCATCGCATGTCCTTGTGCCTTAGGGTTGGCCACGCCTACTGCAATTATGGTGGGAACTGAAAAAGGTGCGGAAAATGGAGTGTTAATTAAAGATGCAGCAAGTTTAGAAAAAGCTCATAAAACGACTACGGTTGTGTTAGATAAAACAGGAACAATTACTGAAGGAAAACCCAAGGTAACAGACATCTATTTGACCTCTACGGTTTCAGAGGAAGACTTATTAGCCATTACTGCTTCTGTAGAAACTGCATCTGAGCATCCATTAGGAGAGGCGATCGTTCAAGAAGCAAGGGAAAGAAAATTACCATTAATAGAACCTGAAGATTTCCAAGCGATTGTAGGACACGGAATCGAAGCGACCGTTCAAGGGAAAATGGTGTACGTTGGTAACCTAAAGCTAATGAAAGAAAAAGCGATAGACATTGGGAAAGCTACGGAGTTTGCCGAGAAGTTAGCGGGTCAAGGGAAAACACCAATGTATGTGGCAATTGCAGGCAGTTGTGCTGGCGTTGTTGCAGTTGCGGACCCTATAAAGAAAGATTCTGTAAAGGCAATTGCGGAAATGAAAAAGATGGGCTTAGAAGTAGTTATGATTACAGGAGATCACTATAAAACTGCCGAAGCAATTGCAAAGGAAACCGGCGTAGATCGTTTTATCGCTGAAGTATTACCTGAAGATAAAGCTAAAGAAGTAAAGCTCCTTCAAGAAGAAGGTAAGGTTGTTGCGATGGTTGGAGATGGTATTAACGATGCACCAGCATTAGCCCAAGCAGATGTAGGCATTGCTATTGGTACAGGAACAGATATAGCGATGGAAACAGCAAATATCACGTTAATGCGTGGTGATATTATGAGTGTTGTTACAGCACTTAAATTATCAAAAGCAACGATGAGAATGATTTGGCAAAATCTTGGTTGGGCTTTCGGTTATAATATTGTCTTAATACCTGTTGCAGCAGGGATGCTCTACCCAGTCTTTGGAATATTGCTTAATCCGATGTTAGCGGGAGCGGCAATGGCATTTAGTTCTGTTTCTGTTGTACTTAATACGTTAAGATTAAGAAAGTTCAAGTCTATTTAAGGAAAATAGTAAAACTAGCTTAAAAACTGCTGACCACTATATTTTGTTCAGCAGTTTTTTTATATTTATGTGACATGTTTAAAAAAGTGAGGCCTAATAAGAAATAAATTTCGATAGCAGTTCTAAAACCTTTCTTAGTTTCTCCATACTTTTTCCATAGTAATAAGATACATTTTAGGTATAAATCAAATAAAAGTTTGGAGTGTGGCCGATGGGTGTTAAGGTTTTAATTGTTGATGATGAGCTAGAGATGAGAAATCTGTTAACTGTTTGTCTTATGCCTTGTGGATACCAAATTGATGAAGCAAAAACGGGTTTTGATGCGATGGAGAAAGTCATGGATAAGAAGTACGACTTAATTATATTAGATGTTATGATGCCAACGGTAGATGGCTTCGAAGTTTTAACGAGTGTTCGCCAAATGATTGATAAAGATGTTCCTATTATCATGTTAACTGCCTTAGGTGATTCAGATCGTATTGTTGAAGGCTTGCAGCTAGGTGCTGACGATTATATTGTAAAGCCTTTTGAACCTAAAGAGTTAATCGCAAGAAGTCAATCATTGATGAGAAGGGCTCAGAGAGTTGAAGAAGATGAAAGTACTGCCTTTTGTCTCCATGATTTACTATTTGAAGAAGAAAAAATGAAAGTATCATACTTGGGACAGACGGTACTTTTGACAAAGAAGGAATATAAATTGTTACTTAGACTAGTTAAAAATCCTGGTAGAGTATACAGTAGAGAACAACTCGTTCAACTTGAATGGGATGACTATGATATGGGAGATGCACGAATGATTGACACTCATATTAAAAATGTAAGAGAAAAGTTAAAAATGGTTGGGCTTAAGAAGCAAATCATTGAAACAGTTTGGGGAATTGGCTACAAAATGAATGAAGATGTTTCGCCTTAGTAGAAATAATTTACTATGATGAATGTCCACGTCAGGTGGAATTTAATTGAAAAATGTCCACGGATGGTGCTTACACCAGACACCACTCGTGGACATTTTTATAACAGAAACATATTCCTATTTACATACCCTATAGAGGTATTTTATAATTATGTAACAGGCTATGAATGGGGGAAGATAAATGACCGAAAAAAAATTAATTCCGTTAGCTATAAATGGTGGTATTGGCTTTGGGGCAAAGTTAACTCCAAAGCAACTAATTGCGTTAGGTACTTATTTAGATGAAGATACAGAAATTGAATTAACAACATTTCAACAGCTAATTATTCAAGTTTCGGAAGAGAAAGTTGAAACAGCAAAAGACGAATTAGAAGCAGTAGGGTTTTCCGTATATAAAGTTGGTCCATATGTAAAAAGCTTACGCACATGTAACTTTTGCCAAGGTGCAGATGAAGAAGGGATGCCTGTCGCGATTGAGTTAAATAAGCGAATTGCAGGTCAGGAAGTGCCATTTACCTTACGTCCTGCTTATACAGGTTGCCCAAATGCTTGTGGTGAGCCGCTTATTAACGATATCGGTGTCATAAAGCGTTTGGAACACTATGAATTGTATGTTGGTGGTCAAGCAAAGGGAGAAGATGCCCGCGCTGCAGTGTTACTCAAGGACAAATTAGAACCAGACCAATTATATGATTTAGTTGATGCCGTTTTAGAGGTATATCGAAAAAACGGGAGAAAACGAGAAAGATTGGCTAAATTTATCGATCGCTATGGCTTTGAAAATCTAAAAAAAGAAGTAAGAATATCATAATACACCTAAACCTACGGTGTCAGACCCGCATGAAAGTTCACTTTCATCAGCATTTACAGTGGAGACGCCCGAAATGGACAAAAACAGTTAAAAATCCACATGAGGAGGACAATTTGTCCTCCTCATGTGGATTTTTTTACGAAAATGTCCACGAAGGGTGTCTGACACCCTTCTTTAAAGCTCTGTTCCGCTATTACTTTTCATCATTTTCTTCATGCCCTCAAAGTTGCCACTTTTCATCATTCCTTGCATCATACCGCCCATTTTTCCTTGCATCATGCCACCTTCGCCGTGACAACGATTATACATTTCTTCTAATTGTTCTTCTTCTAGGTCAGGATGCATCTCTTGCATAAACGGTAGCATATCCTTGAAATTGAAATTTTCAAAAACATCGTTATCTGAATTTGCTAAGGCCACAGAACCAATTCCTAAAACTAGTGAAGTTGCTGTTAGTACTGCAATTACTTTTTTCTTCATCTTTTACCAGCTCCTTTTCTTTTTCTATCTACAGTTTAACCAACAGATGTAAAGAAGTTATGAAGAAGTTATAGAATTGTTATGTGTATTCTAAAATATTTAATTGTATATGCTATAATTTTTTCAAGTAAAGGGGCTGGTAAAATGATGATTAAAATTCTTGTTGTTGACGATGAACCAATGATTATCGATGTAATAAAAGCCTATCTAGAGCGTGCTGGCTATCTTGTCTATACAGCTGTAAATGGATCCGAAGCATTGAGAATCTTCAATGACGTAAACCCGGATTTCCTTATTCTTGATTTAATGCTACCAGATTTTTCAGGTGAAGAAATCTGTAAACGGGTCAGGGAAACGAGTGATGTACCAATTATGATGCTTACTGCTAAAACAGCAGAAGAGGATAGAATTAACGGGATCATTATTGGTGCAGATGATTATTTAACAAAACCTTTTAGCCCACGTGAAGTCGTTGTGCGTGTTGAGGCAATACTACGTAGAACGAAGCAAGGAAGCAGCAGGGATCTATTGTCATTTAACGATAAAGATATAACCGTAGATTTTTTGAAAAAAGAAGTGCGGGTGAAGGGTAATGCAATCAACTTAACACCAAATGAATTCAAATTATTGGTGGCGCTGGCAGAACACCCAGGAAGGGTATATAGCCGTCTTGATCTTCTTGAAAAAATGCAAAACGAAAGCTATGAAGGATACGAACGAAGTATAGATGTCCACATTAAGAATTTGCGGAAAAAAATTGAAAGTAATTCAAAAAATCCAGAATATATCATAACTGTATTCGGAATGGGCTACAAATTTGGAGGGAAACTAGATGTTTCGAACATTTCAATCTAGACTGGTGTTCTTTTTTCTCCTCGTTTCGTTAAGTGGAATTATTTTGGTCAGTTTAGCGATCAAGTACAGTTTTTTTGGTAGCTTTAATGATTATCTGGAAACGAAACGTAGTGAACAAGTTGAAGGGGTAATTGAGAGATTAGAACTGGAATACAGAACTGGCGGAGTTTTAACAGGCGAGACAATGATGCCTATTTTTCATCATTATGCGATGGTCGATAACCTCTTTTTTAAACTTTATGATGATAATGATATTCCTATTATTGATACAACAAGGCATCTACACATGGGTAACTCACATATGATGGATCTACCTAGTATAGAGGAACTTGAGAGTAACCAGTTTCTGCTAATGAGTGATGGAAAAAAAATAGGCGTATTAGATGTCTATTTCCCTAGAGAATATGAAAATATCGATTCTCAATTTTTAGAACAGTTTAATAAATACATTATTGTTGTAGCGTTATCTATGATTTTTATTTCAATTATTGTCAGTTTTCTCTTTTCTAAGAAGCTAACCCATGGATTACGCCAAGTTTCCAATGCCACTCGGGAGCTTCAGAAAAATAATTTGGAAATTAGAATTCCTGATGAAAAACATGTGGAGGAAATTAATCAACTAGCAAAGTCGTTTAATGAATTAGCTTTATCTTTAAGTAATCAAGAGAAATTACGGAAACAATTTACAAATGATTTGGCACATGAATTGCGAACGCCACTTGCGACCCTTAGAAGTCAAATTGAAGCTTTTATAGACGGAGTTTGGGAGCCAACACCAGAACGATTGCAACAAGGCCACGGAGAGTTAATGCGCTTAGTTCGCTTGGTAGATGATCTTGAACAACTCTTGGCAGCTGAAAACCCACAAATTCAATTACGTTTATCAGAAATAAATGGGAAAGATGCCTTGGAATCATTACGAGCCTCTTTCCTGCCATTATTTAAAGAGAAAAAAATCAAACTCCTCATCGAGGAACCTAGGTCGAATTTCTATTTCCAAGCCGACCGTGACAGATTTTTTCAAATTATGATTAACCTTTTAAACAATGCTTTAAAATACACAAATGAAGGTGGCATAGTAACAGTAACTTCTAAACTGGAAAATGAAGATGTTTGCTTTATCATTGAAGATAATGGTCAAGGTATTTCAGAAGAAGATTTACCACATGTTTTTGAACGTTTTTATCGTGGAGAGAAATCAAGAAATAGAAAGACTGGTGGAGTTGGAATTGGGCTTTCCATCGTAAAAGCACTTGTGGATGCCCATAAAGGTAGAATTACGATTGACAGTGAACAAACAATTGGAACAATAGTAAAAGTTACGTTTCATAAAACTAACGAATAATAAGAATAGATTTAAATCCCTTGTCACAATTTAACTATAATTTCTTAATAGTTTCTCCACTAATTGTTGCTAAACTACTAAGTAATTACGACAAAGGAGATGTAGTCATGAAAACAAAAAAAATGTTACTAGCATTGGGATTAGCAAGTATTGTTGCAATAATCTCAGCCTGTGGTTCGAATTCAGATACGAGTGAAGGTTCTAAAAATAACTTAGTTATTGTTGGTGAAACTGTAGAAATAGAAAATAGAGAACAAGTTGCTTCTTTCTCTCATATTCACGGACTTTCAAAGCATCCTGATGATTCCAATAAACTCTTACTAGCAAGTCATTATGGGTTAATTGAATACAATAAAGAATCGAACTTGGCGCATTTTGTTGGCAGTGAACGATTTGATTTAATGGGATATTCACGCGTTCCTGGCTCAAATATCTTAATGACAAGTGGACATCCTGGTGAAGGAAGTAAATTACCAAATCCATTAGGTTTCCTTTGGAGCAATGATTTTGGTCAGACTTGGGAGGTCCGTGCATTACATGGCATGGTTGATTTTCATGGTTTAACGGCTACTAGTGACCAATCAAAATTATTAGGTTATGGCTCTGATGGTAAAAGGGATGCTCTTTTTAAATCTTATGATCAAGGCTTTACATGGGAAGTAATCAAATCAGTAGGACTACCATTGAGTCATGATGAATTTCTTGACTTAAGTATCGCACCAAATAACGGTGATATTGCATATGCAGCTACAAGCAAAGGGTTATTTTATACAAATGACGGTGGTGTAAACTGGGTTAAGAAATTAGACGGATACTTCACAGCACTTTATGTTGTCGGAGAAGATGAAGTAGTATTTTATGAAGCAAGTGAAAATGGATTATTTAGACTAAAAGGTGAAGAAACGATTTCTTACAATCTTTACTTAGGTAGGGACGCAGTAAACTATATTGTTGTTGAAAATGATTCAACAACAGTAACTGTTTCTACATTTCAAAATAACATTCTAGAAACGACAAACCACGGAGAAGCGTGGGAAACACTTCTGGCGGAGGGGAATTTTCCTCAATAGGGTGTCAGACACCCAAAATGGACAAAAATTGCTAAAAGTCCACTTGAGGTGGACAGTGATAGATGGTCTCAAACTAAATATTTAAAGAAAATAACCACGAATGGTGTCAGCGCACTGCTCGCGGTTATTTTTTATATTTCTTAAACTTCTTTAATATAAAAGTATCAAGAAAGTGTGAAAAAAGATTGAAAGAACATTGACAAGGTACTTAAATGATTTTCTAGGAGTGACCTTTCTCACATCGGTTATGGGTAGTGGCTATTTATAATTAAGGCATACCATACTAAAGGGGGACATGAACAATGAAAACATCTATTAGATGGTTTACTACAATCGCGGTATTGGCTTTACTATTACTATTAGCTGCGTGTGGTGAGCAAAAAGAAAATGCAAGTGTAGAAGAAGAGAAGGTTGGGGAAGAAACCTCAGTAGAAACAGAGGCAAATATAGAAGCTGAAGTAGAAGAGAGTTACGTTGTCGCTGTTGCAAATGAGAAGGATCAAACTCTATCAATTATTTACTATCCAGAACAAAGACAAGAAATCATTGAATTAGAAGGTTCGGCCCATAATCTTGAAGTCAATGTTGAAACTGGCCTAGTCTGGGTAACAATTAATCCACCTCACGGTCATGAAGATGAGGAAGAAGGCGATAGTCATGGACACGGGCATGGACACGATGAAGAAAGTGTAGAAAAAGTAGTTGCCTATGACTTGAAAACATTAAAAAAGATTGAGGAGTACGAGGTAGGGGACCATCCAGCACATGTAACTACTACCAAGGATGGAAATACGATTGTTGTAAGTAATTCAGGAGACAACACAATTACAATTATTAACAGAACCAATGCTGAAACGATTACTGTCCCAGTTGGTGAGTATCCACATGGTCTCCGGCTTTCCGTAGATCAACAATATGTATTGATTGCGAATATGGTTAGTGCTGATATGAGTATTGTTGACCTCACAACAAAAGAGGAAGTAAACCGTATTGAAGTAGGGAATGGAGCTGTTCAAACAGGAATTTCACATAATGGTGAGTATGCATTTGTAGGCTTACACTTTGACGATCAGTTAGCGGTCGTTGACGTTGCCTCACAAGAGTTAATTAAAAAAATCGATGTTGGAGTTGGCCCAGTCCAAATGTATGCAAGTTACGATAATCGATATGTCATTGTAGCAAATCAAGGTAGTGAAGAATCCCCATCAGATACGATTTCTGTTATTAGTCTTGAAACACTAGAAGTAGTTAAAGAAGTTCAATTAGGGAAAGGTGCCCATGGAATTGTTATCTCAAAAGATAGCCGCTACGCATTTGTAACAAATATGTATGAAGATACAATTTCAGTTGTTGATCTTGAAACTTTAGAAGAAACTTCTCGAATTGACGTTGGATATTTTCCAAATGGAATTTCAATTAACTAGGTAATTAGAAGGTTGTCTCATGAGCGTTTGAGACAACCTTTATTTCATTCCTAAAAATGTATTCAAAGGATTGTCTTAATTTCTTCAAAATTCCTCGATAATTATCATTTATACTTTTATAGAGAGATAAAATCCGGAATAAAGTTTACTAGAAAAGAGGTATTTTCATGAAAAAATTCATGGTAGCAGGAAGTATAGTAGTTTTTATTGCATTAGTTATTGTTATTTCATCTAAATTTATGGATGATGAGGCACTATTACATGATGGACATATTCCAGATAATATTGGGAACTATTTTTTGACAAATAAAATAGAAGGTGATGAAGCAAAACAAATCCTGCATGACCTCCATGTAACCGAAGCGGTACTTGACGGCGCTTATGTTCTTGAATATCAAACACAGAGTGGATCTTATGCACTCGTTTGGATTTCAGAATCTGATGAAGAGGGGTTAAAGACTACCTTATTTGAGGATATGAAAAAGTTTATTGAGACTAACCAATTATACTCGAATCATAGTGAAAAAATGATTAGTGGTAGAACTGTTCAATATGGATTTGGTATGGAGCGAGATAACTACTATTTTGTTAATGAAAATCGTTTCATCTGGGTCGCTACATTTGAAGATAAAAGGGAAATCTTCATTAAGAATGCCGTAAAAATCTTTTAAATAAAAGTTAAGCTTCTGCTCTCATTTGAGTAGAAGCTTTTTTATTATTAAATTTGACAAAGATATGTGTCAATTTATACAAACTTTCTTTGCTGTTTCTTCACAGATTTCTTCTATTCTATTGAATATAACCAATAGTATTGGAGGAAATAAAAATGATAAACAAATTAAAAGTGACGCATGTGCTATTTTTCATTCTTCTACTTGCAATACCGCTTCAAGTTTTCGGACACGGAGAAGAAGATGATGGTCATGATGTGGATGATGCTCCGTGGTTTACAGAAAAAGACCAAGGGCACGGGGAAAAAGATGACCACGGCCACGGAGAAGCAGATGATCATGGTCATGGCGAGAGTGATGACCACGGTCATGGAGAAGGAGACGATCATGGTCATGGAGAGAGTGATGACCACGGTCATGGAGAAGGAGACGATCACGGTCATGGTGAGAGTGACGACCACGGTCATGGAGAAGGAGACGATCACGCTCATGGCGATGACGACCATGATCACGAATATGTAGAAACGGGAGCGAACTTACCGTTACTAGGAACATTCGCCGCAATTAATGGTGGATTTATTATGTTAGGTGCAGTTCGTAAGTTTAATAAGAAGAGAAAGAGTGGTGCTAAATAATGGCCTTACCAGAAAAAAATCTACCTTCACCGAAAAAACCATTTAATTTCTTAGACATCCCTTTCATCAATAAATTTATTAAAAGCAAATGGTATCCTGGCATTTTCCAATGGCTTGGAATGGCATTTTTCGGACTGATCGTTTTTGAGCTAATGACAGGTACCGTTAATCCGCACCGAAACTGGGGTACAGCAATGACGTGGGTGCTTTGGTGGCCGGTCGTTCCGATTTTGTTCGTATTAGTAGGACGTTTCTGGTGTGCGGTCTGTCCGTTCGGAAAAATAAGTGATATTGTCAGGCGTTTAGTTGGTAGTCAAAGTCCAATGCCGAAATTTTTAAAGAAGTATGGAATTTGGCTAATTGATATTACCTTTATCGTGATCACATGGGCAGATCATATTTTTGGAGTGGTTCATTCACCTCGAGGATCAGGGATTTTACTTCTATTATTACTAACGATGGTTGTTGTAACATCTGTTTTTTACGAAAGAAGAACGTTTTGTAAATCACTATGTTTCCTTGGTGGTTTAGCAGGTAACTATTCAAGAGCAGGAACACTGGAGTTAAGAGGAAATCCAGACATCTGTCGTACGTGTAAAACCCAAGCTTGCTATAAAGGTAGTGAAAAGGCAGAAGCCTGTAACATGTTTCAATTTGTTCGGACGATGGATAACAGCGCCGAGTGTAACCTTTGTGGTGACTGTGTGAAGAACTGTCCAAATGACTCGATCCGAATTTCACCAAGAAAACCGACAATGGAACTTTGGGGCATTAAGAAGCCAATGCTAGAGCAATCATTCCTAGCAGCAGTTATTATGGGTATCGTACTTGTTCAAAATGTGACGATGTTAGAAGTTTGGGATACTATTCTAAATGGTATTGGAGCGATTACTAGAACTAGTAGCTTCAATGTAAACTTTACCATCGCCTTCATCATCGCGATGATCATTCCAATTGGTACACTTTGGTATGTGTCAAAATTAGGATCGAAAACATATCTTGACTCAACAACAAAAGAAAATTTCATCCGTTTTGGTTATGCGTATATTCCAATTGACTTAGCAGGTCATTTAGGCCATAACTTATTCCATCTGTTAACTGAAACAAAGGCACTTTACTATAATACAATGGGGTTATTTGGTCATTATATGACAGGAGACCTAGCAATCGTTTCTGAAGGCACGGTGCAAATTTTACAGTTTATCTTAGTTGGATTTGGTACTTGGCTTTCCATGTACGTTGTTTACCGAATTGGTAACAGAAAATCGTTTAAACAATTATGGCCATTCTACTTATTAATGTTAATCTTCGGTATTCTTAACTTTTATCTATTCTCATTACCGATGGATCACCGCGTGCATTAATTTGAACGCTTTTGACCGCCGATCTGCTTGAAGAGTTTATTTGCAGGGTAGAAAATTAAAATGCACAAATTCAATAAAAAAATCCACCACAGGTAGATAAAATGTCCTCCTGAGGTGGATTTTTTAGCGTAAATGTCCACGGACGGTGTCTGACACCCTTTAATCAAACGTTTAATTAATTTGTATTCCCCAAAAACCTCTATTCCCCCCCTAAAATTCAAAACGAATCCGTATAGATATGCGAGAACGAAAAACAAGTTAAAGGCAAAACCATTGAAAGGTGGTGACGCAAAGCTAGAGGGACTAAGGGATTTCCTATGTCAGCCAGTTGCCAAAATGATACTAAGTGAAATAGAGGTGACTTTAATGGGTCAAAAGGCAGTACATATACTTCTAATGATGCTTTTGCTTGTTGTAGTAGGCTGTAGTAAGGCTACCGAAGAAGTAACTGATGCCAGCCAATTAGATACGGATGCCTATTTTTATGATAACAAAGAGAGAGGTATTCGCATTGAAGCCGCTAATGAATGGTTTATTGAGAAAGAGACTGTCAATAGTGTTAAGTTAAAGAGCGAAAAGTTAGTAGCGATTATTTCTGTTATCCCTAAAGGTAAAACAGTCTCGGAAATTAAAAGAGAGCTCATGGCAAGTGCTGGTGATGTGACCTTAAAAGGAGAAGGATTGAATTTCATCTCGTGGAAGTCGGAGCGAGAAGAAAGTATTTTAACGAATGTGTGGGTCGAGGAAAAGCCGGAACGAAATGTTATCGTGACGATTATGACCCCGTATGAAATCTATGAGAACAATAAAGAGAAAATTGAGGCTTTTCGTGAAAGTATCAAACTATACTAAAAGATTTAAGGAGAGATTTAGATGATGAAAAAGATCGTATCAACAGCAATTTTAGTAGGTGGGTTAACAATAGGTGGAGCAACGTTTGCTGACCAAGAAGTAGAGAGTGAAATTGAGGTAGTTAATGAAAATGAAGCAGCTGTTGAAGTAACAACTGAATCTGATCTATATGATACTATTCGTTTAATTGAGGAAGGTGAATTTGATTTAACCGAGGACTCAAAAGAAAAAGCTCTTCTTCAAGATGAGTTTGCCGAAAAACGTGAAAATGAATTAGAAACAGCGATTGAAACAGGGAATGAAGAAGTGGTTGAAAAAATACTAGAAGACCAAGAACAACACCTAGAAGCAATTGAAAGCATTCTAGAAGAAGCTGAAGCAATTGGTGAAGATCTTACTGAACTAGAAGAAGTTATTACAGAAATTATCGCAAAAAGAAGCCGGAATTTATTAGCGCTTTTAGAGCGCGAGCACCTTCCAGAACAAGCGAAGGCTGGAATTAGAAAGGCATTGGCTAATCAAGAACGAGCAATGCAACGTAAAACAACAAAGGAAAGTGAAAGCAATGAAGTAGCAGTAGAGGAAATTGAGAAAGGTGAACCTGTATTAGTTGGAAATGAAGAAGAAGCATTAGATGAACTAAAAGTTGAGAACCAGACGGTATCTGAAGATCATAGAGAAGAAGCGTTGGTTAAGAAGAATATGAAGGCTACGAATAAAGTAGAGCGTAAGGTTGAAAAAGCAGAACAAAAATATGAAAAAACTGTTCAAAAAGCTGAGCAAAAACTTAACAAATCAGTAGAAAAAGCGACAAAGCAAAACGGGAAGCCAAAAGAAGCAAGCCAAGGCAAGAGCAACAATGGCGCTCCTGATAACAAAGGCCCTAAAAATCAAAACCCTGGCCAAGGGAAAGATAAAGGCCAAGCTCAAGGCAAAGGTAATAACCGCTAAATAAATGCATTTACTCAAAAACGGCTCTCTATAAAAAGAGAGTTGTTTTCTCTTGGTAAATATTTGGGTCTAGTGGTTTTCCCTTGAAAAAGCTAATATATTATTCTATAAAGGAATAGTAAAGGAGGCGTAGGGATGAACCAAGTAGATGTCGTTAAAGCAACAACAGAAGCTCAAAACGGTGACGAAATTGTCCGTGAACGGATTATTTGCCATTACAAACCTTATGCCCTCAATACTGTCGGTCACATATGTAAAAAATACGTGAGTTGGAGTGACGAAGAAGCGAGCATCGGCTTACTTGCACTTAATAAAGCGATTGATACGTATGAAGAATCAAAAGGGAGAACCTTTTTAAATTATGTTTATTTACTCATAAATAGAGACCTTATTGACTTTTTTAGAAAAGAAAAACGTGAACAGCATTTATCCCTTTCAGCTGAAAATGAACTTCTTCTTGAAAAAGATCAATCTCTTTTAGAATATGAACGATCGATACAAACCAGCAATCTAGTTGAAGAGATTTTAGAGTTGAGTGAAGCTTTAAAAAGTTACCAGATTGAATTTGAAGAGCTAGAGAAATTTAGCCCAAAGCACAATGATACACGGGAAAATTTATTGGAACTTGCTGCGACATTTACCGATGACGTCGAATGTGTACAACAATTTCTCCAAAAAAGACAGTTTCCAGTGACATTATTTATAAAAAAGACAGGATACAAACTAAAAACAATTGAACGACATCGTAAATACATAGTTACGTTAATTCTATTACGATTAAACCCGCAATGGACGCAACTATCTGAATTTCTTCAAAAAGGAGGGAACGCATAATGGCAAAAAAATCGAATGTTGAAGGAATTGTAGTAAAAGTAACAGAAACAACGATTGTTCTGCTTTCTTCAGACGGCAGTTTTCGCAACGTAGGGCGTCCTGAAAAATCGGTACCATTAATAGGAGAGCAATACATTCATATAGAAGCAAAACAACCATGGCTAAAGTTTGGTTCAATGGTCGCGGTCGTTTTTTTAGCTATTTTTTCTTATGCGTTTTTCTCTTTTGAACAAGAAAATTATTCGTATGTTGTTGCGATGGACATTAATCCTAGTATTGAACTTACGTTAAACGAAGAGATGATCGTTATGAAAACGACTGCCTATAATGAGGAAGGTGAAACTTTACTTTCTAGTATAGATGTTAACGGGATGACGTTAACTGAAACGCTCGAGAAAGTTATTTCTTATTCCGTCGATGCTGGCTACCTCACATATGGTGACGGATTTTTAGAAACGTCCGTTATTTCATTAAAAAGAAACGGCAGTCAAATAGAAGAAATTGAAAAATCAATTCAAGCTACCATTACGCCTTTGGAGATTGATGTTAAGGTTAATCAAAACAATAAAGCAACCTATGATGAAGCAAAAAACATGGACGTATCAGTTAACAAGCTCAATTATTTAAAGGAGCTTGAGGATGAAGGGGTTATTGAATCGCGTGAAATTGGAAAAGGAAAAACGGTCGCAGAGTTAAGAAAAATGCAAAACACTCAAAGAAAAGCAGATAAAAACGAAGATAAAAAGCAGGATCCATCTGAAAAAGGGCAGCCAACCCATTCTAATGGTAAAAATCAGGAACGTGATCAAAGTGGTAATAACGGGAATAAACCTGACCATTCTAAAGGTAACAATCAAGACAGTGGTAAAAATGGGAAAAAACCAGACCGCGCTGAACAAAAAGATCAGAATAATGGTAATCAAAACAATAGTAATAAACCAGAAACACCACCAGGGAAAAAAGCTGGAAACTCCAATAACGATAAGGGACAGCATCCCTCTGAGAAAAAGGGAAATAATCACTCTGGAAAACCTAACAACGGCAAGGGGCCTGGCGACAACCCTGGAAAGGGAAAGTCAGGTAACAATTAATAACATAAGACTTCTAGGGAAAGAGGGTGCCGCCTATGGCATCCTCTTTTCATTTGCAAAAAGCAGGGGATAATAGGCAGTTTATTATAGTAAAAAAAATTCTGTTACTTCTACAAAACTTGCAATCTCTAAGTTCACAAAATGTTCAAAAGCATTTTTCTTGCAAATTAGCATGCTAGTCCAATAAAAAAAATGATTGATTTATCAACGTTATTCAGAGTGAATAACTAGGTAAAAGTTGTGAGGAACGAAAAAAAAATTATAGCGAAAAACCAAGTTCACATTTTAGACAAAGTAAGTTCACATTTTTGACATAGGATTTGTTAGGGCTTTCACGTAAACTAATTTTAGTATTAACACGTTGTTTATAGTGTAAACCTAAAGCGTTATCAAGTTGTCTTTAAAAAAGTAGACTGATAACTGCTAAAGAAGGGAGTTATTTTTATGAAAAAATTAACTTTATTACTCATTGCCGCTAGTTTACTAGCATTCCTAAGTGGGTGTGAAATGGTCGTCTTCCAACCAGAAGGGCCACAAGCTAGAAGTATTCTAGGCTTAATCAACTTTTCAATCTTAATGATGGCCATTGTTGTTGCTGTTGTTTTTGCTCTATTTATTTGGATTGTTTGGAAGTATCGGGAAACCACTGATAACAAGGATATAGAACCTGAAGAGGAAAAGGGAAGCATAGCATTAGAGATTACTTGGACAGTAATTCCGCTCTTGATTGTGATTGCTTTAACAATACCAACGGTGATTGTTACCTTTGCTGTTGAAGATGTGCCTAAAGGATATGAAGATAAAGAACCAATTACCATCCATGTAACCGCAGCTGATTGGAAATGGATCTTTAGTTATCCAGAAGAAGACATTCAAACGGTAAATTACGTAAACATACCAATTGATACACCGATTTTGTTCCGTTTAACTTCTGCGAGTACGATGCAATCCTTCTGGGTTCCCCAATTAGGCGGGCAAAAATATGCGATGGCCAACATGGAGAACGAGCTATATTTACTTGCTGAGAGACCAGGGACGTTTATGGGGCGTAACACAAACTTTAATGGGCAAGGATATGCATACATGGACTTTGATGTTGTAGCTAAGTCCGAAGCGGATTACCTAGAATGGGTGCAGGACGTGAAAGAAAAGGCACCGACATTAACAGAACAAAAATATATGGAAATTCTTTACCCAGGTATTGTTGGTCGAATGACATTTAATGAAACTCATCTCCAATGGGTAAATCACGCGGATCATGATGCACAAATTTTCTTGCATCAAGACACGTACCGCAATTACTACCATACAAAAGGTGAAGGGTACGAACGACAATATAACCAGATCGAGTCAAGAGACACAGAAGGAGGTCATCACCATGGGCACGGGCATTAAATTTAATGAAATCTTAGTAACTGGAGATCCAATTATTTTAGCTTCACAGATTGCGATATTGCTAACTTCAATTGCGATTGTTGCAGGATTATCTTATTTCCATAAATGGGGTTGGCTCTGGAGAGAGTGGCTAACAACTGTTGATCATAAAAAAATTGGGATTATGTATATTATCGCTGGTGTTGTCATGTTTTTCCGTGGCGGAATGGACGGATTAATGATGCGTGCTCAAACGTCACGGCCAGGCTTAGAAATCTTAAGTAGTCAGCATTATAACGAAGTATTTACAGCTCACGGCGTGATTATGATTTTATTTATGGCGATGCCACTTTTGATCGGTTTAATGAACATCATTATTCCGTTACAAATCGGTGCTCGTGATGTGGCTTTTCCATGGTTAAATGCCCTTAGCTTTTGGTTGTTTTTCAGTGGTGCAATGCTTTTCAACATCGCCTTCGTTATTGGTGGCGCTCCTGATGCTGGTTGGACGTCTTATTTCCCATTAGCAGGGAAAGAGTTCACGCCAAATATCGGGAATAATTATTATGCAATTTCCTTACAAATCGCGGGAATTGGTACGCTGATGTCAGGGATTAACTTTATCGTCACGATTTTAAAAATGCGCACTAAAGGAATGACTTTAATGCGGATGCCAATGTTTACATGGACATCATTCATTGCGTCTGTCATCATCGTTGCAGCTTTCCCGATTTTTACAGTAGCTTTGGCTTACATGGGGTTAGATCGGATTTTTGGTACACACATCTTTACGATTTCAGGTGGCGGAGAGCCAATGCACTGGGCGAACCTTTTCTGGTTATGGGGACACCCTGAAGTTTACATCGTTGCCCTCCCAGCCTTCGGGATTTTCTCAGAAATCATTGCTACACATTCTCGTAAAAATTTATACGGTTATAGTTCCATGGTTGTCTCAATTGTCGGTATTGCGTTATTAAGTATGCTTGTATGGGTACATCATTTTTACACAATGGGCTCTGGTCCAGTTGTTAACTCGGTGTTCTCAATTACGACCATGTTAATTGCTGTACCAACAGGGATGAAAATTTTTAACTGGTTATTTACAATGCGTAAAGGTCGGATCCAAATAACAAATGCGATGCTTTGGTCGCTCGCGTTTATTCCGACGTTTACGATTGGTGGAGTGACAGGGGTAATGCTTGCTATGGCGGCAGCTGACTATCAATACCATAATACAATGTTCTTAGTGGCTCACTTTCATTATGTACTGATTCCAGGTGTTGTCTTTGCAGTTTTTGCAGCCCTTTACTATTGGTGGCCAAAGATTTTCGGATTTCTTCTTAATGAAAAAATTGGAAGATGGCATTTCTGGTTATTCAATATTGGCTTTAACATGACATTTATGCCGATGTTCTTCTTAGGCTTAAAAGGAATGTCACGTCGAATGTTCACATACCAAGAAGGACTTGGTTGGGAACCGTTACTGATGATTTCATTTATGGGTTCATTAATTTTAGCAGCAGGATTTGCGGCATTTTGTTACAACATTTACTGGAGTTTCCGTTACGCTTCACGCGATGTTTCCAACGATCCATGGGATGGACGGACGCTAGAGTGGGCAACGGCTTCACCAGTTCAACATTATAACTTTGCAAAACTTCCTGAAGTAACTTCAATCGATGCTTACTGGAAAATGAAGAAGGAAGGGAAGACAGGGTTATTAAAAGAAGAAATTGAAAAAGTGCATTTACCGAGCAATTCAGGTATTCCATTCTTTATGGGAGTTGTCTTTACGATTGTTGGCCTCTTCCTTGTTTTTGAATGGTTACTACCTGCGCTAGTTGCTTCAACGTTAATTTTTGCAGGGTTGATCATGCGTTCCTTTGATTATGATGATGGTTATTATGTTGGCGTTGACGAAGTGACTCGAACAGAGCAAAGTTGGAGGGGTGAGTTATAGATGGCAGCAACTGTTGATAAATCATTACCATTGGAATATCAAACTGAGCAAAATCAAATGAATATTCTTGGGTTCTGGGTGTTCCTAGGTGCAGAAATCGTTCTTTTTGCCACTCTTTTCGCCACTTACTTTGTTTTGATGGATCGAACAGTAGGTGGACCAACGGCACAGGATATGTTTGTTTTAAAAGATGTGTTGATCTTAACGTTTATTTTATTAACAAGTAGCTTTACGTGTGGTCTTGCGATTTTTGAAATGCGTCGTAACAATGAAAATGGTGTATTGCTTTGGTTAGCAGTAACAATGGTATTAGGTGTAGCCTTTATCGGAATGGAAGTGTATGAGTTTGTTCATTACGTTGGTATGGGTGCAACGATGCAAACTAGTGCGTTTTTATCAAGTTTATATGCACTCCTTGGGACACATGGATTACACGTGACGCTCGGGGTGGGCTGGATGTTGGCAATTCTAATCCAAGTCTACCAACGCGGTTTAACCGCTATTACTGCGCGTAAAGTCTTTATTATTAGTCTATATTGGCATTTCTTAGACGTCGTTTGGATCTTTATTTTCACATTCGTCTATATTCAAGGGATGGTGAACTAATATGGCGAAACCAACAGGAAGATTCCCGAAAAAAGAAGTTTTCGGCTTCTTAACATCGATCATTATGACGTTACTTGCGATTATTGTTGCATTTCGAACAAACCTATCTACAGGTGCGATCATGACAATCGTTGGTACACTTGCACTTTTCCAAGCAGGACTTCAATTAACGATGTTCATGCATGTAACAGAAGGCAAGGATGGAAGGGCAAACGTCATTAATATGGTATATAGCTTTTTCCTAGCCGTTGTTATCATCGGAGGTTCAATTTGGATCTTAACATCCGGTCATATGGCACACTAACTAAGTGGGGTCAGACCCCAAAAAAAGACAAAAACACCAAAAAGTCCACTCCAGGTGGACTTTTTGCTTTAAGTTTGCTACAACTACTAAAACGTCTTTAATACAGGAACGGAAACAAACGGAAGCGGTGGCGACACCAGCCTTGATAGATCTCACCGTACTTTTGTGAAAGCACCTGTTCTTCTAATGACATTCGATAATGAAGAATGCTTCCGAAAACAGGAAATACAATAACAACTGCAATGATATGCCCACATATAAATAAACATAATCCTAACGTAATTAAGAAAAGTCCTACATGGAACGGGTGTCTTGCATATCGATAAGGACCGTAGCTAATAAGAGGTCGATCCTTATGAGGATGAATAGTCCTTGTAAAGTGATTACGCATCACATAATAAGCCCAATACCGGATAAAAATTCCTGCAATAAGTAAAACTATGCTAATTTTCCTTAGCAATAAATTTCCTTCACCAATGTAGAATTTCGAAAAAATAATACTAGAGATGACACAAAGTAGAAAACCAGCTTGCAATAAATGTAGGCTACCGTCTCTCCTACCGCTACGGTCCTCCTTTCTAAGTTGATCCTTAAATAAAATAAATTGAATAATCCAAAGCCCAACAGCGACGCCAAAAATAATCATGTCTTTTTCCATATAGTTAATATGCTTAATAGCTGAGCTTTTTATCCAAGGGTGTAAAATGGAAAAAAAAGCAAAAACTTGTCCTTGAAAATAAAAAATTCCTTGCTAATTACAAGGAATTTTTGAAAACGATATATATAAGTGCAAGAATTTTAAGAGGTATGACAATGAGTTCTTCTTGTTGGTCGTAAAGAAATATTTGCTAAGTATGGATAAGTGTTTGAATTGAACTGATCGACTAAGAATATATATTCATTAATTAACTTTTTCTCACAATTATTATACTTTTCAAACAGTGCTTCAATGTCCATTCTTAAAGTACCCTGAAAAACAAAGTTTTGTTGTACTGCTCTAAGTGCTGAGGTTTTGTCTTTGCTGGAGGATAAAATGCTTAAAATCATTGAGGCATAAATTTTACTATCCTTCATGACATATCGTACGCTCCCTTTTGTTTCACTTTTACTTCACTTTTTCCATTATAACAGTAAAAACTGTCAAAATGTGCAATTTTTTCGAAAAATATATCTAATGACATATCTAGTCATATGACTAGATGAAAAAAAGGACTTGCTTGTAGGTGCAAGTCCTTATAATTTTATGAAATCGTGTTTCCATAAGGGAATTGGTTAGAATATCCCGAGAACTGTTGATACGTTTGGTTTAGTTTCTGCTGATCTGCAGCTTCAAACGAATACCAACCTTTTTCAAACATCAGGTTAAATAATTGACGTTGGCAATTTTGTGTTTCGTTAAAGATTTGGTTTAAATCTTGATACAAGCTTTCATGACTAGCCTCGTTCATCGCCGTACTATAAGAATTAGTCATGTATTTTTCTGTAGATAGGCAATCGTTAATAAAGTCACGATCACTCATTTGTGGAGTTTCAGGTGTTTGTGTCTTAGGGTTTTGAATTTTCATGTTTTGGTTGCTCATCATATTTCCTCCTTATTGCAGTTGGCTTTGCGAAGGCTGGTTTGGATTTTGCAGGTGAGTAATGATCTTTTCATAATGTCGTTGGTGCATTTGACCACACTGCTCAAGGGCCGTTTTAATTTGTGGATCTGTGCATTGCTGAGCAAAGAAGTGTGCTTTTTTCATTGCTAACAAATTCCAAGACAGCATATCTGAAATATAAAACTGATCTTTCCCTGTAACAATAGTTGGTGGTTGTGACATTACACCTTGCTGCCCGATTTGATTTGACTGCATTTGTTGTTGCATAGTTTTTAACCTCCTTGATAAAAGTGAAAGACATGCTTTCGTAAGTTATTGTTTGTAAATGCAAAACGAACTATCCTACCTATATTTAGATGAAATGGGTGGAGGGAGAATTATGAAAGAAAGTTTATCGATTGTTAATGAAGTGTACTCGCGTAGAGTTTCTCGCAACTACACTTAATTTGGATTAAGTCGGTTTCTGTAATTATGAAATTGACTCCATTGTTTATAAAATTCAAAATAAATTAAATTTTTCTGTATTTTATATTGCACAATTTTGTGAACTCTTATATAGTTAGAACTGTAGAAAGTTAATTGGATTTTATCGTGCACAGTCGTGCAAAAATTTTTTCTTCAAAAAATGAATGAGTATTCATTCAAAGGAGAGAAGGAGGTACTTATGATCGGAAGAATCGGTAAAGTAGCTATTTTAGGATCAGGAGTCATGGGATCTGGGATTGCCGCTCATTTAGCGAACATTGGCATTCCAACATTATTATTAGACATCGTCCCACGTGACCTGACAGAAGAGGAAAAACAAAGAGGCCTTACATTACAAGATATGCAGGTGCGTAACCGTTTAGCTCAAACTTCAATACAAAAATTACTTAAGCAAAAACCTGCACCGCTTACTGAAAAAGGTCACATCGACTTAATCGAAGCTGGAAATATGGAAGATGATATGAAAAGGCTTTCAGAGGTCGACTGGATCATCGAAGTAGTCGTTGAAAATTTAGAAATTAAAAAGAAAGTATTCGCTCAAGTTGACGAGTATCGTAAACAAGGAAGTATTGTAAGTTCAAATACATCAGGTATTTCTATAGAAGCGATGGCAGAGGGGCGTTCAGAAGATTTCCGTAAACACTTTTTAGGAACCCACTTCTTTAACCCACCAAGATACTTAAAACTTCTTGAAGTCATCCGCACAAAAGAAACAAGTGAAGAAGTATTTACATTCATGAAACAATTTGGTGAAGATGTGCTTGGAAAAGGTGTTGTTGAAGCAAAAGACACACCAAACTTTATCGCGAACCGCATCGGAACATATGGACTTTTAGTTACGGTTGCTGAAATGGTCAAGGGTGGTTACTCGGTCGGAGAAGTTGATTCAGTTACTGGCCCTGCATTAGGTAGACCAAAAAGTGCCACTTTCCGTACGTTAGATGTTGTAGGTTTAGATACATTTTTACATGTAGCTAAAAACGTTTACGACCAAGTGGATGGAGTAGAAAAAACGGTTTTTGATCCACCTCAATTTATGCGCGACATGGCAGAAAAAGGCTGGCTAGGTAGCAAGTCAGGTCAAGGATTTTTCTTAAAGAAAAAAGGGGCAAACGGCAGTGAAATCCTTGAACTTGACTATAACACGATGGAATATGTCCAAAGTAAAAAACTAAAAGCAGCATCAGTCCAAGCAAGTAAACAGGCAAAAGGTAAGAGCGAGAAATTGAAAGCGCTTGTATATGCCAAGGATCGTGCCGGCGAGCTAGTTTGGAATATTTTAAAGCCAGTTCTTCTCTACTCAGCTGAAAAAGCGACGGAAATTGCAGACGATATTTTATCAATTGACCAAGCAATGAAGTGGGGCTTCGGCTGGGAACTAGGACCTTTTGAAACATGGGATGCAATTGGCGTTGCCAAATCAGTTGAAAAAATGGAAGCTGAAGGCGAACAAGTACCTCTTTGGGTAAAAGAAATGCTTGAAAAAGGTCATAAATCGTTCTACGAAGGACGTAACTGTTTTTATAACGCTGGTGAATACGCTCAAGCAGCTGAAAATCCAAAGGTAATCCACATTAAAACACTGAAAGAAAATAACAATGTCATTAAAAAGAATTCTGGGGCATCCCTGATTGATATAGGCGATGGAGTAGCGTGCTTAGAATTTACGTCACCGAATAATTCAATCGGTTTAGATGTTATGCAGATGATTAATTACTCTATAGATGAAGTCGCAAAGAACTACAAAGGTCTTGTGATCAACAATCAAGGAAAGAACTTCTGCGTTGGTGCAAACTTAATGATGATTTTGATGGAAGCTCAAGACGATAACTTCTTTGAAATTGATTTAGTTGTACGTCAGTTCCAACAATCGATGGCGAAAATTCGCTATTCAGCAAGGCCTGTTGTCACAGCTCCGTTTGGAATGACACTAGGTGGCGGAACAGAAATTTGTTTGCCATCCGCACGCATCCAAGCGTCATCTGAAACTTACATGGGCTTAGTTGAAGTAGGTGTTGGTCTAATCCCTGGTGGAGGCGGTAACAAAGAACTTTACCTAAGACTCTTAGAAGGCTTACCAGAAGGTGCTCAAATTGACTTACAAGCGATTGCTAATCGTACGTTTGAAACGATTGCTATGGCAAAGGTTTCAACATCAGCGCATGAGGCAGCGAAGCTTGGGTTTATCCGTCCTCAAGATGAAATTAGTATGAATGGTGACCACTTATTACATGATGCAAAAGATCATGTTCTACATTTATCAAACCAAGGCTACCAACCGCCACAGCGTAAGAAGATCCCTGTTGTTGGTGAGAGCGGGTATGCAACGATGCTACTCGGGGCAAAGACAATGCAATTTGGTGGCATGATTTCTGATCATGACTTAAAGATTGCCCAAAAGCTCGCCTTTACAATTGCTGGAGGAAGAGTTCCAAAAGGCACTCTTGTTGATGAGCAATATTTACTAGACATCGAAAGAGAAGCTTTCTTAAGCCTAGTAGGTGAACCGAAAACGCAAATGCGTATGCAACATATGTTAACAAAAGGGAAACCGTTACGTAACTAACTTTTAAAAGGAGGGATGACTCGTGAAAGAAGCGGTTATTGTTGCAGGTGCGAGAACACCTGTCGGAAAAGCAAAAAAAGGAACATTAGCTAGTGTGCGTCCTGATGATTTAGGGGCAATTACAGTAAGAGAAACTTTAAGAAGAGCTGGGAATTTTGATCCTAGTAAAATAGATGATATTATCTTTGGTTGCGCAATGCCTGAAGCAGAACAAGGGATGAATATGGCGAGGAATATCGGAGCTTTAGCAGGTATTCCAGATACTGTGCCAGCCATAACGATTAATCGTTACTGTTCTTCAGGATTACAAAGTATCGCCTATGGGGCAGAACGAATTATGTTAGGTCACGCAAGCGCGATTTTAGCTGGTGGGGCAGAAACGATGACGATGATCCCAATGGGAGGACACGTTATTGCACCGAACCCAACATTAGTTGAAACGGCGCCAGAATATTACATGGGCATGGGCTTTACAGCTGAAGAAGTAGCCCGTAAATTCGAAATCAGTCGTCAAGACCAAGATGCCTTTGCGGTAGAAAGTCACCGTAAAGCAGCTAAAGCAATTGAAGAAGGTAAATTTGATGATGAAATCGTTCCTGTAGAAGTGATGCTACGCTCTGTAGGAAGTGACAATAAGCTCAAAGAAAAGAAAATCTTATTTGCAAAAGACGAAGGAGTTCGTCTAGATACAACACTTGAAGGTCTCGGGAAATTAAGACCTGCGTTTCATCCAAAAGGAACTGTTACAGCTGGGAATGCTTCACAAATGAGTGACGGGGCAGCTTCAGTATTAGTGATGGATCGTGCCATGGCAGAAGCAGAAGGCTTAACACCATTAGTTCGTTTCCGTTCTTTTGCAGTAGCAGGAGTTCCACCAGAAATTATGGGGATTGGTCCTGTTGAAGCCATTCCAAAAGCGCTAAAACTAGCAGGACTACAGCTTTCTGATATTGGCTTATTTGAACTAAACGAAGCATTTGCTTCACAATCATTACAAGTAATCAGACACTTAAACCTAGATATGGATAAAGTAAATGTTAACGGTGGAGCAATAGCTTTAGGTCATCCACTCGGATGCACAGGTACAAAGTTAACACTCTCACTTATTCACGAAATGAAACGTCGTGGCGAGCAATTCGGTGTCGTTACAATGTGTATCGGCGGCGGAATGGGCGCAGCAGGAGTGTTTGAGCTTATTTAAATGTAAAATGCAAAATGTAAAATTAAAAATGGGTTGAAAGAAGAGCTTCGTATCGAGCTTTCAACCCAATTATTAGATCTACTTTTATGAATAGTGAAATTAGAATAATAGAATGGAAGGCTAGGCTTCGAAGTGAAGCTTCAAACAATTCTACATTCTACATTTTACATTCTACATTGACAAGGGGGTTTTTTCATGGCAACGGCTGATAAGGTTATTAAAGGTGGAAGCTTTTTATTAGATGATAGTAGCGCAGACAAGGTGTTTACTCCGGAGGATTTTACGGATGAGCAAGTGATGATTGCTAAAACGACGGAGGATTTCGTTGTCGAGCAAGTAGTTCCAGAGCTTGAGCATATTGAAAATCATGAGTTCGATCGTTCTGTTCGTTTATTAAAAGAAGCAGGTGAGCTAGGACTTTTAGGGGCGGATGTTCCTGAAGAGTATGGTGGGATTGGCTTAGATAAAATTAGTTCGTCATTAATTACGGAGAAATTTGCTCTTTCAGGTTCATTCTCATTAAGCCACGGGGCACACGTTGGGATCGGTTCTCTACCAATCGTATTTTTCGGAAATGAAGAGCAGAAGCAAAAATATTTACCTGGTCTTGCAAGTGGCGAGTTACTAGCTGCATATGCATTAACTGAACCTAGTTCTGGGTCTGATGCGTTAAGTGCAAAAGCGACTGCAAAATTAAACGATGCAGGAACTCACTATGTATTAAATGGTGAAAAGCAATGGATTACAAACGCAGGTTTTGCAGATGTTTTTGTTGTTTACGCAAAAATTGATGGCGAGCATTTCACAGCATTTATTGTCGAAAAAGACTACGAAGGCGTTTCTACTGGTCCAGAAGAAAAGAAAATGGGTATAAAAGGATCTTCGACACGTACATTAATTTTAGAGGATGCTTTAGTTCCTAAAGAGAATTTACTTGGGGAAATTGGAAAAGGTCATGTGATTGCTTTTAACATCTTAAACGTTGGACGTTATAAGCTCGGAGTAGGTTGTGTCGGTGGAGCAAAACGTGGCATTGAAATCTCTGTAAAATATGCCAATGAGCGTAAACAGTTTAAACAACCAATCTCACAATTTCCGCTTATCCAAGAAAAGCTTGGAACAATGGCAGCAGTAACGTATGCAGCTGAAAGTTCAATTTACCGCACAGGTGGCTTAATTGAAGATAGCTTTAATGTATTGTCTGATGAAGAGCAAAAGGACGGTAAAGCTGTAGCAAAGGCAATCGCAGAGTATGCAATAGAATGCTCGCTTAATAAAGTATTTGGATCAGAAGCGCTAGATTACGTAGCTGACGAAGGCGTTCAAATCCATGGTGGTAACGGATTTATGGCTGAATACGAAATAGAATCGATCTATCGTAATTCTCGTATCAATCGTATTTTTGAAGGGACAAATGAAATTAACCGCATGTTAGTTCCTGCAACAATTTTACGTAAAGCAATGAAAGGTGAGCTTCCTTTCTTAGAAAAAGCTACGTCATTACAAGAAGAGTTAATGATGATGATGCCTCAAGAAATTGGCGATGAGCCACTTGAGCAAGAAAAATATTTAGTTTCAATGGCTAAAAAAGTATTTTTAATGATCGCTGGAACAGGCGCTCAAAAATACGGCCCAGCTCTACAAAAAGAGCAAGAAATTCTTTCTAAAGTGGCTGACCTTGCAAATGAAGTATTTGCGATGGAGTCGGCAGTATTAAGAACTGAAAAAGCATTCAACCGTAATGGTGTAGATGCAAACCAACAAAAACTTCTAATGACTAGAGTTTACTGCCAAGAAGCATTTAACCGTATCGAAGCAGTAGCGAAAGAATCATTAGTAACAATGGAAGAAGGCGACACATTACGTACGATGCTCTCTATTTTACGTAAGTTAACTCGTCACACACCAACAAATGTTGTAGCACTTAAGCGTCAAATCGCTCAAAAACTAATCGAAGCAGAGCGCTACGTCGTTTAGTGTAAGATGCAGAATGTAAAATGTAGGATTAGTGCCAGTCCTCTCTACGAAGCATGTTGTTCTTAGTTTTACATTCGAATAGTGTAGATTTCAGAGTGTAGAATATAGAGTTATGAAAGCTTGAGCTTCGAAGCACTTACTTTCACAACTCTACACTTTAAACTTTACACTCAAAATTATTTTAAAACAGTTTTCAAATTTGGAGCCAGTGGTTCCAAAATTAAATAATCCTCCTTTCTAAAGAAAGGGCATTCTCCTCTCTACTAGACTTAAGTGAAAAAGTCCCTTTATGGGGCTTTTTCGCGTTGCGTAGATGTATTTTTAAAAGGCATCTAAATGACCGTATGTTAAAAGGACATGTTTCTAATAATAAGTGAGATCATGCAGATCAAATATTGGAATCGAGGTGTTCTCATGAAGGATCGTGAAAATGAAATTGTCTATGATGGATCACTAGAGGTCGATGATAGCTTTGTAAAAGAGTTCAATGGTATCGACCAGGGAACTCAAAATGGTATTCAAGAAGCTTGGTCTTCAGGTCTAATTGAGGAAGATATGGGTGAAAAGCGAGCAGAAGATGTGAAAGATCGGATGGATTCATAGTATGATGGAGAGGGGATAGGTTTATATAGCCTATTCCCTTCAAAATCGTCAGGGGAGGAGAAAAAAATGAGTTTAACAATATACCTATATCCTAAATGCGGGACATGCCGTAATGCTAAAAAGTGGTTAGAAACAAACGGCATTGCCTTTCAAGAAATACATATTGTTGAAAATCCACCATCAAAAGCTGAACTTAAAAGCTTGTATGAAAAAAGTGGTCTAGAACTGAAAAAGTTTTTAAATACAAGTGGTCAAAAGTACCGGGAGCTTGGCATGAAGGATAAACTGAAAGTTGCTTCAGAAGATGAAATTTTAGAATTATTAAGCTCTGAAGGAATGTTACTTAAGCGTCCGATCGTAACAGACGGAAAAAATGTTACTGTAGGGTTTAAAGAAGAGTTGTTTGAACAAACTTGGAAGTAGAATTAAAGCTTCTTGTAATTCTAAAAACCTTAAAACTTAAAGCTTTATCTAAAACTGTAGCTTTAAACATAGCGATAATAAGAGTATAATGGTAATTGGAAAGTTTTTCTGCCATAATGGTTATACTTAAAAATTTTGGAGGGATTAAGAAATGAGTTTACCAAAAGAATTAAAGTATTCTGAAGAGCACGAATGGGTAAAAGTTGAAGGCAATCAAGTACGTATTGGGATTACTGATTTCGCACAATCAGAATTAGGTGACATCGTATTCGTTGAGCTTCCTGAAGTAGGCGATGAAATTCAAGCAGACGAGCCATTTGGTAGTGTTGAATCGGTGAAAACTGTTTCAGAACTTTACGCACCACTTAGTGGTAAAGTAGTTGCAGTTAACGAAGATTTAGACGATTCACCAGAGCTTGTGAACGAATCTCCATACGAAAAAGCATGGATGATTACAATCGAGCTAAGTGACGAGTCAGAATTAGAAAAGCTAATGACAGCCGAACAATACGAAGCAATGATCAAAGAAGACTAATCACATAAACAGTTAGCGCTACATAGCGAAAACCAAAAAGCTCTCGACGAAAAACAGTCGAGAGCTTTTTTATGATATCATCTAGTGGCTCACCCCACCAACCTCGAAGCTCACCCCACAACAATTCTACATTCTACATTCTACATTATTATACTACATTAAAATTAACACCAACCCATATCACAATCATCAACATACTTTTTGGTATATTCAGTTGTATCATTTTCATGCTTGTATATTTTATCGTTAGAAAATTCGAATCCCTCAGCCATTTCATAATGATTGCCTTGGTTTGTCAGGATGATTTGGCCAACTTCCCGCTCGTCTAAAAACAGGCTCATTCTACTTCCATCTTCAAGCTTACCTTGGACTTTTGTTGTTACATCGATTTTCTTTTCCATGACATTTTCCCTCCTAGTCATTTTAGTAATAGCCTTCCCAAAACCGTAAAAACGTTTTGAGGTATTAATTGGATGTGGCTATTATAAAAAATTTGGATTAAATGCTTTCAAATTTTTAGAAAATGAACTATTATATTTAGGGACGCGAAATATGTGTTGAGAGGAAGGCGACCACGTGGGAAATTTTATTGGAGGATGGTCTAGCCAATTTAAAGGGTACAACAAAAACATCCGACTTTTCTTATTATCATCAATTTTAGGTCATATTGGTATGGGTATCTTTATGATCATTTACAATTATTACATCAGAGAACTAGGCTTTGATGAGCAAGTAAATGGAAAAGTCATTGCGATGACAGCTACGGCAACTGCAATTATGCTTTTACCAGCTGGTATTTTGAGTGATCGATTTGGTAGGAAAAAAATTATTTTTTGGGGTGGTCTTTTTTCGGCGATTACCCTGTTATCTAGGTCATTATTTATAGATGAGTCAACGCTCTTAACAGCAGCCTTTTTGAGCGGGATCTTCATGGCCTTTATACAAGTGTCGACAATTCCACTACTTGCAGAAAACTCTAATGAAAAGCAGAGAGTTCATTTATTTAGCTTTAACTTTGCGATCATGATGGTTGCAAATGTTATCGGGAATATCCTAGGTGGAGGGCTTAGTGATGTTTTTCAAGCAGTCTTTTCGCTAGATCCAGTCACAAGCATTCATCGATCCCATTTTTGTTACTTACCGCATTTACAGAAAACTTAACGCTGGCTGTACTTGGTTTTTTATTCCGACAAGCATTAATGAATGCAGGAAACCCGATTCAAATGTCACTAATGATGCGAAGTGTCGATGATTCGATGAAGGGCCTTGCAAACTCAGTCGGCCAAATGGTCTTTAGTTTAGGCTGGGCAGTAATGGGACCCGTTTCAACAGGTATCGTCATGCTATACGGTGCGTACTACGGTTATGCCATCGTTTTCTCGATTACAGGAGCACTATACGTAGTCGCTTCAGTCTATTTCTTCCTAGTCTTTAGAAATGTAGATCGTCCAAGGGTAGAAGACGTCTCAGCTACGACGAAACCGGCGGGGTAAATATAGAATATAATTTTTGTGATATAGTGAACAAAATGAGTTTTTCCAATAAATACACAAGGATTTCCTCTTGTATGTAGCGAATAAATAGTAAAGAGGGAAAAACCTTGGAGGTGTATTTCATGGAGTTTGAACAAGTGCTACAAGGTTTTCAGCAGAGATTAACAGAAGCGAGTCACTTGCAAACATTTTTTAAAGAAAAGCAGTTTGTTGTTTTATTTGAAATAGGCAGTAATAGCTATACAATATCATTATCGACTCTACATGGGCAGGTAATGGAGAATACTGATGAAAGCCAAAAAATTGACCTTACAATCCAGGCCGATGAAGAAGTAATTAAAAAGCTGTTAAAAGGCCAAGATCGATTACAAAGATTAGCTAAGCAAAATCAATTAACTGTTCATGGAACTTACCCAGCTATTTTAAAAGCTGAAACGATTTTTTATTTAAATAATGTTCATTTAACACCATAAATAACCAAATTTTTTTTAAGAGAAATGAAT
This sequence comes from Anaerobacillus isosaccharinicus, assembly GCF_001866075.3. Taxonomy (GTDB): domain Bacteria; phylum Bacillota; class Bacilli; order Bacillales; family Anaerobacillaceae; genus Anaerobacillus; species Anaerobacillus isosaccharinicus. The sequence continues at coordinate 821,695 of NZ_CP063356.1, read as the reverse complement.
TGACAGTTATTAAACACCATGTTACTATTTGTTCTATTGAAACGATATTTTATTTACAACTTAATACTCTTATCAAGAGAGGTGGAGGGACTGGCCCGATGAAACCCGGCAACCGCTAAGTATTTTTTACTTAGGAAGGTGCCAATTCCTGCAGAGCTGGAGGCTTTGAAAGATGAGATGGATGAACCTATCTATAAACCTTTCTGTGCTTCTATGTGCAGAAAGGTTTTTTTGTTTGAAATCCAACTAAACGATAGCAAATTATACATCCTAATGAAAAAGACGATTTATTGAGTGGTCAAGGGTGAACTCTTGTACATTGACATTTTAACGCGTTAACTTAAGTAAACCAATAAGATTAATAAGTGAAAGGAGTGGTGATCTTGATTACGTTAAGCTCGTTAAAGAAAATATTCCAAACAAAAGACGGGATCGTTACTGCTGTCGATAACATAAACTTGATGATTAATGAAGGTGAAATCTACGGAATTATAGGCTACAGTGGGGCAGGTAAAAGTACACTGATTCGTATGCTAAACATGCTAGAAAGACCTTCAGCAGGAACGGTTCAAGTGGCTGGAAAAAATCTATCTCAGCTTAGTAAAAAAGAACTTCGTTTGGCGCGCCAAGAGATTAGCATGATTTTTCAGCATTTTAATTTACTTTGGTCAAGGACAGTTCGTGAAAATATCTCATTCCCCCTTGAAATAGCGGGAGTTCCAAAAGAGAAGCGCAAAGAAAGAGTCGAAGAATTAATAAAGTTGGTTGGACTTGAGGGACGAGGCGAATCGTATCCGTCACAACTAAGTGGTGGTCAAAAACAACGTGTTGGTATTGCCAGAGCATTAGCAAACAACCCAAAAGTATTGTTATGTGATGAGGCGACATCCGCATTAGATCCAAAAACAACGGATTCAATTTTAGATCTTCTTGTTGATATCAATCAAAAATTAGGATTAACGATCGTATTGATTACACATGAAATGCACGTCATTCGAAAAATTTGTCATCGTGTTGCGGTTATGGAGAATGGAAACATCGTTGAAGAAGGGCCTGTACTTGAAGTATTCCGTCAACCTACCCAAGAAATGACGAAGGAATTTGTTAAGCAAGTGACTGAGCCAGAGGAAACGGTTGAAACGGTAAAACATCTTTTAGAAGAAACAAATACAGGTAAGATTGTTCAGCTTACCTTTGTCGGCGGCGACGCAGAAAAACCGTTAATCACAGAAATGATCCGAGCATTTAATATCGATATTAATATTTTACAAGGGAAAATCTCACATACACAAAATGGTCCTTATGGTGCACTTTTTGTTCATATTGATGGTGAGGATACCGAAGTAGAAAAAGCTATTGAATTTGTAAGAGAGAAGCAAGTAAAAGTGGAGGTGATTAGTAATGTTTAGCGAGTTACTTCCTAATGTGAAATGGTCGTTAGTTTGGAATGCAACACAGCAAACTTTATATATGACAGGAATATCGGTAGTAGTTACGTTAATCTTAGGTGTGATTTTGGGATTAATCCTCTATTTAACGGATAAAGGAAATCTTTGGGAAAATAAAATTATTCATGGAATGACAGCCGCTGTGGTAAATATATTCCGATCGATACCTTTTATTATTCTAATCATATTACTAATTCCATTTACGGTCATTCTAGTTGGAACATTCCTTGGTGCAAAAGCAGCTTTACCAGCATTAATCATCGGAGCAGCACCATTTTATGCAAGAATGGTTGAAATTGCACTTAGGGAAATTGATAAGGGTGTGATTGAGGCAGCGCAGTCAATGGGTGCTAGTCATTTCCAAATTATTTATAAAGTCTTAATACCAGAATCTCTTCCAGCCTTAATTTCTGGAATTACGGTAACGGCGATTGCACTTGTTTCATTTACGGCAATGGCAGGATTTGTAGGAGCTGGTGGTCTTGGTGACTTAGCGTTCCTAGACGGCTTTCAACGTAGTCGTAATGATGTAACATTGGTAGCAACAGTTGTTATCTTAATGATTGTGTTTGTAATCCAATCGTTTGGAGACTACTTTAAACACGTGACAGATAAACGTTAATAAATTTCTTCTTCAATTTATATAGAAGAAAGTTAAATAAAAAAAACTAAAGTTTGAGAGGGGTACAATATATTATGAAAAAATTAGCAGGATTTTTAAGTGCAGCATTTTTATCACTTGCATTAGTTGCATGTGGACAAGGAGAACAACCAGCTGAAGAAACAAAAACAGCTGGTGAAACAGCACCGACTGAAACAGTAGAAGCTACTGAGGAAGTTGTAAAGTTAGTTATTGGAGCATCTAACGTACCACACGCAGAAGTATTAGAAGCAGCAGCACCTCTTCTATTAGAAGAAGGAATTGAAATTGAAGTTGTTCGTTTCCAGGACTACGTATTACCAAACAGGGCGTTAGCTAGTGAAGAACTTGATGCAAACTATTTCCAACACATTCCTTATTTAACAGCGCAAAATACAGATCATGGGTATGGTTTTGTTAACGCTGGTGGAATTCATATCGAGCCAATTGGTGTTTACTCACAAAAGTATGCTAGCCTTGAAGAACTTCCAGAAGGTGCTGAGATTATTATGAGTAGTGCTATTCCAGACCACGGTCGTATTTTAGCAATGTTACAAGACAAAGGTTTAATTACTTTGGCTGAAGGCGTAGGAATCACAGCTACTTTAGAAGATATTGTTGAAAATCCAAAAAACTTTAAGTTCAATGACCGCGTTGAAGCTTCACTTTTACCACAAGCTTACCTAAATGGTGAAGGTGATGCAGTACTGATTAACTCTAACTTTGCTTTAGGTGCAGGTCTTTCACCTGGTCAAGATGCAATCGCATTAGAATCTTCAGACGTTACAAATCCTTATGTAAACGTAATTGCTGTACGTGAAGGTGACGAAAACCGTCCAGAAATTCAAAAGCTTGTTGAAGTATTACAATCAGAAACAATTCGTAACTTTATCTTAGAAAACTGGGGCGGCGACGTAGTTCCAGCACAAAAATAGTCTCAATCAGGTGTCACTTTCTATTGGGTGTCAGACACCCAAAATGGACAAAATTGCATAAAAGTCCATCTAGAATGGACAAAAAAGAAGTTAGCCTTAGGAGGTTAACTTCCTTTTTTTTGTTTATACAGTACAGTTCTTTAGATTGTAACTTTTCACACGGAAACATGGGATGATATATGTTAAGTTAATTTAAAAGGCTAGTAAAATGTAATTAGTTGGAAGGGATGAGGAGTTATGCCCCAAGAAACAAGAGAGAAGATCTTACAAGCTGCGATTGCCCTGATGAGCTTAAAAGGCTACTCAGCAACAACGACAAAAGAAATTTCGCAGTTAGCAGGAGTGTCTGAAATGACACTATTTAGAAAATATAAAACTAAACAGGAAATTTTAGATAACCTGATCGAAAAGTACACATCTTCCTTTCAAGCAAAGAAAATATTTGTGGAAAACGATCTAGTTTATGATCTTGAGGTTGATCTTGCTAATGTAAGTCGAACATATCAAACTTTTATGAATGAAAATAAAAAGGTCGTCCTTTTAGCTTATAAAGAGAGTGGAACTCATGATGAAATTTCCGAGCGGTTAACAGCAAACCCGCGGTTAATGAAAAAGTTTTTAATGGATTATTTGCTTGAAATGAAAAGAAGAGATAAAATTATCCCTGACATAAACATCGAACTTACAGTTTTGAGTTTTATGACAATGAACTTAGGATTCTTTTCATCGCAATTCATTTCCGTAAAAAAGGTGGCAGTTGTCTCAGTAGAGGCTTTTATTGAACATAGTGTAAAAATATTCGCTAGAGGGTTGAAGAAGTAAATGTTAAAGTTTATTAAGGTTGTCCAAGTTAGGTTTCTTTGTACCTAACTTGGACAACCTTTTTTCTATTCCGTAAAAAGTAGAGGGGTTTTGTGCGTCTGAAAAAGACAATTAAGCGAAAATGTCTTTTTGGGGTGTCTGACACCGTAAAATGGACACCGCAAAAAGACATAATTCATTTAATCAAAACTCATACTAAAACTGTTATTTCAATAATTACAAAAGGGGTAGAGTAAGCATGGATGATATGAAACAAAATTCTTATGAAATGGCACTTCATGACTATAAGTTAGGTTTAGGCCATTTTACAGAGAAGATGCCAAACATTGCGAGCAAATTTAATGAGTTTACAGAAGCTTGTTTTGCAGAAGGTAAGTTGAGTCAAAAAGAAAAGCAGTTAATTGCGTTAGGGATTAGTATTTATTCTCAAGATGAATATTGTATTATCTACCACACGAAAGGTTGCATTGACCAAGGGTGTTCTGAGGAAGAGATTTTAGAGGCGATTGGAGTTACTGGTGCATTTGGCGGGGGGGCAGCAATGAGCCAAGCTGTTACTCTAGTTCAAGATTGTATCGAAGAATTTAATCAAACGTTTAATTAAAATATCCACATACTTATTAATGACGGAACTAGCATAGGCAGCTAGTTCTTTTCTTTTTGTTAAATAAATGTAAGTTTTTTATAAATTTTGATTGACTTGTAAAATAAAAGGGAGTAATATGATTTTTGTAAGCGACTGTACTATATAAAGTAGTACACGCAATACAGAGGTGTGATAACTAAGTGTAACTAATATCGTCTATACGACGTCAAACTAAAGGTCAGATAATAATAAAGGAGTTAGCGTATGTATAAAAAATTTGTTGCAAATCACTTTCCACTATTATATTTGCTTTCAATCCCGATGTTGCATACAATTTATAATTACTTGAACAAAAACCATACAGAGGCTACAAATATTATTACAGCGGTCGATCATCAAATCCCGTTTGTACCTCAATTTATCATTCCTTACATCGGCTGGTACTTTTTTATGTTTTTTTACTTAATTTACTTTTTTCAAAAAGATAGAAAGATATATTACGAGAGTTTAATTGCTATAAATTTCGGAATGATTGTTTGTTATGTCGTTTATTTCTTTTTTCAGACAACAGTGCCAAGACCAGTGTTGACAGGTAATGAATTTTTTATTAACTTGGTTCGCTTCATTTATACCAATGATCAGCCATACAATTGTTTTCCAAGTATTCATGTACTGACAACCTTTATTATTATGTATGGTATGTATCGAAGTGAGATTCGAAGTGTTTTTAATCGTTACTTCATCTATATTTTTGGAACTTTAATTATTTTATCGACCGTTTTAGTTAAACAACATTCAGTTGTAGATGGGCTAGCATCTATTATTCTAGTTCTCTCAACTTTTGCATTAGTTAGTAGATTAGAATTAGCAGCCTTTTTTATTATGAAGGAAAAAGCGTTAAAACCGGTATTCACTCCGTCAGAATATTAGGACCGTGCGGAAACAGTAGGATTTTGGAGGTATCATCCAAGATAAAGTTTTGAGAAGGTGAGAACTGTTGTGAGCCTTGATTGTCAGATAATATCACTATAGAAGCGCTTTGTCGTAATAAAGTCAAAGTGTTACGATTAACCCTGTAGAAAAAATGAAAGGGTTGATTTATTATCCGTCAAAATGAACCGGACCATACGAGTGAAATGGAAAAGGCTATGCAACAATCACATGGAATGGGGTACGCTGAGTATAATCGTAAACTTGAAAATCGTTTATATGTAGAGCGGCAAAGGGAAAAGGATCACCGTAAAGGTCTGCAAGTTGTTTCATCAATCATGACAAATTTAAAGCACATTTCATCTTAAAAAATGTGTGGAAGTATGTTGGTTAATCTCCAGCATACTTTCTTTTTGTTTTATCTTAATAGCGTTGTTTATAATATATATTTCAAAATGGAAATTCATCTTAACTAATTTGAATTGAAAGTTGTTTTCAGCTAGTGATTTTTTTAAAAAAATTACGATAAAAGGGTAGACTTTTCTCAATTGATTATTCATAATTGATTATTAGTTGAGCTAACCTAATTGAGAATTGTCTTATAACAATTGATAAAAATAAAATTATCACATGACACATACATGTTTTCCTGCTCAATACGCAAACTAAAATGTGAAAACGCTTTAAATATTCTTGTAAATAGGACAATTACATAGTTTCAAAGCACTTTCTAAACATAAATGTATAAAAAGTTTTTAAAATTGAGTGTTGATACTTGAAGTGCGTTATTATTTGTTATAAGATTAGAATGAGAATAGATTGAGAATGAAACGATTATAATTTATAATCGAAAAAATTTAATAACATTGTTTATATGGAGGGAAATTACGATGACTGCACCAAACTTAACGGTTAAAGACCTTAGTGTTGCTATTGAAGGTAAAGAAATCTTAAAAGGGTTTAATATTGAGGTAAAGGGTGGCGAAATCCATGCAATCATGGGGCCAAACGGAACAGGAAAATCAACTCTTGCTTCTGCTTTAATGGGACACCCTAAATATGAAGTAACTGACGGAGAAGTATCTTTTAATGGAAAAGATCTTTTAGAAATGGAAGTTGATGAAAGAGCTCGTGAAGGACTTTTCTTGGCGATGCAATATCCTAGTGAAATTTCTGGGATTACAACTGCTGATTTTCTACGTTCAGCTATTAACTCAAAACGTGGCGAAGGAAATGAAATTTCATTAATGAAGTTTATTCGCCAATTAGATAAAAAGATGGAAATTCTAGAAATGGACGAAAAATATTCACAACGTTACTTAAATGAAGGTTTCTCTGGTGGAGAGAAAAAGCGTAATGAAATTCTTCAATTATTAATGACAGAACCGAAAATCGCCATTTTAGATGAAATCGATTCTGGTCTTGATATTGACGCGCTTAAGGTTGTAGCAAATGGTGTAAATGCAATGCGCTCACCTGAGTTTGGTTGCTTAATCATCACTCACTACCAACGTTTATTAAATTACATTACTCCTGATTTTGTTCATGTTATGATGCAAGGTCGTATCGTTAAATCTGGTGGCCCAGAATTAGCAGCGCGCTTAGAAGCAGAAGGATATGACTGGATTAAAGAGGAATTAGGCATTGAAGATGAAACTGTAGGGCAAAAAGCATAAGCTACGAAAACAAATAATTACCAATCTTAATATAGTTGATGTCTAGCTGCAGCGCCCAGCCCCTCGAGGTCAAATAACCTGTCAGATAAAAAGTGAAAGACCGCACTTTTTACTGCCAGAACATTTGCTTGTCGGGGCTAAGCAGGTCGCTTGCGCTTTTAGTATAGGAGGAGACACAATGTCAGTGGATACGCAACTTCAATTCGATCGTGAATACGTAACCAAGTTCTCTAAAGACGCCAATGAGCCTGAATGGTTTCTTAATCAACGTCTTTCGTCTTTAGAGTTAGTTGGAACAAAGCAATTACCTAAACCTGATAAAACAAACATTGAAAAATGGAACTTTAGTCAATTTACTCATACAGTAGAGCCAGCAGGAGCTGAGCTTCCTGAAGAAATCAAGGGGCTTATTTCTGAAGAGGCAGACCAAAATGTCCTTGCTCAAAGAAATGGACAACTAGCATTTTCTAAGTTGTCTGACTCGTTAAAAGAACAAGGTGTCATTTTTACAGATTTCCAGACAGCAATAAGAGATCATAGTGATCTTGTTCAAAAGTATTTTATGAAAGAAGCAGTTACACAAGATGAAAATAGTTTAACTGCTATGCACGGGGCATTAGTTAATGGTGGGACATTTATCTATGTACCAAAAAATGTAGATGTGCAAATTCCACTTCAAGCGATTTACGCTATTAGCGGTGGGTCTGGATTTTTCAATCACATATTAATCGTAGCTGATGAAAACAGTACAGTAACATATGTTGAAAATTATGTTTCTGAAGATAATGAAACTGCAGTAGCGAACATCATTGCTGAAGTTTATGCACTTCAAGGAGCGACAGTATCTTTTGGAGCAGTAGACAACTTTGCCTCAGGTGTGACGACATATGTAGTCCGTCGTGGACATGCAGAGCGTGATGCTAAAATTTTATGGGCATTAGGCCAATTGAATGACGGAAACACTGTTTCAGAAAATAAAACGTTTTTAGTAGGTGAGGGATCATTTACTGATAAAAAGACGGTAACTATCGGAACTGGTGAGCAACGTCAAAACTTCACTTCTCATGTTGTTCATTATGGAAAGCATTCTGAAGGAATAATCCTAACTCATGGGGTTATGAAAGATAGTGCAAGCTCAATTTTTAATGGTATTTCAAAAATTGAACATGGCGCATCAAAATCAAATGGAGTGCAAACAGAACGTGTCTTAATGTTAAGTGAAAAAGCACGTGGTGACGCAAACCCAATTCTTTTAATTGATGAAGACGACGTAACAGCAGGGCACGCAGCAAGTGTTGGTCGTATTGATCCACTGCAAATGTTTTACTTAATGAGCCGTGGTATTCCGAAAAAAGAAGCAGAACGTCTTGTTATTCATGGCTTCTTAGCACCAGTTGTGAAGGAAATGCCAGTTGAAGCTGTAAAAACGCGTTTAATCGAGGTAATAGAAAGGAAAGTTAACTAATGAATGTTCAAGAAGTCCGTAAAATGTTCCCGATCCTTGACCAACAAGTAAATGGAAATCCCCTTGTTTATCTTGATAGTGCTGCTACTTCTCAAAAACCAATTCAAGTTATTGAGAAGTTAAATGAATATTATCGAAAGTATAACTCGAACGTTCATCGTGGGGTTCATACCCTTGGGACTATGGCTACTGACGGTTATGAAGGTGCAAGGGATAAAGTACGAAAATTTATTAATGCAAAGTCAACGGAAGAGATTATTTTTACTAGAGGGACGACGACAGCACTTAATCTTGTTGCGTCTAGCTACGGACGGGCAAATGTAGGCCCTGGTGATGAAATTGTGATTACCCCAATGGAACACCATTCAAACATCATTCCTTGGCAACAAGTAGCAAGAACGACAGGAGCAACTCTTAAATATATTCCGTTACAAGAAGATGGCACAATTGATTTAGCTGATGTAGAAAATACAGTAACAGCTAATACGAAAATTGTCTCTGTTATGCAAGTATCCAATGTCCTTGGAGCAATCAATCCAGTAAAAGAAATTGCTGCAATTGCTCACCGTCATGGCGCAATTATGGTCGTTGATGGTGCTCAAAGTTCACCTCATATGAAAATTGACGTCCAAGATTTAGACTGTGATTTCTTTGCCTTTTCTGCCCACAAAATGTGTGGACCAACAGGAATAGGTGCTCTTTATGGGAAAAAAGCACTTCTAAATAAAATGGAACCAATTGAGTTTGGCGGTGAAATGATTGATTTTGTTGGACTTCAAGAATCTACTTGGAAAGAACTTCCTTGGAAATTTGAAGGTGGTACCCCAATTATAGCCGGTGCAATCGGATTTGGAGCAGCAATTGATTTCCTTCAAGAAATTGGATTAGATGAAATCGAGAAGCATGAGCATAAGCTTGCTCAATATGCATTGAACCGACTTAGTGAAGTTGGAGGCGTTACAGTATATGGACCGAAAACTCGTGCAGGGCTTGTGACATTTAATTGTGATGATGTTCATCCTCACGATGTGGCAACCGTTCTTGATACGGAAGGTATTGCAGTGAGAGCTGGACATCATTGTGCGCAACCACTGATGAAATGGTTAGATGTATCGGCAACGGCTAGAGCCAGCTTTTACCTTTACAATACAGAAGAAGAAATCGATGCTTTTGTTAAAGCGTTAATAAAAACAAAGGAGTACTTCGGCAATGTCTTCAGGTAACAATTTAGATACCCTTTATCGCCAAGTGATCATGGATCACTATAAGAATCCTCGTAACCGAGGGGAACTCGAAGGGAATTCACTTACAATTAATATGAATAACCCAACTTGTGGGGACCGTATTCAACTACAGATGAAGGTAGAAGATGGGAAAGTTGTCGACGCGAAATTTGTAGGCGAAGGCTGTTCGATAAGTCTTTCCTCTGCATCGATGATGACTCAAGCTGTTAAAGGGAAAACGGTTGAAGATGCACTTGCATTATCTGATATTTTCTCAAATATCATGCAAGGTAAAGATTACGATGAAGATCAATTTGATCTTGGTGATATAGAAGCACTTCAAGGTGTTTGCAAGTTTCCTGCCCGTATTAAATGTGCAACATTAGCATGGAAGGCAATGGAAAAAGGTTTAAACACAGAGGAAGAAGAATAGTTTAATTATGAATTATGAATTATGAATTATGAATTATGAATTCAAAGCGAATTCCTAGTTGAAGCTAGTGTAATTCAACTAGGAATTGAGAAATTGAAATGCAAACGATTATTCCCTCACCATGAGCGAAGCATAAATTGTTGGCAAAAACTAAAGGAGGGTTTACAGTGGCGAAAAAAATGCCTGATATTGGTGAATATAAATATGGCTTTCACGATAAAGACGTATCTATTTTCCGTTCTGCAAAAGGCTTAACGAAGGAAATTGTTGAGGAAATCTCAAGAATGAAAAAAGAGCCAGAATGGATGCTCGACTTCCGTCTTAAATCATTAGAGCAATTTTACAAAATGCCAATGCCTTTATGGGGTGGCGATTTAGCAGACTTACATTTTGATGATATTACGTATTATGTAAAACCTTCAGAGAGATCTGAGAAGTCTTGGGATGAAGTTCCTGAAGAAATTAAAAATACGTTTGATAAACTTGGAATTCCTGAAGCTGAACAAAAGTATTTAGCTGGGGTTTCAGCTCAATATGAAAGTGAAGTTGTTTACCACAATATGCAACAAGATTTAACTGACTTAGGAGTAATCTTTAAAGATACGGATTCAGCACTTCGTGAAGATGAAGAAATCTTTAGAAAATACTTCGGAACAGTGATCCCACCAGCGGATAACAAGTTCTCTGCGTTGAACTCAGCAGTATGGTCTGGTGGCTCATTTATTTACGTTCCTAAAGGCGTAAAATGTGAAACTCCACTTCAAGCGTACTTCCGTATTAACTCTGAAAATATGGGGCAGTTTGAAAGAACATTAATCATCGCTGATGAAGATAGCTCTGTTCACTATGTAGAGGGCTGTACAGCGCCTGTTTACTCAACAAATTCACTTCATAGTGCGGTTGTTGAAATCATCATTAACAAAAATGCTTATTGTCGTTACACAACTATCCAAAACTGGGCACCAAACATCTTTAACTTAGTTACAAAGCGTGCCGTAGCATATGAAAATGCAACAATGGAATGGGTTGATGGTAACATCGGATCTAAGCTAACAATGAAGTATCCTGCCGTTGTTATGAAAGGTGAGGGCGCGAAAGGTACAATTCTTTCTATCGCAATTGCCGGTAAAGGGCAGCACCAAGATGCAGGAGCAAAAGTTCATCACTTAGCACCTAACTGTTCATCAACGATCGTATCGAAATCGATTTCAAAGCATGGTGGTAAAGTAACATATCGTGGAATTTGTCACTTTGGCCGTAATTCTGATGGCTCAAAGTCTAAAATTGAGTGTGATACTCTAATCATGGATAACGAGTCAACATCTGATACAATTCCATATAACGAAATATTCAACAACAACATTACGCTAGAACACGAAGCTACGGTTTCTAAAGTGTCAGAAGATCAATTATTCTATCTTATGAGCCGTGGAATTACAGAGCAAGAAGCTGTTGAAATGATCGTTATGGGCTTCATTGAGCCATTCACAAAAGAATTACCAATGGAATATGCAGTAGAAATGAACCGTCTTATCAAGTTCGAGATGGAAGGTAGTATAGGATAACCTTATAACACAAGGGATTTGCTCGGTGGGTTATAGTGTTTGCCCACTAAATGCCCACCGAAGTTAATTCTCTATATACGTGGAATAGAGTTTCAATGCTTCATTTTCCATTTTTTCTGTAATGTGTAGATACGTATCTGCAGTGACTTTAACGCTAGCATGCCCAAGTCGCTCGGATACGTATTTTAAATTTTTGCCAGCTTCCAGTAAATGAACGGCGTGTGTATGTCTTAGTGCGTGCGGTGACAGTATAGGAAGATTACATCTTTTACAAACCTCTTTAAAATATTCTCGAACAACATTTGTTCTTAACCATCTACCATCGTGCTGATGGAACATAATACTTTCATTTGAAGCTTTATAATTTTCATACATCATAACAACTTCTTTTTGATTAAGTCTGTGCTTCTTTAATAACTTAAATATTTGATCATCAAGCCTGACTTTTCGTTCACTCTTTTTAGACTTAGGTGTCGAGATGTAAGGATTTGAATTTAAAGGATAAACAAGTGTTTTATTTATGAATATGGTTTTATTTAGGTCATCTAGGTCATCCCAATTTAACGCTAAAGCATCTCCTATCCTAATCCCGGATCGAGCCATTAATGCGAAAAGAACATAATATTGGATAGAGTGCTGATACTTTGCATTCTTTTGTGTTTTTTTAAGTGAGTTCAAAAATATTTCTAATTGTTCTTTTGAGAAAAACTTAACTCGTCTTGTTTTCTCTACATCTTTTGGTATCTTGATTTTTTGAATAGGATTTTCTCGAATTATGCGAAATTCATGAACAGCGTCATTCATAGCAGAACTGAAAATGCTGTGTATTCTGCGGACAGTACCCTCGCTATAATTAATCCTTAGTTCATTAATCCACTTTTGGTAATCAGTTCTTGCGATGTTTTTTAACCGATAATTACCCCAATAAGGTAAGATATTTAAACGTACGTTCCGTTCCTGGACACTATAAGTGATTGGCTTTACGTTTGGTTTTTTGTAAACTTCTAGCCATTCAGAAAAATACCTTTCTACTCTTTCGTCCCCGTTCTCCGCAAAACCAAGTTGTTCTATCTTTAATTCTTCCTCAGCGGCCGCAAGTCTTGCTTCCTTAACAGTTTCAAAACCACCCTTAGATTTTTCTCTTTGCTTACCAGTGCGCCGATCTGTATATTTAATTCTGTACTCCCACTTAGCTCCACAAGTGCATCTTTTTTTCTCACAAGTACAACCTCGTTTCCTAAAACTAGCCATTAAATCATCTCCTTTTAAGAGTGTATGTTCTGTTTCAAGGTTAAAAATTTTTATCAGTTAAACTTTTAAGTAACGCTAATTGTTTAGGTATCCCATATTTCTCTATGTCTTCAAAGGTAACAATCTCTTTATTAGCAAATATTAATTCAATTGCAAATGTGTGAGCTTCAATTTCAATCTTGTCTGAAGAATATAGAGTGTGTCTATCAAGAAAAGCGGTGTTTATTTTAGGATGACATACATGATGGGCTAATTCATGATGCAAGTAAAAAACTGTTGATCCTTACTTGCATTCTGGTTAATAGTAGTAACCGATACCCTTCGAGTTCTAACGTAATGTCCTAACCGACTTCCTAAGTTCAGAAATTCAATATGTACTCCCATGAATTTTGCAATTTTAAAAGGACAATTCGTATCGTAAGTTAGAATTAATTCTTGGACTTTCCCCTTTATATCTTTCATTAAACCGCAGTTTGATAGTGAAGAAATGATCTACATAATACAAGCTCTTAGATCATATAGCAAAATTCAATTCATCTACCAGGAAGATATTGAGTCATTCGAAGCTAGAAAGCTCGCAGACCGAATTGAGAGAATGCGAATAAATTTCCAGCAACAACACAACCCATTAAATAGATTGATAGCTAATGCTCAGTAACTTGAAGGGAGGTGAAAACGATGGAACAAAAAGAAAAAGAAAAAGAAACCCCTGCTGCAACAGAGGTTGGTAATAAAAAAGAAAAGCTATTAAAGAAATAGAAGTTGTTTTTAGAAAATACAACTTAGATCTTCGGGAAGCTATTTCTACATTTCGCTGGGCAAGATGGAATGTTTTTAAAAATGGATTTCCTACCAACGAAGCTATTCCAAGTCAGATTGAACAATTCAAACGTATTGTTCAGGAAAATTGTAATAAAGAAGGTTTATAACCTTTCCCAAGCACTTAATTCAGAAGGAGTTTCGACTACACCTTCAAGAGAGTCCCAATTATAACATCCTGTTGAATGCATATAGACATTATCAGCAGCAGATTCAGCACTATGGTGGTGTTCATAAACAGTATCACCAATTTTTAAAGCGTATTGACCGAATGTTTTATCAAAGTAAATTAACATCTGGCCAACTGCACTTTTGAAAGAATACAAAATAATCACCTCCCCTTCTAAATTCTAATATTCGACAGAAGGTGAGATTAATCCTACAAAAAATGGAAAGGTGGTGATATAAAAATGAACATTAACAATCCTTACAACTCAATAATTACGATTGGTAAGGCTTTAAAGGATGGCGCGAGACCAGCAGATTTTGACCTTGTGAGATTAGTAGAAATCCTTGAAAAGCAGTTGCGGTGGACAAGTGTAGATCAGTTCTTTCAAGTGTTTCCACCAATAAAGAACTACCAGGAGGATGGCACTTGGTGTTACAAAAGCACCTTAGAAATGATCAAAACGGAATTTGGCGAACGTTTCTGTAAAGATGACTTCAAGAAACTGTTACTTAAGTGGAAATGTTGCAGTGAAGGATAAAGAAGTCGATACTGACGAAGGTGGTCAAGACGACCTAGATCCATTCGGTGACAATGCCGACGAACTAGATTAAAGATAATGCCCCGATTTATCTCGGGGTTTACCTCTATAAAAATAGATTGAGGTGATTTAAGTTTATGAGTTTTGAACTGCCAGAGCTAGACCAGAAGGAAACACAAAAAGAAGTTGAGAAATATCTTTCAAGATATCGATTGTATAAATACCTATCTTTTGAAGATGCAGAAGCATCAATAACTGCAAGTTACTCTGAAAGGTTTCATGGTCCTACTAACTCAACAAGTGATCAAACAGCACAAATTGCTGTAAGCAATGCTAATGATCAAGAGGAGCGGAGAGCTTTTTGTGAACGCGTTGAAAGGGCTGTAAGAAGGCTACCACCAATGGAAAGGTTTTTGATTGAAAAGCGTTATATGAGCGAAGATGCTGAATACATTAACGATTTCACAGTTTATTGTCATAGATTTCAGCCGCCGATCAGTCACGTGACATACGGAAACATACGTTGGAAAGCGTTTTATAAGCTGGCTCTTAATCTGAATTTAGCGGAGAAAAAAATGAATAACAGATGGTTTAATGAAATCAATTTTGATTATGAAAAGTGCGATGTTTAAACAAATTTAGATTGCTAACTACTAATTACTGTGGAGTTTTTTACATTTTTTTCTTTGGTAAACATAAAATAAACAGATCCAAGCCACTAACTGGTTGGATCTGTTTCACTGTTTCTAGGTTATTAAACCTAATATAATTCAAGAAATATTATAATTTATCTAAATTAAAGTAAAAAATTGGGAATAAACTTTAAGGCAAAGTGATAGTTATACCAGTTTTATATCTTCTTTCCCAAGGAACAACCAAACCAGATAAGCTAAATACTAGATCATGTATTAATGCACTCCATCTATCATCGGCAGTAGAACTACCAGGCGATACATATTCAAAAGCAACTCCCCAATGCATACCACTAAAGTTTGTCCTATGATAAACTTGAGCAGTAACAGTACCTTCAGTTCTTGCTGTAGTATTATGTTTCCACATTACACCTTTGTTTAGAAAGTTTAAGTTATTAAGATATGGAAGTTTTGTAAGTTTAGTAGTTGTAGGATGTGTAGATTTAGTAGTGGACCAAGCATGATGAGTACTTTCTTGACTACTAAATTCTCTTTGCCAAATAAGTCCTAAACGATCGTGTGATGAAGAAAACCCCGAATCTAACCAATTCCACCAACCTTGCAATTGATAATAATAACGCCAATTAGGATCAATATAACGCTGTGCACTTACACCAGTGGTTAATATCCCTCTATGTGTAGTCTCTCTACTACTAAGAGCAGATACCATTTCTTCTTGGGTTATATCTTCTTCATCAATAATACCTAATGTAACTAATGCTTCATCAACATTATTTGTTAGTAAGTCCAAATCCTCGTTATATTTTTTTATATTTTCTACAGTGCTAAAATCATAGTTGATTTCTGCAATTTGCTTATTTTTCCCGCCTTTAGCTTCAATAACATGAATTGTAGCAACGGCCATTACCAACTCACCTGCATCAGATTCATCTTCTTTAGTGAGATGGTCTCGTAATTGGGCTGGAAGTAATTCCATGGTTTCCTCATCAAACACTAAAGGTTCAAATGTTTCATCTTCTGTTTTGTTTTCAGCTGCAAATGTAGGAAGTAAATTACTCATTAACAAGAATACACATAGTAGCATAATGAATGAAGCTTTTAAGTTCTTTTTTATAAAAACCTCCTAAAATTAGTTAATCGTCTTACTATTCCATAATATATTGAATTATTACAAAAGTCTAGAAATTTTAACAATTTATGTTATTTTTTTTACAAAAAAATATTATTTTCAATATTATGTAAAATATGATATGGTAAATATTATAGAGTTAGCTACTAAATATTTAGTTTTTTTGAAAGGATGGAGAGGATGAGACAAAAATTTTTGATTGTTCTACTTGTAATAAATATTTTAGGTAATAGTTATTTTTTTATTAATATAAAACAACAAAATGATCAATATAGAATGTTGTGGGAAGTTGAGTTTCAACAATATATGGGGGACTTAATAGATTATGTTGAAAACTTAAAGTTACTTAATAGCAATGTTATAAATATTTATAATAAATCTTTAATGCGACAAGGAGCTAGAGCTGTTTACTTTAGTAATAATAAGACAGAAAACATATCAAATAACTTGGCGATATTGGCAAATATCCTTAATGAAAAAATAGATGTAACTAATGAAGAAAATATTGAAAGTATAATTAAATCCTTAGAGAATATCATATTTGAATATAATGAATTAATATCAAGAGATATATTGTTTAACCAATTACTAGAAAGAATGAATCATATATTAATAGAGACTATAGAAGAGAAGTTATGATAATACTAATGATTGTCAGCTGAAAGTTTGGAAATATATACTTCCCTTTCAAGTTTCTTTCAATTTATTTTCAAAATTATTTAAAATAACTTTAAGTCACGACTGTTTTTAGGTGGTAAAGTTATATCATCGGGAATTGATTGAGGGAACCTTAGTCAGTTCCTTTTTATATGCTTGAATTCTTTCAAATTTGACCACTGTGACGTTTTCATCGCATTCCTAACACCCATAGGTATCTATGAAACTTTAAAAGCTCTATAAGGCATTAAACTAGAATTGATCGATTAGCTTATTTTTGTTACTCTGTTCCTGAAAATCCACGGTCTACGTATGCGGTGATCCCAGCTGCAAAGGAACGGATCGAGACGGTTTGCCATCTGCCGAAGTGAGAGATGGCTAAAACACAAAAGAACGCACTAACCATAAAAACAGTTAGTGCGTTTTTTATTAGGACTATATATATTTAAATTATTTTAACTTTGAAACCCAGGCAACCTGTCTAGCAACAAGTTGCCTTTAATGGGAACTACCAAGAAATATAGTAAAGTGGTAGTACTAAGCAGAAAATTAAAGTAGGGTTTACAATTTTTAAGCAACCACTAAACCTTATTCCGTACTTAGTTGTTTCAAAGTAAATAATCCAAAACATTATAAGTCCTCCTAAATATTAAATAGACTCTCGGCATTTGCCGAGCCTTGTGGCTCAAGGTTTTCTTGAGCCAATTTATTTGTATCCCTCCTATTTCTAGGTGGGATTTTTACTTTAGATTTCTTTTTCAATTGGGAATTAATTGTTGAAAAATATCATAAAAAAACTAAAAAAACACTTGACTTTTTAGTGCAACCCCAATAATCGCCGAGGAGGAATTGACTTCCTAACAATACGGTGAAATGGGGGATTTAAATGAAACCTACGCTAATACCACATATCTCATATCAAAACTTCGTTTTAGACCAACTAAATACTCATTACTCAGGCGGTATACTGACTCTCGTACGAAAAGATTGGACTATTATCTCAAAGTTATGGATCACGGATCTTTCTTTTACTACTACTTGGCTTCATGATTTATATTCAGTTAAAGGTCCTGAGCCACGTGATCCTGCTTCCATGCTTCGCTCTTATCTTTTGTGTTTATTGACAAGTCCGACCCTGAGTATTACAGAATGGGTGAACCAACTCCATCGTGTTCCTCTTTACACGATCCTTAGCGGCTTTGAACCTGGGGATGTTCCAGGGGTCGGTACTTTTTATGACTTCTTCAGACGGCTATCAGGTTTTGAGAAGGCTAATGTAAAACCTTTTATTAAGCTCAAACGAAAAAAGAAGAAGAAGAAAAAACCGAAAAAGGGTGAAAAAGCAACTCCTAGAAACCCTGGTATTATTAGAAAATTAGTAGATCGTCATTTACGCCATGGTTCAAAACAAAAACAATTGCCGGGAGATCAATTATACGCGTTTTTTCAATCTCAATTTCTTGAGGTTTCAGCGAGATTGGGTTTGCTTGGAGATCCCCATTCCCTTGGTGTTGTTGGAGATGGGACACCTGTGGAAACAGCGAGTTACCCAAGAAGCAAACCTATTTGTGATTGTAGTGCCCAAGGACTAACGAATTGTACTCATCCTCGTCGATATTCTCAACCTGACATCGACTCAGGTTGGGATAGTTCAAGGGAGAGGTACTTCAACGGATATCATCTCTACATGATATCCACTAGCGATAGCCGATTCGACTTACCGCTATATCCACGGCTACATCCTGCTTCCCGGCATGATTCAGTCAGCCTAGTGGTTAGCTCAATTGAATTTTCGCAACGGTACACCTTGGGCACAATTGATAAAATCCTTCTCGATGCCGCACATGATGCAGAACCGATTTACGAATTACTGGACCATCATAATGTGGAACCGTTTATTGATCTTAATGTTCGAACAAAGAAAAACTTCAGTACGGAAAGTGATATTCAAATTTCTCCCATAGGCGTGCCTATTTGTCCAATCGGTAAGGAAATGAAACCCAACGGTTTTGACATATCTCAAAACCGCCAAAAGTGGCGTTGTCCACTAGCTTGCGGATCGAAAAATACATGTTCCACTCCGTGTTCTAAAGCGAAGTATGGCCGCACATTTCATACGTTTAAGCGAGATAATCTTCGTCTGTTCACTAAAACACCAAGATCTTCTGAAAAGTGGAAACTCATTTATAAACGAAGAACTTCAGTTGAACGTTCGAACAAAAGAGAAAAAGTCGATTATCACTTAGAAGCTGGGCGCCATCGCTCTACAAAAATGTGGTATGTCCGCCTATACTCAATCATGATGTGTCAACACATAGATGCTTGGTACAGTAGTCAGAAAGAGACTTTGAACATTCAGGAAATCATCTTTACTAAAAGCGCCTAGACAATTTTTAAAAAATAGAATAACTGTAGGCTTATTTGGTGCATACTTTTTTGAAAACACTATGAAAACACTATGAAAACACATCATTTTACTGTCCTGTTAATGAATTTTCCAGTGAATTTTTTACAAACTCTCGATAAACTCATCATTTATTCCGAGAGTCTATTTAATAGCTTATTGGTATCAGCGAAAAAAGTCGCGATATGGTGCTCAAAAGTCAATGTTAATCACTATATTTGGTGGATTAGCGATGCTTGCTGGTTTTATCATGCTTTCAATGATTACCGATACATATAGTATCCGCGGAATGATTGCCCAAGTGGATGTGATCGCCGCAGACGCATTATTTCTTCCGGCGATGCTCTTGATTTTGTTAGGTGCTTTTACAAAATCAGCACAATTTCCGTTTAGTATATGGTTACCAGATGCGATGGAAGCGCCAACACCGATCAGTGCGTATTTACATTCTGCAACGATGGTAAAAGCGGGTATTTATTTAGTTGCTCGCTTCACAGTAATATTCGGAGGAAGTATTGAATGGTTTTGGCTAGTTACAGCAGGAGGGCTATTTACATTAATCTTTGGGTCAATTACGGCAGTGAGACAGACAGATCTTAAAGCTCTTCTAGCATATTCCACGATTAGTCAATTAGGACTAATCATGACTTTGTTAGGAATGGGATCTGCTTCGATGCACTATGGCTATGGTGATGAATCAACGGTATATTCAATTGCCTTTGTCGCAGCCATTTTTCACTTAATTAATCACTCTACCTTTAAAGGCTGTTTATTTATGGTTGTAGGAATTATCGACCATGAAACAGGGACGCGGGACATTCGCAAATTAGGTGGTTTAATGAATTTGATGCCGATATCATTTACATTAATGATTATCGGAAGTCTCTCAATGGCAGGACTGCCACCATTTAATGGTTTTTTAAGTAAGGAAATGTTTTTCACCAGTGTTTTAAACACATCAGATCTAACGATATTCGGAATGGAGTCACTAGGTTTCCTCATACCAATTATCGCTTGGATCGCAAGTGTTTTTACTTTTATCTACTGTATGATCTTAATTTTTAAAACATTTATGGGGAAATATCAGCCTCAGAAGCTAGAAAAGCAGGCACATGAAGCTCCAATTGGGATGTTAGTTCCTCCTATTATACTAGCAACATTTGTCATAGCTATTTTCTTTTTCCCGAATATTCTCTCTAAGTATTTACTAAAACCTGCAATACTTGCAATAATGCCAGGATTAGGTGTAGAGGATGTTAAGGTAGATATTTATGCGTGGCATGGCTTTAATACAGAATTATTTATGACAATTGGAGTTGTTGTCTTAGGTACAATTATGTATATCTTTATACGAAAATGGTATTGGATGTATCGTCACGTCCCAGATGTGTTAGTGTTAAATAATGCTTATGATTCCATGCTTGAAAAGGTTGAACCATTCTCATTAGCTTTAACAAGAAGATACATGACAGGATATACTCGTGATTATTTAGCGTATATATTCACTTTTATTATTTTACTTGTTGGTGGTTCTATATTTGCCTTGCAGGCAGTTTCGTTCGATCTCTCTAACAATGCACCAATTAATATGTTTGAAGCAGTTCTGGTAATTGCTATCGCAATTGCAGCACTAGTTGTTATTTTTGCTTCTTCACGTTTAACAGCAATTATTGCTGTAGGAGCTGTTGGTTATATTGTATCAATGTTGTTTGTTGTATTTCGAGCACCCGATTTAGCCCTGACACAATTAGTTGTTGAAACCGTAAGTGTAGCATTATTTCTTTTGTGTTTTTACCATTTACCGGAATTACGAAAAGAAGTTAGTCGAGTCAGGTTTCGAGCAACTAACTTCATAATTTCCGTAGGTGTAGGAGCACTTGTTACAATTATCGCTTTATCAGCACAGGGAAACCGCTTGTTTGAACCAATCTCGAATTATTTCGAGGATGCGTACGAATTGGCAGGGGCAAAAAACATGGTAAATGCAATCCTTGTGGACTTTCGTGGAGCAGACACATTATTAGAAATACTTGTTTTATTAATCGCGGGTATTGGTGTATATATATTAATAAAACTTAGGTTAGAAAAGGAGAACTGAAATGAAACAGAATGATGTTATCCTGCATACTGTTACGAAAGTTACGACTTTTATCATATTAACATATTCTATTTATCTCTTTTTTGCAGGACACCATAACCCTGGTGGAGGTTTTATTGGTGGACTTGTGACTGCTTCGGCAATTGTTCTCCTTTATCTTGCTTTTAATATTGAAGTGATTAGTGAACATTTTCTGGTGGACTTTAAAACAGTCGCTGCTGTCGGAGTTCTCATCGCTGTTTTATCTGGAGTCGGCTCGTTTTTTGTCGATGCCCCCTTTTTAAGTCATACGTTTGGTTACTTTGATCTTCCCGTTTTTGGGAAGACAGAACTTGCCACCTCTGTCATATTTGATATTGGGGTTGCCTTAGCCGTAATCGGGACGGCAATGACAATTATTTTAAGTATAAGTGAGGATGGATAGTGTATGGAAACGTTAATAGCAATTCTTGTCGGGATTTTAATGACGATAGGAACGTACCTAGTACTAACGAAGAGCCTACTACGAATTATTTTGGGAACGTCAATTATTGGTCATGCTATCCATCTTCTAATTCTTACAATGGGTGGATTGAAAACAGGTGGGCCACCGTTATTAGGGCTAGAAAATACATCGTATACAGATGCTTTACCACAGGCACTTGTATTAACATCGATCGTTATTAACTTTGCGGTCACCGGGCTTTTCTTAGTGTTAGCTTATCGTTCATATCAAGTATTAGGGACAGACAATATGGATCAATTAAGGGGAATTGAAGATGAATAACCTCGTGATAATTCCACTAATAATTCCGTTTATCATTGGAATTATTATGGTGATTTTTAGACGCAATACCCAATTACATCGCTGGCTAAGTGTAATAACGCTTTTCGCTATTTTTACTTTTAGTATTATATTACTCTACCAAGTTCAAACAAGTGGAATTCAGACACTTCAATTAGGTGGTTGGCAAGCTCCGTTTGGGATAAGTTTTGTGGCAGACACATTTGCTGTTTTGCTAATCACGACAACTAGTATTGTTGCACTACCGTGTTTAGTGTATGCGTTTCATACAATTGGAAAGGATAGAGAATTATTTTATTTCTACCCAATGTTTCTATTTCTAATTGCTGGAGTAAACGGCTCTTTTTTAACCGGTGATTTATTTAATCTTTTTGTTTGCTTTGAATTAATGCTAATTTCTTCCTATGTTTTAATCTCAATGGGTGGGAAGAAGGTTCAGTTAAGAGAATCTATCAAATATGTATTAATTAATGTAATGTCTTCCTTTTTATTCTTAATTGCAATTGCTTATTTATATGCAATTACAGGTACGTTGAATTTAGCGCATCTTTCTGTTCGAATTGCAGAGGTAGGGCAAGATGGCTTAACGACAAGTGTAGCAATTTTGTTGTTTATAGTCTTTAGTTTAAAAGCAGGTTTGTTTCTTTTCTACTGGTTGCCTGGTTCATACAGTGCTCCGCCAACGGCAATCGCCGCAATTTTTGGTGCACTATTAACAAAAGTAGGGATCTATGCGATTTTTCGTATGTTTACGCTAGTGTTTTACCACGAACCACAAATTACACATTTAATAATTGGGATCTTAGGTGCATTAACGATGGTGCTCGGTGCAATAGGTGCAGTTGCCCACAGTGATATTCGAAGCATATTGGCTTATAACGTAATTATCGCTGTCGGATTTATTATTGCCGGTTTAGCTTCTTTCACCTCAGCAGCATTGGTTGGTTCAATCTATTATTTAGTTCATGACATGATCATTAAAGCGTTAATTTTTCTACTAGGTGGTACGATGATCTTAGTGTCTGGTACAGGCAAGCTCACTGAAATGAGTGGATTAATACGAAATCATCCGGGGTTAGGATGGATGTTCTTTATCGCAGCATTGTCACTTTCTGGTATCCCGCCTCTTAGTGGATTTGTTGGAAAAGTATA
The DNA here is from genome assembly GCF_001866075.3 of Anaerobacillus isosaccharinicus. Classification (GTDB taxonomy): domain Bacteria; phylum Bacillota; class Bacilli; order Bacillales; family Anaerobacillaceae; genus Anaerobacillus; species Anaerobacillus isosaccharinicus. Next base: position 798,318 of record NZ_CP063356.1, on the reverse strand, counting down.
TATATCACAAGGTACCTTTGAAGCAAATTTATATTGGCTAGGAGCTGTTGGTTTAATTACAAGCTTACTAGTTTTGTATTCTATCATGAAAGTATTTATGAACGGATTTTGGGGTGAAACATTATTAAGTAAAGAAATGGAGAAAGGAAGTACAAAAGGATTACTGCTGCCGATTGGCTTTTTAACAGTTATAACTATAGCGCTTGGTTTAGGAGCAGAGGGAATTTATATATATGTTGAACAAGCAGCAAACGCTTTGCTAAGCCCAGAATTATACATTAATGCAGTGTTTGGAGGAAATCCAATTCCGTAATAACGTTTTGAGGTAATTGGCCACTCATGAAAGGGGAGTATGGAGATTGTTTCCCACTCAAATATTAATTAATTTAGCCATCGCTTTTTTATGGATGTTTTTACATGATACTTGGAGTACTTTGTCATTTTTTTCAGGCTATATGATTGGATTAATCGTTTTATTTGCCCTGCGCAAATTTTTTCAAAGGTCATTTTATTTTATAAAAATAATTGCAATAGTAAAGTTATTCTTGGTGTTTATTCAAGAACTAATCTCATCCAGTATTTTAGTAATACGACAAGTTACAGCACCAAGATTAAAGATAAAACCAGGTGTGTTCACGCTAGAAACTAAATTAGAAGGTGAGTGGGAGGTAACTCTATTAGCTTTGTTGTTATCACTGACGCCCGGATCTATCGTCCTTCAGGTTGCAGAAGATGGGAAATCTTATCAAGTACATGCTATGGATATACCTGAGTCTAGGGATGTTGTGATTAAGGCCAAAGATAAATTTGAAAAGGCCATTATGGAGGTGACACGGTAGTGTTTCAACAACTTTTGCTTCTTTGTCTGTTGTTAATCTCAGTATCAATTATGGCTAGCATCTACCGTTTGATTAGGGGGAAGTCGATGCCAGACCGTGTAATTGCTTTAGATACGATTGGTATCAACTTAATTGCTGCGATTGCAATTTACTCGATACTACTACACACAAGTGCTTTTTTTGAAGTGATTTTATTGATTGGTATCCTATCGTTTGTCGGCACCATCGCCTTAGCAAGGTTTATTGAAAGGGGAGTCGCAATTGAACGCAAACACAGTAAGTGAAATTATTACAGGTATCTTAATCTTAACAGGAACCTTGTTTTGCCTTTTTAGTGCTTTTGGAATGATTCGTTTGCCTGATGTCTACACTCGCTCACATGCGGCAACCAAAAGTACTACTCTAGGAGTTCTGTGCACATTGTTTGGAGCATTTTTATATTTTTGGATTAATGATGGATATGTCAGTATTCGTCTACTCTTAGGTATCTTCTTTGTTTTCTTAACTGCACCAGTCGCTGGACACCTAATTTGCCGTGCTGCATACGTAACAAATGTTGAAATTGTTCAAGACGCATCTAAGGTATATGTAAAAGAGTCCGATTCTGATTAGTTATTCTTGTAACTAACAAGGGATATAACTTTGTAATAACACACTTAAACTAAAGGATGACACCTTTGAAAATAAAACGTTTTAGGAATATTATTATCATAATAGTAGTTATACTTGGTATCTTTATTTATAAGGAACATCAAATGATCCTCCTATATGGTTATAAAAACATATTAGGAGACCATTCAATTCCAGCAGTTTATTACCCAATTTACCAATCAGCGGCAGAAGAATATGGTATACCCTGGGAACTATTGGCAGCTGTACATCGAGTTGAAACTGTATTTTCTTTGATGGATCCGCTAGTGAGTCCAGTAGGGGCACTTGGTCCTTTTCAATTTATGCCGAGAACCTGGGTGGGATGGTCTCATCCTGGGAGTGCTTTGGGTAAGATTGAAGATAATATTGACATTACTAGTATAGAGTTAATTCGACTTCATAGTGGCTATGGGATCGATGCCAATGGCGACGGAATTGCTGATCCGTTCGAAATCGAAGATGCTACCTTTGCAGCTGCCAAATATTTATCTGATCACGGTGCAGCTAATGGGGACATCGAGAAAGCATTATTTGCATATAACCGAAGTAACGCTTACGTAGATGAGGTCTTGCATTATTATGAAGCGTACATACGGGATTATCGCTTAATGAACCGTTATTTTATTGATTGAAGCAGTATTATATAAGGATTTTCTTACAGAGTATTTTATTTATGATATTTTTACATTTTATAGGTGTTGTGGATTAGGAAAAATAGAAATGATGGCGAAAAACAAGTGCACCACCTGGTACTTAATAAGGCACTTCAAGGTGAAACCTTGAAATGCCTTATTTTATATAACTCAATACAAAGAATGGTAGTCTCTGGTTTAAAGATCATCAGACCATAGATCACATTGCCGAGACCTTAGAGGAGTTTTTGCTAAACTTGCTTAAGATATATAATGTAAGAAAAAACCAAAAAATAGATACGGCTATTGCTGCTATGATATCGGTTGGAAAATGTGAATCAAGAATAATACGACTTAATGGAATGGTTATCAAAAAGAAAACAGATGTAAAGTAGAGAAATTTTTGAATATAACGATTGGAAACCTTATTGCTCAAAAATAATAAAAAAGCAAATAATAGGAAGCTACGCATTGTATGTCCACTAGGAAAGCTATAGGAAATTAAACCGATGGATTGTCCAAATGTTTCTATTATTACTGTCGCATCACCCGGACGCTCTCGTTGGAAGATTAATTTAAGTGTAAGGTTTAAAAGAACTCCCCCTGCTGAAAGAATTGAAAAAAACCAAAACAAGTACTTTTTCCTAATTAGCAATAAATATATTAAAATAACTATTGAAAATAGTAGTATAGCTTCTACAGAGCCAACCTCTGTGATTACTTGCATGATATTGATAATTAATGGACTTTCAATATTTAATAACGGAGTAAAAAAAAGATCAATTGTTGATGTATATCCTTTGATAAATAAAATTGACATTCCAATAAATATAAGGAAGCCAAGGAAGCTAATTAACAAAAAGTGTCTATTCAAGTCTATCATCTCCGTAAAAAAATCTAGTGATTTAACAATTTGAAGAAATTATGGCCGTTTACAGTAAAAAGTTAATTAATTTAATGCATTCTTATAGTGAATAACTTTAGTATAGAGTGACTTAATTATTGCATTCAAAATTATTAAAAACAAGGGGTATTATTATGAAACTATCCATTCTTATTTTACTACAAATAATAGTATTAATCGGGTGCGACATTAAGGATACCGAACCGATTGAAGAAAATAGTGAAACTCAAAACAGTATTTCTTCTTCACACAAGAGTGAACGAGAAACTTCTACATTTTCGCAAGAAGAAACTATCAAATCTCGTTGTTATGGTAAAATTGATTTAAATAAAGCTTCCGTGGAAGAGTTAACTCAAATTATTCATATTGATGAGGAGAGGGCACTTGAAATTGTTAACAACCGTCCTTTTATTGTCGTAGATAGTTTAACCTTAATTAGAGGTATCTTTGGTGAAAAGCTTTCTGATATAAAAAGACAGGATTTAGCTTGTGTGGAAAATATTCAATTTTAAACAATAAAAAACAAGTCGTATACTTTTCCGGTTAAAAAATCGAATGCGTTATTTACTTTATGGTCAAAAAACCGAAAGATTAAACGTTAGTGAAAAAAGTTTTATATAATTTTTATCACTTATGTTCGCCATTAGAAAAAGGCTGACTTATTATATAAGGAGCAAAGGTGATTTGAAAGTACTATTTATCGCCACTTAGATTTCATAGATCGATTGGTGAGATGGAGAGCAACAAGAGGACAAGTTCTTTTGCAAAATTGCTAAAGCAATAGAATATCCTTGGGAAAATGGAAATAACGAAGAATGTTAACCCTTTCAAACTTATTATATTGAATTAAGAGAGGTTTAGTTATGGAAGAAAAAATAATTGATATGGAGTACTTAACAAAATACCTCTCGAGGGGACTAGGGATATCAACAAAGGTTATAAATCAAATATTGTATAGTGAATTAGTTACTATATTAAATTAGGGTTCGTGCTGGAGGAGTCTAGATCTTCGGATGAAATAGAAGAGACTAATGTTGTTTATAGGGATGAATTAGTTGATTTTATTAATAGTATAACAAACATAGCTAAAACGATTATCTTGACTGTATTAGATGAAGAAGACCAATATATGAACCAAATTGATTTAATAGAAGGATTTTAAATAAATCCCTAGTATTCACGGATTGTATTGGTTTGTAATAGTTCATAGTATTAAAGCAAAGATTTATCCCTTGAGGACTATCAATTTGTAATAACAAAGGGAACAGGATGAAATTACCTGACTGAAAAGTGGAGTATATAAGAAATAAAAACGCTAAAAATTAAAGTGGATTGCTCTCATCCAGTAAGACATATCATTTAAACAAATGAATTGAAGTAGAAATTCAAAACAAAAGTACAAAACGCTTGGATGTTGAAGTTTGAAGTGACCCCAAAAAGTTAGACGGATTTATATTAAGCGGTTGTTGAGCAAGAGTTCGGTATTGTATCGGACTCTTGCCTTTTAATTTTGCCTTAATACGTTTGTTGTTATAGTAGTTCACATGTATTCTTCAAGCTCTTGTTTAAAGTGATCAATGCTTTCAAATTTTTTTAGATAAAGAAATTCAGATTTCATAATTCCAAAGAAATTCTCTATTACAGCGTTGTTATAACAGTTCCCTTTACGTGACATACTCCGTGTTATTCCAAATTCTTTTAAGGCATGGCGATACTGTTTCATCTGGTAATGCCAACCCTGATCGGAGTGGAGATAATTCATCCTTTTCTTTTAATCGCTCAAAAGACTTCTCCAATATGTTTGAGACAAGTGAGTAAGTAGGTCTAGGGCCAATGGTATACGTAATAATTTCCCCATTAAATAAATCTAGAATAGGAGATAGATAGAGTTTGTATCCAAACAATTTAAATTCAGTAATATCCGTCACCCATTTTTCATTTGGTTTTTCTGCCTTAAAATTACGATAAAAATATTAGGAGCAGTTTTACCTGCATTTCCTTTATAAGAACGATAATTATTCATGCGAACCATACTTTTCAAACCTTGTTCCTTCATAAGCCTTTGAACCTTTTTATGATTATTTTTATATCCGCGAATGACAAGCTCATCTTTAATATGACAATAACCATATCGTCCTTTCTGCTCATCATAAATTTCTTTTATAAGTATTTTTAATTCCTGCATCTTTGTCTGGACGGTCCATTTTTTTTACGTAGTAATAATACGTACTACGCAGAATAACTGCCAAGCAATAAGTGCTTTCACCGAGAAGTCATTCCTTAGTTCATAGACAACTTTCGTTTTGTCTTGTTTGGGTGATTTTTCCTTGTTTTGAACTAAGGCATTCAGCTTTTTAAAGTATGCATTTTCCATACGTAGATATTCAAGTTCAGCTTTTAGTGCCTCATTAAAATCTTCAATAGGCAATTGCTTTTCGACACTTTTTTTTATTTTCTTTTTTCATGGTTGGACGCTCCCTTTTCCTTTGTTTGTAGCGCTTCTTGTTAATCCCAATCGTTGAGCGGCGGTTCTAGTACCATTCTCACTATCAGATGAATCCTATTATCCTCCTTGGAGTAGTACATTTGTAAGCGTCAAATACTCCACACCTTCTAATAATTACCGTGTTTTGTGATAATCACATTAACATCAATTGTTAGGAGGTTTTTTATGTCAGTAGATGAACGTAAACAAATGTGGGAAGATCGCATCGACGCCTACAGATCCAGTGGAGTGCCAAGTGTCAAAGCTTGGTGTGAACAAAATCAAGTAGGTGTTCAAAGTATGTATAGCTGGATGAAAAGATTGGAAACTGAGCCGACTCACGTCGCTTATCCTCTTACACAATGGGTTGCCATTGATTCATCCAACTCGATTGAAGAAACAGCTACTTTAACAGTTAAGGTAGGCGATGTTTCAATCGAAATTAAAGAAGGCTTCAGCCATTCACTTTTAAATGAAGTACTTCAGGTTCTTCAATCCCATGTTAAGTAAAACACCTATTCAACGAGTCTATTTAGCGGCGGGTGCAACAGATCTGAGAAAGTCGATTGATGGTTTGGCAGCGATTGTTCAAATGAGTTTCCAATTGGATCCTTTCTCTTCCAATCTATTTGTGTTCTGTAATCGCAAACGAGATAAACTAAAGATCCTTCATTGGGATCATAATGGGTTTTGGTTATATTATCGCCGACTGGAAAAAGGCGTTTTTCAATGGCCAGATGAACAAACTACTAAGCCGCTATCGATCAGTCCTCGCCAATTCAACTGGCTCTTGGATGGACTTCCACTTGAACAAAAACAAGCCCATCCAAAAATGAGTGCAAAATTTATCATATAGAGAGAATTGATCAACCACGACACCTCTCTATATGTTATTCTATTTATATGAGAAAAACGACGAATGAACTACTAGATACAATTGAAGAACTCGCAGCGAAAAATGCGGATTTGGAAAAACAAAAAGAAGTCCTAGAGGCAAAAATCAAATGGTTGGAAGAGCAATTCCGACTAAGCCAACAAAAGAAATTCGGGGCTTCGAGTGAAAAAACAAATCCGGATCAAATCGAACTTCCTCTTTTTAATGAAGCTGAAATCACAGCGGATGTAAAAATGGAAGAACCTACACTTGAAACGATTACTTATAATCGAAAGAAGCATGTAGGACAACGAGATGCGAAGCTTGAAAACTTGCCTACGGAAACGATCCATTATCGTTTATCCGAAGAAGAGCAGGTCTGTTTGTGTTGCGGTGAAACTGTACATGAAATGAGTACGCAAACAAGACGTGAGCTAAAAATTATTCCTGCTCAAGTAACAGTCGTTGAACATGTTCGACATATATACAGTTGCCGTCAATGTGAACGCGAAGGAATAGAAACGCCGGTTGTCACAGCTAAAATGCCTGCGGCAGTCTTTCCAAAAAGTCTCGCTTCTCCTTCTGCAATGGCATATATCATGAATCAAAAATACGTAGAAGGAATGCCGTTGTACCGAATCGAAAAACAATTTGAACGGCTGGGTGTCTTTCTATCACGCCAAACGATTGCCAATTGGGTAATATATGGTGCAACAAAGTGGCTCTCACCGTTATACAATCGCCTGCATGAGTTACTGCTTCATCTTGACCGTCTGCACGCAGATGAAACAACCGTTCAAGTTTTAGCAGAACCTGATAAATTAGCAACTTCCAAATCCTATATGTGGTTGTATCGATCTGGTCGGGATGTTTCACCGATTGTCTTATATGACTATCAAACTTCTCGCCATAGTAAACACCCGAAAGCCTTTCTAAAAGGATTTGCGGGCTATCTTCATGTCGATGGTTATGCAGGTTACCATGATATGAAGGATGTGGAGTTAGTTGGCTGTTGGGCGCATTCACGCCGTAAATACGACGAAACGCTCAAATCTTTGCCTGCAAGTGTAGATAAATCTACGAGTCTCGCAGCTGAAGGTCTTCACTTCTGTACGCAATTATTTAAAATTGAAAAACAGATAGAAGAGGAATTTGAAAATTGTAGTCCTGAACAGCGAAAAGAAGAACGTCAAAAACGTAGTCAACCTGTGTTGGACGCTTATTTGGCATGGCTAAAATCCAAACGCCCTCAAGTTCCACCTAAAAGCAAATTAGGCGATGCCATAAATTATAGTTTAAACCAATGGTCAAAACTCATTGTCTTTATGAAAGACGGGCGACTTGAACTCGATAATAATAGAGCAGAACGTTCAATTAAACCATTCGTTATGGGAAGAAAAGCATGGTTGTTTGCCCAATCGATGAAAGGAGCAACCGCCAGTGCGGTCATCTACAGCATTGTCGAAACTGCCAAAGAGAATCAATTAAATCCATTAAATTATTTAACTTATCTTTTTGAACACTTACCACAAATAGACCTAGATGATCAGGAAGCACTTGACCAATTCCTTCCGTGGTCAAAGTCCATTCCAAATGAATGCAGGATCCCTGCTAAACTTAAATAAAGAATACACTAATGCCCACCTGAAAAACTAGGTGGGCATTATTTGACGCTTACATAGATTGAGCCAATTTTTTAATATGTGATATTGATTTTGAGCTTTAACTTGATCTTTTTCACACATAATTAAACGACTTTTGATATCTCTTCTTGTGTTTTCTCCTACATCTTTTCGGTTGGCTAACTTCTCCTTCCTCGCTATTATCCCTTCATACTCTGACTTTAATTCATTTGACCTTTTGATTAGACGTTCCTTATCTTTTTGAATAGCTAAAGAGACTTCAGAAATGTCATTTGCCCAAATTAACAATATATTTTTTAACCATTTGTTTGGTTTTGTATTGATATGAGAATGCTTTTTTTTATTCAGAGTGTATAGTTGTTGAGCAGCTCCTCGATTTTTGACCTGCCCTTTATTTGAGGTAGCCCACCGGATACTTTTACTATCCGTTCTCCCTTGTGTTAAAGAAGGCTCATAGATTGTTTGAATATATTCATGAGGGCGTTTGGTGAGTTTGGTCATAGAGTGCATAAAACCCGTGTAATATTCACTTAATTGACGAGCATAATCATAGTACCAGTATTCAGGTAAATCCAGATTAGAATTAGTATTTAACGATTCCCCACTATAGACGAAATCATAAATAATCCCACGCACTTGTTCGTTTAAAAAATCATGCATTTTCTCTACTTGACTCACGTTTAAATGGAGAGGGACAACGTTAAATCCACCTACATAGACATTACCGTTTAGATGAAGTTCAATAAAATAAACGCCCATTCTCCAAGGAAATTCTTCATCCTTTTTTTCCCCCTGATACAACCAATGGAGTTCCTCTTTAGATGATAACGGAATCGTAAAAATCTCTTTTTCTTCGACATCGCGGTATCTACTTGTTTGAATTCGTAAAGAAGCATTTTGAATATCTATGTCCTCTGATTCTAAATAGAACCGTAACCCTATTCGTGCATTCTCCATTAAAATAGGCAACTCGTCATATTTAATCTCTGACTGTTTATTCCATATCTTTGTTATATCATAGACTTTTCCCCTCACATCTTCAAAATAAAGGTGAAGGGGCAATACTTGATTTTTACAATGTATAGCCATTTCGTTTCAACTCTTTCGCCTTTTGTTTTAGATAAGCCAGAGATTTTTCAAAATTTGCTACCCCGTCTCCGGAGATGATAATACCTAGTCTTCCATTATAATCATCCTCATTACCGACAAGGTTTTCAATTTGCTCTTTATGACCTCGGATTTTAGAAAGAATTCTTTGCTTAATTTGATAATCAAAAGCCGTAGTACGCTCGATGAACAGATTACCTTCTTCATCTTTTGGCACATTTTCTAAGTAGTGAGCAATTTGTTTAGCAATACGGAAAGAAACACCTGTTTGAGAATCATAGCTACTAATCTCTTCATGTAAGTTATCTAAGAGCGATAACTCATATTCTTTTAAAAATGAAAGTGATTTCTTTTCACTAATCCATGAATTGAATGTTTTAGCTGTAATCACCGCTTCTGGATGGTTCACTTTAGTTTTTTCCTTTTCTTCATAATCTTGAAGGGAATCGATATCTTCTAACTCATATTTCTGAGCTTCTAAAAAGGAGAGTTTCTCTAAAATGATGACATTGCTACGGTCTAGCATTCTATTTGAAAAGTCTCTAGTGGTTTCATCAAAATTAGCAGTACCAACAAAAAGTACATTATCCCCGATAGGAATTCCACCTCGTAGGTGAGGCTGAACGCAGTTTGCCCCCTCATTAAAAAGGCGCAACACCCTCTTCCCCTTCTCTAACTCTAAAATGGAAATAAAATCACTAAAATAGTGCTCAACTTGACCTAAATTCATTTCATCAAATAGGACCATATGCATTTTATTTTTATCTATACTTGCCTGGTATAAAAACGATACAAGACCGACTTCACTTTCATGATAAACGCCTGTTTGTGGATTTAAAAATCCAAATAAATCACTCGGTTCTGTAAAAGAGGGTCTCACTGGAATAAACAGGAGATTTTCTCCCATTTTCATTTTAAGTGCTTCTGAATATAGCATAGCGAGTTCTGTTTTCCCTGTACCACTCATACCTCCTAGTATTGTGAAATTGGAAGTCTTTAAAGACGTATGAAAATTATATATATCATCCAAGGCATAACGTAATTTCTTTTTTCTCGCCAAATAGTCTAAACGTTGAACAAAGTCACTCTCATTTACAATAATTTCATCCTGTGAGAAGGATGAAGTATCCTGATTTACTTTACTATCCTCTTTTATTGTATCCTTTTTCGTTTCTTTTGTTGTTTCTCTTACTCGATCCTTTAAGATATCAGGTATACTCTCACCGTATTCGTTGCACTCGTCAATCCATTTTTTTGTCTCTTCAATTGGTGCAAAAGCAACATCTTTATGGCCTAACTTGATATAGCGTTCGAAATCTTTAGGTTTTTTAATACGACGAATACCTTCGGGTTTTTCACAAATATAAAGGTTATGATTTTGATTTACCTTATATTTTTTAAAACTATCTTCTTCAACAATATAGTATAAATAATCCCCACAAACGATAAATTCAGGGATCTCCATTGCATGGTTATAGGAAGATAATTCAATAGGTTTAGCAGAAACTAATCTACTTTCAAACATTTGATGAGAGTGTTGCGAATAAGTTGGAAGCGGAACAAAGAATTTTGAATTCAGTGTAATTTGAGTATCTAACTTTTCATCCAAGAGAATTTGAAAGTTATAATGATACCTTAAAGCTTTATGTTCGTAGGATAAAATCGGTCTAAATAGAATTAAGCGATTTTTGAAGTGTTCTTTTAAAAAAGCAACCTTATCATCTTCCTTTGAATAGCCATATCTATCTAAATATCTCTTATTTTTATCATCAAATGATATATATACTTCTGTTCCCGATTTACCTAAAACGGTTTGTAATTTCTCTGGCTCTCGTGATAAAGGTTGTATATAAAACACCACAACTTGATTTCCGTTAAAATCACGGTAGGACACTGATTTTCCAAATTCATCACCAAGTCTTGGTAGTTCAGGCCCATCCTCAGCTAGTTTCCCCATAACAAAGCACTCTTCTATCATTTTTTCATCTGTACGATCTAACTGTCTCGATTCTGCCACTCTCATAGAGTATATCTCTCCCTCGTATATAAAAACTCAAATATTTGCTCCAAGTATTCTTCAATCTCGTACCCCGACAATTCACAATAAGGTATACCTTTTGCTTTCAAATAACTGGAATGTTTGATCCATTTTTCTGTACTCTGATAAGAAACACGAGTAATAAAAATCACTTTTCCTTCTAGGAAACGACTGATTTTACTTTTTATCTCAGAGTTGAAAGTATCTAAGTCGATTACGCGATTTTCAAATAACAAATTATTGTGAAAATAGATTTCATTTGTAACAATAATAATCTGTTCTTTTTCAAGTACCTGTTTTATATAATTCGTTAACATATTGATTTCAACGATTTGTTGGGTTGCTTGTTCTACAAAACTCTGATGATTTTCACATTCCCTTTTATATGTCTGCAGTTCATGGTGAAGTTCGTTATACTCTGTTTGAAGTTTATCATTTTCCTGTAGAAGTTTGGAATGTTTATCATTTTTTTCCTTTAACACCATTTTAAGCCTTTCTAATTCTCTATCCGCATACTCTAAGGCTTTTTGATTACGCTCTTTACTTGATTGGGTTCTCTTACTGTATTCCAATAATACAGCTACTAAGAGCGATGCATAATCTTTTTGGGTATAGCGTCGATTCTCTAATAAGAACGGAACAAAAAGCACATAATCGCCAAAATTTCTCGTTTCTCGTAACATACGATATAAAGTTTCGTCCCCTTGGTTCACTTTTTCTTTAATTTCTAAGTATTCCTCTTCTCCTAGTTCTTCTATGATCATTAATTCTAAAGCTTTTAAGTCTTGTTCATTTCTTTCACTCTCCAGTAATTTATCTTGGTATCTCCCCATCTTTTCTTCTAGGGATAGTTCTTCAACAATCCCCTTTAATATAAATTCATCTTGTTCTATATTATCTTCAATTTTTGAACGTTTCTCTTCAAGAAGCTCTTTAAAATGAAGGTATAAAATGGCTAATACAGCAGCCCTAGAATAGTATTCTTCTACCTGAACTTTTTCAACTATTTCTTCTAAAACGATTTCATTATCATTTTGGAGATAACGATATGCTAAATACTCATAGACTTCTTGTGGTTCCGTAAACTTTTTCCCTCTTTTTCTTTTACGTTTTAATAAACCATTCTCTAATTCACTTTTAAGAGAAGAGATTAAAAGTTTAATTGGTGCTCGGTCTAGTCTCGCCGTGAAGCCTGTTACTGGAATACCAAACTGTTGAATAATCGCTATTATTTCCCCTCTAGTCAATGTTCTCAATAATAATAAAATATCATTCATGGCTCACCCTTCTTTTATATTTATTTTATAGAATATAAACAAAATACCCCAACTAAACCATCTCCTAAAATATTTGTTAAGTTTATAACTAAGATGTAATTCCTATCTATATTTTATACAAAATAAGAAAATAATGTAATGAATAAAAAAAGAGGAAATATATATTCTAAAGGTTCCGATTGAAGTAGAAATTTTAAATTTACAACATAATATGAGTGCCAATTAACAATATAATTGGTGCTCATTTTTTTGATACATCAATATTCTTTACAATTAATTGATGGTTTTAGCATACTAATTAGCACACGGTGTTTGTCAAGAAAGTTGTCGTTTTTTTACTTTCAAAAAATTATTCGAAATCCTACCGCGCTATCGCTTGGTGGCCTCTTCATCAAAGATTACCTTTTACAAACTAATCCTTGATGAAGAGGGTAATATATTTGACTATTCTAGTTGATCTTTAATTGGATTTAGTGCTACTGATTTGTGAGCAGACCAATCTCGTGTTGATCGCGACCAACGTTCTGGATGTTTGGATTTTGCTTGCTCATAGACTTCTTTTCGCTTCTCAAGAATTTTGATATATTCCCCTGTATGGCATTGATGTGGAGTTACAAAGTTTAGTCCACTATGCTGATGTTCATAAGCATACCAACGGACAAACTTCCCTGCCCATTCTCGTGCTGCTTCTAGTGATTTAAACCCTTGATGAGGGTATTCTGGCCGATACTTCATCGTCCGAAACATGGCTTCAGAATAAGGATTATCATTACTTACACGCGGTCTTGAATAGGATTTTGTAATTCCTAGTTTCTCTAATAGCGCCTGAAATGTTGCGGCTTTCATTGGGCTTCCGTTATCAGAATGTAAAACTAACGGTTTACCTGCAATTTTTTCACTGATAATGGACTTTTTAATCAACTCTTCCGCATACAAGGCATCCTCATGTTCCCACACTTCCCAACCAACTGGCATTCTACTAAATATATCAATCACCATGTATAGCCTAAAATAGGCACCTTTAATAGGACCCGGAAGCCATGTAATGTCCCATGTCCACACTTCATTTGGTTTTATGGCTAAATAGCTCTCTGGCAATTTCCATTGTGGCCTTTTACTCCTACCACGATGGTTTTGCATCGACTCCATTCGCAATACTCGATAAAAGGTAGATTCTGACGCAATATAGATCGACTGATCCGCCAATTTAGGTACAATTTGAGAAGGTGGTAAGTTCTCAAACTCTTCTTTCTTAACTACTTCAATGATTTCCTGTCTTTCTTCAGGAGTTAGTTTATTTTTCGGCTCCGGACGTTTGGCAAGTGGACGTTGATCCTCCTTGACTCCGCCATCAGCTACCCAACGTTCATATGTTCGTACACTTATATTCAACTCTTTACAGGCTTCGGTCAATCGCGCACCATTTTGGTTGGCTTCTTGGATGAGTTCGACTGCTAATGCGCGATCTGACGGGCTAATCATTCTTCCTCGGGATCCCCCCAGACCGCTTGGGCCTTTTTTCTAAGTAGTAATAACGCTGCTGCTTCGGCAAGCGCTTTCTCCTTTTTTCTTAAGTCCTGCTCTATTGTTTTTGTGCGTTTCTTTTCTTCTTTTAACTCTTGGCTCAACAACTTGGTTTGATCAGATTCACGACCATTTGCACTTAAACAAGCCGATCTCCAAACTTCAATCTGTTCTTTATACAAACCTTTCTTACGGCAATACTCTGCTAATTCTGCTTGATTCATAGAGTAGGTTTCCATCACAACTAGAAACTTATCTTCGCTGTTCCATCTCTCAGACCCTTGTCCATCCCCTGGAGTAGCGTTACCGTTGCTTCGAGAATCTCTACGCCATTTATATAAGGTGACTTCCGTTACGCCTGTTTCCTCGCTTAGTGACTTGACTGGTTCGTTGTTAGGTGGCATCATGCGTTTAACTATTGCCTCTTTAAATTCTTTTGAGTATGTTTTTCCAGGCTGTGCTTTCATGTCGTTATCTCCTCTGTGTTTTTTATAATTATAACACTAAAAGTCCTTTACGACATCTATCCTAACACAGGGGGCACACCAATTAACGAATATCTGCTATCTATCAGATAGTGTATATAGTGGGTGTTAATATTGGTGCTATCGGCTAAATTAAATGTACGTAAGCGTCAAATAATGCCCACCTAGTTTTTCAGGTGGGCATTAGTGTATTCTTTATTTAAGTTTAGCAGGGATCCTGCATTCATTTGGAATGGACTTTGACCACGGAAGGAATTGGTCAAGTGCTTCCTGATCATCTAGGTCTATTTGTGGTAAGTGTTCAAAAAGATAAGTTAAATAATTTAATGGATTTAATTGATTCTCTTTGGCAGTTTCGACAATGCTGTAGATGACCGCACTGGCGGTTGCTCCTTTCATCGATTGGGCAAACAACCATGCTTTTCTTCCCATAACGAATGGTTTAATTGAACGTTCTGCTCTATTATTATCGAGTTCAAGTCGCCCGTCTTTCATAAAGACAATGAGTTTTGACCATTGGTTTAAACTATAATTTATGGCATCGCCTAATTTGCTTTTAGGTGGAACTTGAGGGCGTTTGGATTTTAGCCATGCCAAATAAGCGTCCAACACAGGTTGACTACGTTTTTGACGTTCTTCTTTTCGCTGTTCAGGACTACAATTTTCAAATTCCTCTTCTATCTGTTTTTCAATTTTAAATAATTGCGTACAGAAGTGAAGACCTTCAGCTGCGAGACTCGTAGATTTATCTACACTTGCAGGCAAAGATTTGAGCGTTTCGTCGTATTTACGGCGTGAATGCGCCCAACAGCCAACTAACTCCACATCCTTCATATCATGGTAACCTGCATAACCATCGACATGAAGATAGCCCGCAAATCCTTTTAGAAAGGCTTTCGGGTGTTTACTATGGCGAGAAGTTTGATAGTCATATAAGACAATCGGTGAAACATCCCGACCAGATCGATACAACCACATATAGGATTTGGAAGTTGCTAATTTATCAGGTTCTGCTAAAACTTGAACGGTTGTTTCATCTGCGTGCAGACGGTCAAGATGAAGCAGTAACTCATGCAGGCGATTGTATAACGGTGAGAGCCACTTTGTTGCACCATATATTACCCAATTGGCAATCGTTTGGCGTGATAGAAAGACACCCAGCCGTTCAAATTGTTTTTCGATTCGGTACAACGGCATTCCTTCTACGTATTTTTGATTCATGATATATGCCATTGCAGAAGGAGAAGCGAGACTTTTTGGAAAGACTGCCGCAGGCATTTTAGCTGTGACAACCGGCGTTTCTATTCCTTCGCGTTCACATTGACGGCAACTGTATATATGTCGAACATGTTCAACGACTGTTACTTGAGCAGGAATAATTTTTAGCTCACGTCTTGTTTGCGTACTCATTTCATGTACAGTTTCACCGCAACACAAACAGACCTGCTCTTCTTCGGATAAACGATAATGGATCGTTTCCGTAGGCAAGTTTTCAAGCTTCGCATCTCGTTGTCCTACATGCTTCTTTCGATTATAAGTAATCGTTTCAAGTGTAGGTTCTTCCATTTTTACATCCGCTGTGATTTCAGCTTCATTAAAAAGAGGAAGTTCGATTTGATCCGGATTTGTTTTTTCACTCGAAGCCCCGAATTTCTTTTGTTGGCTTAGTCGGAATTGCTCTTCCAACCATTTGATTTTTGCCTCTAGGACTTCTTTTTGTTTTTCCAAATCCGCATTTTTCGCTGCGAGTTCTTCAATTGTATCTAGTAGTTCATTCGTCGTTTTTCTCATATAAATAGAATAACATATAGAGAGGTGTCGTGGTTGATCAATTCTCTCTATATGATAAATTTTGCACTCATTTTTGGATGGGCTTGTTTTTGTTCAAGTGGAAGTCCATCCAAGAGCCAGTTGAATTGGCGAGGACTGATCGATAGCGGCTTAGTAGTTTGTTCATCTGGCCATTGAAAAACGCCTTTTTCCAGTCGGCGATAATATAACCAAAACCCATTATGATCCCAATGAAGGATCTTTAGTTTATCTCGTTTGCGATTACAGAACACAAATAGATTGGAAGAGAAAGGATCCAATTGGAAACTCATTTGAACAATCGCTGCCAAACCATCAATCGACTTTCTCAGATCTGTTGCACCCGCCGCTAAATAGACTCGTTGAATAGGTGTTTTACTTAACATGGGATTGAAGAACCTGAAGTACTTCATTTAAAAGTGAATGGCTGAAGCCTTCTTTAATTTCGATTGAAACATCGCCTACCTTAACTGTTAAAGTAGCTGTTTCTTCAATCGAGTTGGATGAATCAATGGCAACCCATTGTGTAAGAGGATAAGCGACGTGAGTCGGCTCAGTTTCCAATCTTTTCATCCAGCTATACATACTTTGAACACCTACTTGATTTTGTTCACACCAAGCTTTGACACTTGGCACTCCACTGGATCTGTAGGCGTCGATGCGATCTTCCCACATTTGTTTACGTTCATCTACTGACATAAAAAACCTCCTAACAATTGATGTTAATGTGATTATCACAAAACACGGTAATTATTAGAAGGTGTGGAGTATTTGACGCTTACTGACATAAAAAACCTCCTAACAATTGATGTTAATGTGATTATCACAAAACACGGTAATTATTAGAAGGTGTGGAGTATTTGACGCTTACCAATCTATTACAATTATTTGAAAATAAGATTGTATATTTTCTAAACCATACTTTTCTCACTAATGTGGAAAGAAACTATATTAAACCTAACTTTAAAGACTATCATTACCACAAAGTGAATAGTATGTTTCAAACCATGCAGCAAATTGAGAAGCAAAAAGGAGAAACTGTAAAATTAAGCCCAGTCTTAAAACCTACATGGCAAATATATGAGTATTATTGTTTGTTTAAAGTTGTTGATATCTTTAAACAATTAGGGCATACCTTAACCTCTGGTCTAAAAGAGAATATTATAAACTATTATTTTGAGGATAGTATACCTGAAGGTTCTAAGTTCATTCTTGAGAATGACGAAAATGTTATTCACGTATGGTATGATCATTACCATGCTAATTCTGCTAAAGAATCTAAAGATCGAGGGGAATATTTTTATACACCTTTAGCCAAAAAGAAGCCTGATCTTAAAGTAGATTTCTTTAAAAAGAAAGAAGGTTCATTGTGGCATAATGGTACGGTTATACTCGATGCTAAGTTCAGTAAATTTAAAGATATATACAATTCGTCATATAACAATAGCATTTCTGAACAGTTAGTAAGTTACTTCTCCTTTTTCTATATAGGAGAAGGAAATTATTCAGGTGGTAGACCTTGTGTAGTCCGTATGCTATGTTTATATGCTGGGGATCACTCCAATCCTGTCATAACAGAAAAGGAACCTATCACGTATTTAAGACTTTTCCCAACTATGCAAGAGGATGAGAGAGTAGCTGTTGGTGAGAGGGAGTTATTGCAAATCTTTCAGAATATATTAAATTAACTGTCCGCTGAAATGATATTGTATTGCTAACAAATGCTCTAATAGGTGAAGAAGGGGCTGAGAGATCAGCTTCTTTTTTGTGGTAAAGGCAGAAGTATGTTTGAAAATATAGAAAATTCATAGTTAAAGAATATTTTGGGGGTTCTATTAAATATGCACAGAATGATGTTATATTAGCTAATTATATTATTAATTGTTACTTTAATAGCTCAGAAAAACTATAGTCTTTTTGATGTACTGTACACAAGGAATTTTTTAAAAAAACTTAGGACTGATATATATATTGATTTAATTGGAGGGAATTTCCACTAAATGTCGAAAATGTAATATTATCTTTAATACGGGGGATTTTGTAATGAGCAATAAACTTAGTTCTAAAGAAAGGGTTCTTATATTAAAAGAACTTCTAGAGAGATATACAGATGAAGAAAATGAGCTCACAATCAAAGAAATAATAAATATACTTAATAATCAATTTAACAAGGTTTATGGGTTTAATCAAAAGGCAGTAAAAGAGGATTTGAATACGTTCGAAAATTCTCAGGTAATTGACCTAATTGTAAATCAAGATAAAAATGGTTTACCTAAATATTACAGCTATCAAAATAGGTTATTTGAGATTCAAGAACTACGTTTATTAATTGACGCTGTTGTTTCAGCAAGATTTATTACAAAAGTAGAAAAAGAGAATATTATTATTAAAATTAAGAAATTAACAAGTGAACATTTAGCATCAAAGCTTGAAAACCAAGTTTTCATTCAAGACAATGCTCACAGTGAAAGTAGCAAAGTAAAATATACGATATATAACCTCCATAATGCAATTAATGATCAAAAAATTATACAATTCCAATATGGAAGATACAATGTGGACAAGGAATTTATACTGAGTCGTAATAAGCAATTTTACTATCTTCATCCCTATTGTTTGATTTGGAATAATGACTATTATTACTTAATTGGATGGTATCCTGAAGAAAAAGAGCTACGACATTATCGAGTAGATCGAATGGTCAATGTTAAAGTAACTGACAAGAAATTTAAAAAAGAGAATAGCTTTGACCCCTCCAAATATACCAAACAACTGTTCAATATGTACGGAGGAGAAGAAAAATGGATTGAAATCAAGTTTAAGAATAATTTAATTAATGTAATAATTGATCGATTTGGAAAAGAGGTTCCAATTACGAGAGAAGGTGACAATGATTTCATTTTAAAAACGAAAGCTGTTATTAGTGACGGACTAGTTCAGTGGTTATTAACTTGCGGAGCAAATGCATTTGTACTTGGTCCTACAGAATTAAAAAAAAGGATGATGGAGGAAAGTCAAAACTTATATAACCTATACCAATAATATTCTAACCCTTACCTTTTTTAGGTAGGGTTTTCTTTTAAATTTTATATATTATGTAGCTATAGAGCTAAGTTACGATTTGAAATTTATTAGTTCTATCGAAAGCTATTTAGGTTAAGGAAATTTATATAGAAAAAAGATTTACTAAAAAGGAAGAGTTGATAAATAAGAATAGGGATGGTGTTGTATGGGAGCAAAAGAACAAGCAAAAGAAATTGTAATGGCATTTTTAAGAAATTATCCAAAATTAAAGAAGAAAATTGAATCGCTTGTCATTGAGGATGAATTGATTGAGCATCACCCTGACGTATATCGTCAAATCCGGTACGAGGGTTTTTATGAAATAATCACTGAATTAGAGGCGGAACATGTGATTAAACGCATAAAAAACAGCGGGACAAACAAAAAAAGAGATGCACTTTATAAAGTGTATACTATTACGTTACCAGAAAAGGTTGTAGATGTTGAGATAAGAAATGATTTCCATCCATTAATGGATATGATTTACTACCGAACTCGGTTAAAAAATTATGCAGAATTGGAACCGTATTTCTTGAAAATTAATGATTTTTTAAGCAAAGAAGATGATGGTTGGTTAACGTTAAATGAACGTTCTTTCCAAATTTTTCGAAATGAAAAATGGTTGGATAAAAACAAGGGTGTTCTTAAAAATATCGGATTATCTATTCAAGTTTTGCGTTGTTATAAAACCTATGAACCATTTATGTATTACGCAAGGGAAATAAAACAAAAAAAAGTGAATGCGTTGATTATCGAAAACAAAGATTCCTTTCATACGTTTAAGGAGTTATTTAAAAAAGGATACTGCTCGTTTTACGGAACAACCTTTGATTTTGTGATCTACGGTGAAGGTAAAAAGATTATATCTAGTTTTGCTTATTTGGATGAATTAGAAGCCTATAGGGATCATACATTTACGAGTTACTATTTCGGTGATATTGATCCAGAGGGAATCAACATATGGAAAAAACTTAACATGGAAAATCATGCAGTTATTTTGCCGTTCGTTCCGTTTTACTCCTATATGGTAAATGAGTTTGGTGCTGAAGCGCCTAAAATGGGAAAGGATCAGCTAACGAAATTTAATGATTATGATTCGTTTTATACTCACTTTCCTAAAAAAGAATGCCAAATTATGAAAAGGCTTTTGAGGGAACGAAGATATCTTCCACAAGAAGCCTTACATCGTAATCTATTAAAAGAAATGAGTGTTCGCATTGATTGAAAACGAGTTTTTAGAAAATAGCGGGGAAAGGGAAAAAAGTTTTGCTTATATGGTCCCCTTATATGAGTTGGAGAGGATTCGAAAATACCCTTATCCCATGCGGTCTTTAGGGTTTGCGATCCTTTTATATATCTTGGAACACATGTTAAACAATTCGAAAACGTGTTCCTTAACACAAATCAGGCACTTTTTAAAAGCGTTGGTGTTGGAACAGTTTGGCGATGAGCTAGAAGAAGAGGAAGTGAGAGAAGTAGCCATTACCATTGTCCAAGACCATCTCCAAAACCGTGGAATTCCTCATAAATATGAGTATTGGGATTTTGAAGAGAAGAGTTTAAAGTATTTAGAATTTCATTTGATTCAAATTGTTGATTATAAAATCAATGGAACGACTTATTTAGAACTTACCTCTGAATGCATTGAAATGCTTTTTAAAACGAGAGAGTTGTACAATGAAATGAGAGTGTCGATTAAAAGCCTTTTTTTCCGTCAACAAATCGAAAAAGGTGTGTTTGACGGGGCGTTAAGAGAAATAAAAGAGTTGTCCATTGACGTCAAAGAAGAAAAGAACAATATTCAACGCTTGCGGGAACGCATTATGAAAGAAGCTTTAAAAGTATCAAAAGAAAATGAGTTTAAGAAACAACTAGAACGTGTCAATGAACAGTTATACAAAGAGAAAACGGTATTTAAAGAGATTGATAATTTAATCGATGATACGATGAAACAATATGAAAAAGGTGAACTAGAAGACGACAAACGAAATGCGGTAATCTTGATAAAAAAAATGAAACGCGGATTACAGAAAACAAACGCTGAACACGAGGAATTGTTTGTTGATAAATTGGATTTACAGAGGTTTATGAATCAATCCTTGGACTCGCTTATCTATCGTTCATTTTTAGTAAAGATCAATTTTGAAAAAGATGTCGTTGAAAAAGTATTAAAAGGAACGAGTTTACTAGGAATGCAGCAGTTTTTACAGTCTTTACTATTTAGAACGAAATATAAAAAAAGTTTATATCCATCCACATGGTTTCAACTCCAACGGTTTAAGTCAAGAGAAGAAAGTACAACAGGAGGCGACATCCCTTCTTACAATGAAGAATTGGAGAGAAGGCAAATTGAACATGAGGAAACTGTTCGAAAATGGAAGGTCGATCGTTTACGGGGGTACTTAGAAGTAATCGCAAATCCATTACTAACAAGAGAAGAAGTCTATTTATCAGATGTGCTAAATGAGTTGAAAAATGAAAACAAAGAGCACTTTCAAGAGATTATGGACAGTGCGGATTTTCTTCCCTTTTTGATTACACTGGATCGCATTGAACAAGTGCTTTTTTTACGCAATGACGAATTAAAAGTAGAAGTGTTTGAACCAGCTTTCCATGCAGTTGTCGATTTAGCGGAAAGAAGTAATGAATTATGGAAGATGCAAGGGTTTCAGATTGAAAGAAGCACAAGGGAACTTCGTTTTGATAATGGAGATGAAATGACAGATTGGAAATTTATTCGAGGAGTGGTGATCGAGAATGATTAATGGAGAAGAAAATATGCTGATCGCTTTTGATATTTTCCGGGAACTTGAACATGAAGGTGTATTATCCAACAAAGAAAAAATAATTGCGTATAACAACGAAGAAATCAGAGATTACGTGGAAGATTTCGCAAGGAGAAGTGATATGGTGATTTTAGAAGCAGATCAACGGTTGTATATGGTGAGAAATGTTCACAACAACAAATTCATGTTCACCAATGAAGAACTGAGGGAGAAGATCTTTAAAGGAAAAAAAGTCACCAATGTCCATTTGTATCTCGCATACTTTACGATTATGGTGTTACTAGCGAAATATTACAACAGCGATGAGCAAACGGTTCAAGCGATCCAATTTTTAGCAGTAGAAGATTTAGAAAAGGAAATCACCAAATATTTAGGTCAAATCAATAAATTCGAAGAAAATGTGCTTATTGATGTCATGGAAAAAACGCATCTTGATTTGGAAGGGATTTCAAAAGTGTGGAACGAGGAATTGGGTCCGTATGAGGAAGATAAAACGAAATCCGCATGGAATAAAATTGGTTTTTTGTTTCGTGTATTAAACTTTCTTAAGGAAGAAGATTTGGTTACTTTTTATGAAGAAACCAATATCCGTTTAACCGAAAAAATGGTTGAACTAATTAACCTCTATTATTTTAATTCTTCACGGAAAAACTTTTTACTCGAACTATTAAAAAGACCGTTAGAAGAGGCCGTAGAGGATTTAGTAGAAACGTCAAATGAAATAGAATAATACCATTAAGGAGGACGCTCGATGCCACTATTAAAAGAAGTGATCATTGCAGGGGTACGTTACGACAAAACAAAGTTTATAGATTTTTTGCGTTTCAAATTTAACGGATTAGACTCGGTTGTGATTTTAGATAATGGCGGAGGAAAAACAACAACAATTCAACTGATGCTGCAAGCGATTCTTCCGAATAAAAGAATAGGGAAACGTTATTTTAAAGATACTGTACAGTTTACCAAAGTCGGACACATTATTTTGGTGTGGGAAGATGAGGAAAGAATTATTGTCACAGGTTTTTGCTTTACTATAAATCACGCAAGCAAGTATGCATTATCCTATTTTAATTATGTGTACGAATATAAAGTGTCCGAACGATTGCACCCGATAAACATAAGGTTGTTAAATGAAAAAAATCAGGTGTTAAGTGCCACGCAATTGAAAGATTGGTTACGAAAGAATACAGCAACTAGAAATCGACTTGAATTTTTTGATAACACCGAACACGATGATTTGCACGGTCGAATTAGGCAATATAACATTATTCCTGAGGAATGGGATGCTATTTCAACAATTAATGGCGATGAGGGAGATGTGGAAGCGTACTTTGCCAAAGCAGATCAAACAAAGGCACTCCTTTCTAAAATTTTAATACCACGAATTGAAGATGCAATCTATCAAACAGAAGCAAAGCGTAACCAATTAACCAATGCCTTTATGAAATACAGAGATACTATTTTGCAAATTCCAAGTTTAAAAAAGACGATTGCAGACTTGGACCAATTCAAACAAGATTCTGTGAAGTTGTTGCAGCATTCCCAAAGATCAACAAATGCGTTGGAAGATGTAGACAAAACAAGAGCGTTTATTGGGAAAGCCCTATATAGTCTTGAAAAAATGGAACGAGAGCTGTCTAAGAAAAGATCCGAACTAAAAAAATCGGAAATATACTTAGACAAGGAAGTGAAGGATCTCTTATGGAAAGTGAGCAGTTACCAAGCATTTTGCAGTTTGTTGAAGTTGGAACTAGCGACAGAGGAATTTGAGAAAGCGAAGAAGAAAAAAGAGGAAAAGATAGAGTTACAACAACAGGTAACAACCAAGTTAAAAGAAACAACAGCCATATGGAATTTTCAAGAGGAAAACCACATTCAATCGTTGATGAATGCGAAAAATGAGGAATTAGATATCCTAGATAAAAAAGCGCCGGAGTTAAAAAGAGAGTACGACGATACGTTATCCCATTTAAAGAGAGTGTGGACAACGAAAGAGGAAGTTCTTACACAAAAAATCAATGGAACCAAATTGTCGTTAACAGAAAGCGACAAATCAAAGGAACAATGTAAAAAACGAATGAAGGAACTTGATGGACAAAGAGATCAAGCGTTAAAGGAATTAACGGAAGTAGGGGGTTGGTTTAAACAAAAGGAAGGGTTACACCAAGAGTTATTAAGCCTTTACAATTTGTTTATGTTTGAAGATCCAAAAGCATTTTACGAAAAAACGCTAGAGTTTATTCGTTCTTCAAATAACACCATCCGTTCATTGGAAGAAGAACGAAATCAACATGAGAAGGATAAGGAAAACGCCATTAAAGAAAAAAACCACGAGTTCGATGTGGTACGTAACACGATTCAAGACGAAACAGAAGCGCTATTGGCCAATAAAGCTAATGAAAAAGATGAACAAATTGATCATAAAAGAAGTGAAATGGAATCTTTCATCACTCGTCGACAAGAAGAAACAGATTCAGCGTTAAAAAGGCATGAAGAAGATTGGCAGCTTGAGGTAGCAAGAAAAGAGAAAGAAAGTGCCGATCTTATAGAACAAAAAAGTTTGATGACACAGCAAAAGAAGTTAGCAATAAAAGAACAATTAGAACAGACCGTTCAATCAATTCAAAAGGAAGCAGATTTTGCTTTGAAACAAATGAAAGCAGCAAACAAGCAAAGAGAAACGGGTGTGGAGCAACTAACAGAAAAAATAGCCAAAGAGAGCACTCGTTTGGAGTCACTATCAACAGAGATCGCAAAAGCCCATGTTGCATATGACGAGGCAAGAGAAGCCGCGATAGAATTACAATATGATGCTAAAAGAGTCAATGAGAATGAGGAAACGCTCATCGATGAAGTACGAGGAAAGATTGATCAGCATATCGCACAACTTCGTGAATGGTATGCTGAACAAAAGAGTAAACAAGGAAAACTGAAAATGCTTGAAGAACGTCCTTATTTCATTCCACATTTGGATTTGGTGAAAGTAGAAAAACACCTGAAAAAAGGGGGATTTTCTGTTCAATTAGGAAGTGAGTACTTAGCATCCAAAACCCTTTCTGAGGAAGAGAAAAGAAGAATCATTGATGAGAATAAATTATTCCCATATGCCATTCTTATTAAAGAAGGTGATTTAGAGGGGATTTATGCTTCGTTAAACGAACTTGGAAACTGGTTAACGGAAACCCCTTTATTTTTAATGATCCGTGAAGAAGTAGCGTTTTGTCTTTCAAAGAAATCGTCATTTCAAAACATAAGCCAAGGGACGTTTCTTTATCAGCCAACCCCTGTCGAAGTCTTTGTTTCACCTATGACGCTTGAAGAGATGAAAGCTGAGTTGAGAAAGGCAGTTGCGGAACTAAAGAAAAAGGCAAAACTGTTTGAAAATGAAGAATTGAAATTTCGTTCTCTGTTAACAAAAATGGAGTTGGTTCTAACAGAGTACCCAATTGTTAAAGTAAATCAGTGGGAAAAGGAAGCATCCTCACTTGAAGAGAGTGTAGCCAAAGATATTGCGTTAAAAGGGGAATATGTTGAATTAATTAATGAATACGAACAAAAGATGACGGATACGGAACGAGAATGCGATCAAAAAATAGAATCCTTGCGCCAAGACACCAATGATATGATTAGCGATCTAGAAGAAAAACTAAAAGCGTTAACCACTGAAATACAAGCAAAACTAGCAGAAACAAAAATCAAATTGACGGAGGGTTTCAACAAGAAAAGGACACAATTACAACAGCGCAGAGACGCAGATATTAAGGAAGCAAAGTTTGCGTTTGAAGAGAACTTGCATAGTATTCAAAAGCAGTATGAAACGGAAAAGAAAAGCATCACCTTGGAAGCAGAAAAACAAATGGAGGCATTAAAAACAAAACGAGATCAAGATATTGAGGCGATTACAAGCGCATATCACAAGTGGGTACATGAAGCGACGGACAAAATCACCCGAGCAAAGGATGTCATCGACAAGGAAATGGTGAGAAAGAATAAGTGGGAGGCGTTTTTACCCCTTTATCAGATTGAGGGAGAAAAAGAGAAAGAAAGGCATACTATTGTCTTACAAATGCAAGTTGTGGATAACGAAAAAGGCGAGCTAGAAGAAATGATTAATACTCTTGAAGGTGAGATCCTTCAGTTGCACCAACAAAAAATGATGGTTGAACAAGAAAAGAAGGGTCACAAAACCATTTTTGTCGACTTTAAATTAGAACAAGTGTCAATGAAGGATGAGAGTCAAAAGAACTTTACCGAGTTACACGAACAAGCGAAAACACTCCGTGCAGGGTTGAATGAGCAGTTGAAAACACGAGAAGACATCGAAGCATGGATTAAAAAGTATACCGATGATAAAAAGAAACATACAAAAATCATTGATAAACTTGAGATTGATCGACATTGGTTGGAAGAACAAACAAAGGTGGTCACAGAGGAAGACGTGGAGTTGACAGCCAAAGAAGTAACGAAGGCAAAGAAAGAAGTTGACATAGCGAGTGCACGATATAACGCAGCAGATAAAAACAAAGATGTTGCGGAAAACGAATGGAAAAACAAACGAGAAAATGTAATTGAGAGTTGTGAACGAGAACCGTATATGGAGTACAGCAGAGACAAAGAGAAGATGGATGCAGAGTGGGCTGGCTTTGACGAAAAGGTAAAAGCGTTGCAAGTTGAACTAAAAGGGAAACAGGACGAACAGAATGTGATAATGAATAAGTTAAATCACTTAAAAGATGCTATTAGTTTTCTAACCGAATGTCCAGTTGAAGAGTTTGAAAAAGCGGAAGGGTTGGATGAAGAAAAGACCAAAGAGATGGCGACTGATCCAAAAGGCTTCTTCAAAACGTTAAACAACCGTTTAGGTCTAGCAAATAGAGAGTTAAGTAGTATCAAGGTGTCAACGAGAAGTGCCTTTCGAGAATATATCGAGGAATTGAAAACCAAAGATGATAATCTAGTAAAGTTTGCGAATAATCTCAATGGACTCTTGGAAGAAAAATTGATTTATGATTATGAAAGGGTAAAAGAACGATTTGAATATATCCATCAAAGTTTAGATGAAATTGTTGTTCATATCGAGGTTCAACTGGAAGAAAGTGAAGAAAACAAACGTATTCTTCTTGAAATGTGTGTAAAAAAAGCCACAATGGTTTACAAGGACATCATGGCGCTTCAACAACACGCCAAAATTGACTTGTATGAAAGAAACATTCAAATGATTAGAATTAAGTGGAATGGTTGGGAAGAAGAAGAAGGAATTCGTAAAATGGGAGATTATTTGAATAAAGGGTTGCAAATTGCCCAAGAATTGAAACAAGAAGGCAAAGAGGAATCTCTTATCAATTCATTCATTGCTGATTATTTACGAACCGAACACTTAATCAACCAATTGACAAAACTTTCGTCTTGTAAGATTGAAGTGTTTAAGCCATTAGAAGAGGGGACGACAAAAGAGATTCGAAACAATCATTATGAGTGGGAATATGTGCATAGTTGGTCAGGGGGAGAAAAATATTCCATCTATCTTATTATGTTTATGATTATCATTAATCACATCAGAAAAAACAACGAAGAAGTCGTAGGTGAGTGGAAAACCATTGTTGCGGACAATCCTTTTGGAAAAGCCTCTTCCTCTCACATTTTACGTCCGATATTTGAAGTAGCAAAAAAGAACTTTGTGCAATTGATTTGTTTAACCGCTCACAGGGCAGAACAAATTTTACGTGAGTTCCCAGTGGTGTATAGTGCCAAACTTCGAACTCAATTTGATATGAGTTTCCTTAAAAATAAATTAGAAAAAGATGTACAAACAATAAGGAAGTTAGGAGTAGCATATTACATCCGTGAAAATGAAGTACCGCCTTACAATGAACCGCAATTAGACATCGATGAGGAAGAGTTTACTAAGGGTGAAGAAGAGGAATTAAAGTTGTTTTAGTCAACGAAGAAGGTGTATAGAAACAAATCAATATACCTACTTTAGCATAAATGATTTGTCGTTATTTGGAAAATAGGGAGGTGCCGAGTGTATGCAAAGCAAAGAACCAACATAGATGGAAGTAGCTATCAATAAACTCAAAATACGTTTTAATAATATTATAGTTATCAATTAAACGACAGAATAATAATTTGCTTATAAGAATGAACGTTTTAAACGCTAAGAGCCAGTTTTTTTTACAATTGGCATTAATAAATATGGTGAGTAAGATTTTTTTGATAGGGTGTTCTAGTTCATATAAGTGCTAAAAAAAATTGTAAATCATTTTAAAGGTACTTTGTTATTGGTACCTTTTATTTATTGCACTCTATTCGAATGACGATAATTTAATTATTCAGTGAGGAATAAATCGAACAATAAAAGGATAGTAAGTATTATTATTAGGGAATATATGTTTTCATTCATTGCAATAAACTACTAAATTTTGGTACAATTAAATTACAAAATATTACAAGTTTTATACCCGATAAATCTTGCCAGCTTAAAGTTATACAGGGAAAAAGAAAAGTGTGGGAAGGTGTGAAAGAGATAGGAACTTTTAGGATTTTATCTATCGATGGTGGAGGAATTAAGGGATTATATTCAGCAGTAATATTAGCAGATTTTGAAAGAAAATACGGGAAATTAAATAAATATTTCGATTTGATTTGTGGTACTTCGACAGGAGGGATTATTGCACTTGCGTTATCAGCCGGAATACCTGCAACTGAAGTTGTTAATTTATATAAAGAGAAAGGACCATTAATTTTTCCATATAAAAACAAGCTTTATCAGTCCTTAAGTTTTTTTAAACAATTATTATTTTCCTCCAAATATGGGGAAAGCGAGCTTAAAAATGCACTTCAAGATGTCTTTGGTGAAAAACGAATAAGAGATTGTGAGACAAACGTTCTCATACCTACATCTAACATTACTAAGGGTACTCCCTGCATAATTAAAACTGATCACAGTGATGAATTGGATAGGGATAATAATCACTTTTTAGTAGACGTTGCTTTAGCGACAGCGGCTGCACCAACTTATTTTCCTATACAAGAAATCGCAACAATGAGGGATGCTGACGATCAGTTTGCTGACGGAGGTTTGTTTTCAAATAATCCATCTTTACATGGAATACAAGAAGCATATCGTTATTTTATTAACAAAGATGGTAAAGATTACAAGAAATTCAGTTTACTATCAGTATCAACGCTACATCAGAATTTCGCGTTCGAAAAACCACTTAAAGTTTACAACAGGTCTATATTACTGTGGAGTACCAAACTAATTCCATTAATGATGGATTTACAATCTATTTCGACTCACTATCATATAGAGTATCTAAATAAATCGTTGAATGGAAATTATCTAAGAATTGAGAGTGAACCACTCACTGTCCTTGAGAGCAAATTAGTTGGTTTGGATAATGCTTCTAGTAAATCTATTATTCTATTGGAGAGAAAAGGGCATGAGGCAAGTTATAAATGGATTAATAATCCACAGTTAGTTCAATTCTTTGAGACAAATAACCTAAATATGAATGTTAGAGGTGAGGCTGTTGGCACAATGTAATCATTTATTTATCGAATTTAATAACAAAATTAAGTTGAAGTCTGAAAAAAAGAAATCACTACGAAAATCACGAAATGCACTAAGAACAAAAATTCAAAGTTATTTCGATAATACATTAGAAGTTTCAAACCCTAAATTTTGGGGTCAAGGTTCTTATATGATGAACACTACAATTGAACCAATAGAAGGAGAGTATGATATAGATGATGGCATTTATTTAGTTCACTTGTCTAGTAAGAAAGAAGAAGAATGGCCAGCAACTAGTACGGTACACAATTGGATTCTTAAAGCCGTTGATGGACATACTAGTACGCCACCTGTTAACAAAAATACTTGTATTCGTATTATCTACAAAAATGATTATCATATTGACTTTCCAATTTATATTAAAGGCGATGATGCAGACCATCCAAAACTAGCTCATAAAACAAAAGGCTGGATTGATAGCGACCCCAAAGCATTAACAAATTGGTTTAATGATGAGGTAACCGTAAAGGGCGATCAGTTAAAGCGTATAGTTAGATATTTAAAAGCGTGGAAGGATTTTAAAAAAGGGGACGATAAATTCCCTAGTGGAATGGTGTTTACAATCTTAGCAGCGAATTACTTTATTGAAGGTTATGAAGACGACGATGACGCTGCATTTGTAGCGATTGCAAAAGAGATTTATAACAATCTAAACAGTTCTTTTAGTCTAACTAGACCGGTTTTCCCCGATGAGGAACTATTGGCTGATTGGTCAGAAACGGCAAAAACAAATTTCTTAAGTAAGTTGTCTACACTTGTTACAAATGGTCAAAAGGCTTTAGAGAAGGATAAACAAAGTGATGCTTCTGATATCTGGATAAAAATATTTGGAGAAAGGTTTCCTAAACCCAATCCACCAGAAGAGGAAAGAGTAAACAAAGGATATGCTTTCCAAACATCAACTCCAGCAGTAATAGGTAATCATGGAAGATCGTCATAATTTATCAGTAGTTTATAACAATATTAGAAATGAATCAGTTTTTTATCTTGAACGTTACTATGGAGCAATTAAAGTTGAGTCGGAAAATCCCATTAGATATCCTATAACTCTAAAAATAACAATTTCGATAGAGAAAGAGGATTTTAACCTATTAATTTGCATACCCTTTAATTTCCCTGATTCGTTTCCAAAAGTTAAATTAGATGAAGATAGTTTTACAAAGTTATATCCCTTGCCGCATTTAGATATTTTTAAGACACTTTGTGTCTTTGACGATGTTTTAGCAAGTCCTAATCCTGAAAATCCAACTGGGGTATTAGATGCAACAATTCAAAAGGCTAAAGAATTACTCTTAAAAGGTAAATCAGGACAAAACCATGATGATTATGTAGACGAAATGGAAACATATTGGGCACAAGAAAGCAGAGGGTTTTACATATCTATTGTAGAACCTTCCGAAGTTTCTAAAGAGGTATGTCTAATCCCATTTAAGTTTCAGAATTGGCTTGAGAAGGGAATAATAGCTGATAAAAGAAGCGAAGCAAT
Organism: Anaerobacillus isosaccharinicus; assembly: GCF_001866075.3. Lineage (GTDB taxonomy): Bacteria > Bacillota > Bacilli > Bacillales > Anaerobacillaceae > Anaerobacillus > Anaerobacillus isosaccharinicus. Next base: position 767,139 of record NZ_CP063356.1, on the reverse strand, counting down.
AAAATGGCTTCTAAATATAGGTGGAACATTTAATGAGGAAGAGATAATTAGTCTATTTTATATCCCTTTAAACGAACCAATGAATTATCCTTTTCCTAAATTTAATAAAGATATAACGAATTTACTAAAAGAAAGTAATAATCGTAAGGATTATTTCACTTATCTATCAAAGCATCAGAGACCTACTAAAATACTATTTTCAATGAAATTACAAAATCAATATACGTGGGGTCTATGGGAGCATGTTAAACCATATAAAAAAGTTGTATCTAAGTATAAAGGGAAAAGAAAAATCCAAACAGGTCTAAAAGGGTTCAGGAAGGATAGCCAAAATGGTTGGCTAGAGTTAATTAAAGAATTCCCCAATATGGAGTTAAATAAGTACTCAGTGAAAGACGTTAGGACAACTAGGTTAAAAACTCGTGGTGGCGATGGGAAAACTGAAAACACTGGTAAAAAAGTTGCTATTATAGGTTGTGGAGCAGTTGGAAGCCATATAGCACAAGGTTTAATGGATATTGGCATAGAGGATTTACTACTGATTGACCCTGACAATTTAAATTTTGAAAACATTAATAGGCATCTATGTGGTGCTGACCAAGTAGGGAATAAGAAAACAGAAGCAATAAAAAATAGGCTAAGAAGGCATTATCCAACAAGCAACATCCATGTTTGTAATGATAATGTTTTATCCTTGTTACAAACTTATCCAAATTCATTAAATTCATATGACTTTATTATAGTAGCAATAAGTAATACACCTACAGAGGTAAGGTTAGATGAGTTACAAAAAAAGAAGATAATTAGCAAACCGATAATAAATATTTGGGTAGAACCATATTTAGCAGGTGGTCATGCAGTATGGAATGCTTCTGGTAACATTACGAGTCTTAAGAAACTTTTTAGGGATGGTTTTTATAAGTATCAAGTCTTAAAAAACGGGAATTTGTATTCAAAAAAGGAACTGGGTTGCAACACTTCTTATGTGCCTTATGGGGTATTAGAACTTAAAAAGTTTATTATTGAGGTCTTAATGTTTATTCAACAGCAACTAAATAATGAAGGAAAAGAAAGTAAGGTATTAACTTGGCTAGGCAATTTATCAGAACAAAAGAAAAATAAGCGAATATTGTCTCCACGATGGTTAGGAGCAGACGATTTCTCGGTCAGGATTACTGAATTAGAATATTACCAAGAAAGTGTTGATTAAAGTGATTTATAAATTTGGTTATAGCCAAGTTGTGTTTACAAAAGAAGTTGTTAAAACCTTTGTATCCTATAAGCAAATTAAAAAGAATCAACATGAATCAGGCGGGATACTCTTAGGGAAAGTTTATAAAGATTTAGTATTAGTAGATACTGTGTCAGAGCCTTCACGAGAAGACAAGTCAGGCAGATATTACTTTTTTAGAAATGTAAAAAAGGCCCAAAAAATAATAGAGGACGCTTGGAATAACTCCCAAGGAGAGAGGATTTATTTAGGGGAGTGGCATACTCATCCTGAAGCGATGCCAACACCATCAATCGATGATAGAAAATTGTTAAGTAATATGTTAAAGGATACAAGAATGGAAATAGAGTTTCTTTTGATGACTATCATCGGTCAAAGTGATAACTATGTGGGAGTTCAGCAAAAAGGTAAAAAAGTTATTGATCCTTTATCTAGAGTTACATCAACAGACGGTATAGAGATTACAATTTATAAAAATGCATTAGAAAAAATATCGGGTTTCAAAGTCAGCGGATTTATTAATTTCGCTCCTACCGGGTATGACATATACAATGCAGCACTATCACAAATTTTCACTGGAGCAATAAACTCTATTATATCTTTAACAAGTATCAATGAATACATTTTAGTTATGGAAACAGGATTTATCAGATTTGTTATCCCTAATCTTAAAAATGAAGAGGAAAGAGTACATACTCTATTTAATTCGATGTTAATTCAAATAGATATGGTAGTCGAAGAAATAAGAAGTAAGAACTTTAATCAAATTATTAAATATAGATTTGATGCTTCAACTATCAATTAACAAAGTGAGATAGTGAAGTCAAATAATGGTAATTCGTGGATTTAGGAGAGTTTCTAGCAATTTCATTTTTTCGTATGCCGATTAGGAGGATAATTCGAACATTCATCTGATAATTTGTTTAATGCTAGAATTGCTGAAAAGAAAGTCGAGATAATGAATGAATTAGTAAAGTAATGAATTTTTTTGTTTAGCAAGAAAAATTTAATCACCATTATATCTGCCTCAATCAACCGGCAGTTTAAATGAGGGATAATTTATTTTATACTAATTAATACGTAAAACTCACCAACATCTCATGTGTTGCCACATACACTCCTGACATGTGGAGTGCTGTGCGTTGATAGAATTAAGATAGATTTACCGAAATTAATAAGCAGGTGGATCAGTAGGTTCATTAAAACGATAGTGGATCTTAGTTGTTCCGTCTGCTTTTATTTCTATTCTATCAATTAAAGTGTGAAGTAATTCAGGAGTAACTACTTGTAAGTCTGTAAAAGAAGACAAATTCTTCTTAAATTCTTTTAAGTCTTTTTCGATATCTTGATGTTCGAGTTCTTTATTTAGTTTCCTGTTTTCGTTCACTATATTTGTAATTACTTCATTCAAGGAGTTGATAGCTAATTGATAGTCATCGTTTGAAATAATTCCGTTCGAGAGGGCAATGACCAAATTGGTTTTGTCTCTTTTTTTTGCTTCTAACTCATTGATGTTAGTTTCAAGAATTTCTCGCATCTGTTCTTTATTTAATGTTATTTCTTTAATCAGACTTTGGTAGTAATTATTCTTGTTTATTTTGTTAGAAATTCTATTGAGGTCGGTTAAAACAATATCAGTAAGGGAGGTTTGGGAAATATAATGGTTACTACAAGCTTTAATTCCATGCTTATTGTAGTTCCCACAAATATAACCTTTTCTGTTCTTTTTAAAGTGCATACCCCTACCACAGTCACTACAAAAAGCAGTATTCGTAAATAAGTATTTTTCACTTTGTGGCCTTGTTCTCTTTCTACTTTTTATAAGTTCTTGTACTACTAGAAAGTCTTCAATAGGAACTATGGGTTCGTGACTATTTTCTATTACGACTTGATCAGATATAGAGTTGTGTTTCCTTTTCTTGCTAGTTACAGTTGGCTTATGATCTCGACATTGTTTAAGGATCCCCATATAGTGAGGGTTTTCAAGTATTTTTCTAACTGACGATCCGTGCCATTTTGTAGTTGCATTAGTCTTTTCAGCTAGTTGTGATGGAGTTGTAACATCATCGTTATATAGCCCTCTCGCTATTGCGTCGAAACCTTTGCCACTTATATACTCTTCAAAAATTCTCCGAACAACATTTGGAGTTTGGTCTTTTCGAATTACAAGTTTTTTTTTAATAACCTCATACCCATACGGTGGGTGTGAACCATTAAACTCTCCTATTTGAGCTTTTGTTTTAAACATTAGCTTTAAACGTTCGCTGGTATTTTGAGCCTCTAACTCGTAGATCCAAGCATATAAACCAAACATATTACCTTTCTTTTCAATTGTGTTGATTGCGCCATCAAGAGTAATTAATTCAAGGTCATAACGTTCTACCATATCTCGAATTTTATATGCCAATGGCACATTCCTAGCAAGTCTAGAAAGTTCTTTAGATAAGATAATATCGTACTTCCCTTTAATACTGTAGACAGTCACTTTATTTCTTCTCGTTTGATCGCATTTTTTTCAAATTACACCAGAATAAACTATATACTCTCCCGAGATTATGTGCTAAATTTTTTGCATATTAAAAGGGGGAGTTTTTTATGGTCATTATTCATGATTTTGGAATCGGATTACAAGAGTATGAATTAAGAGGGAAAGAAAATGAATTCCCGATTATTGAGTTTTGTTCTGAGTGTAAGGGGCGGGGGAAACTATATCGTCATGGGTTTTATATGAGGTTTGGAATTACTGAAAAGGGGGCAATAAGTATTCCTATTTGTCGTTTGAAGTGCAAACACTGTAAAACTACATTTTCAATCATTCCTGACTTTCTCATCCCGCATTTCCAGCATACTTTACATACTATTGTTCAAGGAGTTGAACAACGTCTACTAAAAAAGAAAGCGTTCGATCGTCGTCAATTAGTAAATTTTCATTTCAAACGTTATGTAAGTATTCTTAAATGGGTTCATACTTATTTTTCTGATTTGGATTATGCCCTTAGTTTCTCAGATGATCAAAAAAAAGAAGCCATAAAATATTTAAAAATGATCCAAGATTTTGGCGAATCCTCCTTCTTGCGAAGGAGCCAGGGTCATTTAAAGAAACACTTTATGGCACTTTAATTTTAGCATATTTGGCGTTTAAAAAATATATTGAAGATTCCACATAACGTTTTCATTTTCTATTTATGGCGAAAAAAGTAGAATAAAAGCATGGATGACCGGTCGTCCTTCTACTAAAAGGAGGAAGAAATCCATGGAAGATAAAATACGTGAACAAATCGCTTTATTTCGTTATGGAATTATCGCCCCACTGCTAAATGGGCAAGTAGAACCGAAGGGATATTGGGTTGAAATAGAGGCAAAAAGTCATTCTATCCCATACTATGGTGAGCGGAAAATCGCAGCTAAAACGGTTCAAGAATGGCTCCTTCATTATCGGAGATACGGCTTTGATGCACTAAAACCAAAGAAACGTTCGGACCAAGGTAATTCAAGAAGATTAACTCCAGAAGATCAAGATCATATTCTCGAACTACGAAAAAAATCTCTCCACATGCCCATTAGTGTCTTCTACGAACAACTGATTGAACAGGGAGAGATCTACAAAAATCAAGTTTCATATAGTACTATAAATCGTTTAATACGAAAAAACAAGCTAAATGGAAAAAATGTATCAACATCTCCTGAAAGAAGACGATTTGCCCATGCGAAAGTAAATACACTGTGGCAAGGGGATCTCTCTCACGGACCGTACGTTCAGAAGAAAAAGACATTCCTCATTGCTTATATTGACGACTGTTCGAGGCTAGTGCCCTATGCTCAATTTTTCTCTTCCGAGAAATTCGATGGAGTAAGAGTGGTGACGAAAGAAGCTTTGATAAGAAGAGGAAAGCCATCCATGATTTATGCCGACTATACCGAAAAAAATACTATGCCGAATAAACTTATAAATCCTTCATAAATAAACAGTTTACGAAGGATTTTCGGCATAGTGTTTAGCTTTTAGTCCAGACTATAAATCAGTTTTCTTATATCCTTGGTTTTCCAAAGCGGGGATTCTTCCACTGCCTCAGGGCTTGTTTTCTTTATGGCTTCATGAATCATATCCAACGTTGCAAAAGCATAGAAGTTTGATGTTGTTGAAAGACTTTCATGACCAAGCATTTCCATGATGACTGTGAGGGGCATACCTTTTCGGTATAACGTCATAGCTCTTGTTTTCCTGATTAAGTGGCAGTGAACATGCCGTGGGATTTCAGGACAAATCATTCTTGCCTGGTTTGCATATTGACCTAAAAGGAGATTTATCGTATCCGTAGACAAGGCATGAGGCTTCCCATCCCTCATCGAATAGAACAATGGAGCCCCGCCATCTGTGTTTGGATGCGGATGGAATTCCTGAAGATAACGCTTGATGTGAGCAACAGTTTTCTCCATCAGGGGCACATTACGACTTTTGTTGCCTTTACCGGTTAGCGTAACGAAAGGTGTTTTGACGTTGATAATGTGCAGATCCCGAAGGGTAATATCTACAAGTTCCTGCGCTCTGGCAGCCGTATCATACAACATAATGAACATCATGCGATTGCGTCTTCCCTTTTGTGTATCTGTTTTAGGCGTTTTTAATAATGCTTCAATAGCTTCATTTGTCATATATAATATGGACTTTTTGTGTTCCTTCATTCCGCGAACGCTACGAACATCGTTGTATATTGCAACAAGCGTAATATCCTCGTCTGCGCAATACTCCATGAACGATTTTAGTGCAGTCAATCGAAGGTTGCATGTTTTGGCTGCTAGATTTTGCACTTCATTCATCCAGACAAAATAATCTTTAATGTGTTTCCTATTTAGAAAGTCAAACGTAATGTCCTGTCGTTCAATCCCTTTTTGGATTTCCAAGTAATCAATAAAGTAACTCATGGACTTCTTATACGAATTTATTGTGTTTTGGCTAAGGTTTCTTACCTTGGGCAGGTATACATGAAGGAAGCTACGAGCATAATGCCAAAATTCGGGCTCAATCTGCTTTCTACTCTTCATCATAATCCACCTCCGGAAGCAACCCTTCAAGTATTTTAGTTTTTTCGGAGAAAGTAGAAAAAAACTCAGGCACAAGATGAAGATAGTAGTAGGTGCTTTCCAAACAGGCATGTCCCATGTAACGCACCAAATATGGAAGCATGGAATTCACATCGGATTCTTCCTTAAGCCATTGATTGAGTTTGTCGAAGGCAAAATGATGGCGAAAATCATATGCTCTTGCCTTCGAGCCTGACTCATGCCCCAAACCAGCCGCCTTCCATATCTTATTGAAATTCGATCCAATAGACGTACTCTGGTAACAACTATGGGATTTTACCGGAAAGAAATACGTTCGATCTGGAAATATATTATCTATGACAGCATCGTATTTCAAATATAGTTGTTTAAGGTCTTCCGGAAGAAACAACCTTCGGTCTTTAGGGCCTTTTGAATGGATTACATCGATATAGCCAGTATGAAGGTTAACGTTTTTTCGCAGAAGCAACCGCGCTTCACTTGTTCTCAATCCACAACAATAAAGCAATCTAAAGTACATGGGTAGGACAAGATGGCGGACAGGATTTTCCTTGCGAGGGCCTAGTGTGTCGCAAGCATCGAAAAATCGGATAATTTCTTCATCTGTGAAAAAATGTGGTATCGTTCGGATTTGCTTTCGACAGATTTTGTTGGTGACAACATATGCATCTGAGTATCCAGAATGTTGCAGGTATTTGCCAAACTCACGAATAGGTGCCACACGTACTCGTTGGGTGTTTGGGCATTCGTTATCCCGTAAGATAACCCAACCTTTAACAATCTCGTTCAATAAAACCTCTTCGGATTCGCGTTTTGCACAATAGCGATCAAACTCGTGGAGATAGTATTCGCTTGTTTTATACTTCCAGCCTAGTGAGTGTTTAAACGCTACAAAAGACTCCATGAAAGAAGCTAGTTTACTAACATATGCCTTCTCCATCATTTGAGCCCCTTCACTTTCATAGGAATGACGGCTAAGGTTAATGCACAATCACGCATCTTTTCTTCGTCAGTAGACAGATAAACGTCGGCTGAGTTTGGGTTGACATGCCCAAGTGTTGATGAAATTGTTTGTATGGCAACCCCATTTTTTAACATTTTTGAGGCGACATGATGTCTAAGGAGGCGGGTGCCTTTAAGTTCGTTGTTAACTCTTACTCCTGCACATGTAAATATTTTTCTTACTATGGTGTAACAACTCGAATGTTCTTTCAACGGTACATGTGGGGCATTTCGAGATAAAAATACGCACGATGAATCTGATTTAGGACGGTCATTCGTGAGATACCTTACTAATGCATTGCCGATTGCAGGAAGAAGGGGTAAAACTAAAGGCTCATTCGTCTTCTGTTGGACTATGTTAATAACATCCCCTTGCCAATCTATATCTTTTAACCTTAAGTTCAAAATATCCACGGCCCTGATTCCAGTAAGAAGCGATAATAATATAATAGCTTTGTCCCTTGAAGATACAGCATCGGTTTGTAATACATCCCATACAGCCCGTTCTTCCTCCTCCGTTAATACGGGAATAATTGTCCTTTTTCTCAGGAGTTTATCAGGAACGGCTGCAATAAGTCTGTTTCCACCTTCTGCAAAACGCAAAAATGATCTTAATCCGGAGGCCGCCGTTCGAAGACTTCCAGAGTCCCAGGTTTCTCTTAGTTCATCAAAAAACTTATAGATTGATTTAAGAGGGACAGCTTTCAACTCGGTATAGCCCAATTTTTCAATAAAAATAAGGAACTTGCAGGAAGTATTTCGATACGATTCTATAGTATTTTTACTTTTTTTCTCCTCTTGTAGAAACGCTAGAAAATGGATATGAAGGTCCTGGAATTTAATAGTTGAGGGCTTATCGACCTTACTATCCCTGCTTGGTTGCCAGCCAAAATAGCCTCTTTCTTCATATTCCCTTAATTTTCTTATGCATGAAGTGTGTAGCTTTTTACGTGAATGGCAGTATTGTCCTGTCCTTCTGTCTGCAGAATCATTCACGAAATGCTCAACCAATTCTTGAGTTAAAGTTTCTGTCCCCATGATAGCGGCAGACTTCAACAGTCTTTCATATACCCTTTTGAAACTATGAATCGTTGATTGACAATAACCTGCTTTTTCAAGCGCTTCAAGTACCATTTTTACACTACTTTCCACAGTTGGTTTCTTTACCATAGTAATTCCTCCTAAAAATAGTTTGGACGTTAGTCCACTTCTATTATGGAAAAAATAGCAAAACACTATGCCGAAAATCCTTCGTAAACTGTTTATTTATGAAGGATTTATAAGTTTATTCGGCATAGTATTTTTTTCGGTATAGTCGGCATAAATCATGGATGGCTTTCCTCTTCTTATCAAAGCTTCTTTCGTCACCACTCTTACTCCATCGAATTTCTCGGAAGAGAAAAATTGAGCATAGGGCACTAGCCTCGAACAGTCGTCAATATAAGCAATGAGGAATGTCTTTTTCTTCTGAACGTACGGTCCGTGAGAGAGATCCCCTTGCCACAGTGTATTTACTTTCGCATGGGCAAATCGTCTTCTTTCAGGAGATGTTGATACATTTTTTCCATTTAGCTTGTTTTTTCGTATTAAACGATTTATAGTACTATATGAAACTTGATTTTTGTAGATCTCTCCCTGTTCAATCAGTTGTTCGTAGAAGACACTAATGGGCATGTGGAGAGATTTTTTTCGTAGTTCGAGAATATGATCTTGATCTTCTGGAGTTAATCTTCTTGAATTACCTTGGTCCGAACGTTTCTTTGGTTTTAGTGCATCAAAGCCGTATCTCCGATAATGAAGGAGCCATTCTTGAACCGTTTTAGCTGCGATTTTCCGCTCACCATAGTATGGGATAGAATGACTTTTTGCCTCTATTTCAACCCAATATCCCTTCGGTTCTACTTGCCCATTTAGCAGTGGGGCGATAATTCCATAACGAAATAAAGCGATTTGTTCACGTATTTTATCTTCCATGGATTTCTTCCTCCTTTTAGTAGAAGGACGACCGGTCATCCATGCTTTTATTCTACTTTTTTCGCCATAAATAGAAAATGAAAACGTTATGTGGAATCTTCAATATATTTTTTAAACGCCAAATATGCTAAAATTAAAGTGCCATAAAGTGTTTCTTTAAATGACCCTGGCTCCTTCGCAAGAAGGAGGATTCGCCAAAATCTTGGATCATTTTTAAATATTTTATGGCTTCTTTTTTTTGATCATCTGAGAAACTAAGGGCATAATCCAAATCAGAAAAATAAGTATGAACCCATTTAAGAATACTTACATAACGTTTGAAATGAAAATTTACTAATTGACGACGATCGAACGCTTTCTTTTTTAGTAGACGTTGTTCAACTCCTTGAACAATAGTATGTAAAGTATGCTGGAAATGCGGGATGAGAAAGTCAGGAATGATTGAAAATGTAGTTTTACAGTGTTTGCACTTCAAACGACAAATAGGAATACTTATTGCCCCCTTTTCAGTAATTCCAAACCTCATATAAAACCCATGACGATATAGTTTCCCCCGCCCCTTACACTCAGAACAAAACTCAATAATCGGGAATTCATTTTCTTTCCCTCTTAATTCATACCGTATTGTCAAAACTTTATATAGAAATAGGCTATTAAATCCTAGTTTAAAGGGCTTTATAAGCAAAAAACTTGCCACCCCCTGAATTTTGTAGATAATTGAGGTTACCACACACCCAACATCCCAAAAGAAAGGAAAGTGACAAGTTGTTACCTCAAATTATAACCTATTTACTTACTTTTATAAACTACCAAGAACAAGTAATTCGAACGCTCCTTACCCTTTTAATAGGGAAGAGCATGTTTGATAAACCGACTGAGGCTCCAGTTAATAAACCATATCGCAAGCTTCAAGTTGATGATCTACCGATCATTGAAGTTCCAAAAAAACTAGATTTTCAAGTTTTATTAACCGAGCATCTTAAGTCTAAAGGTAAACCTCTCAAACCAGTACAAAGACGGTCGAATTCAACACCCGTTCCTTCATCAATGAAATGTCCTACGTGTGGTGCTCCATCTGATTATTTGTATGCGAACAATGGAGCGAAAGGACAATTTCAATGTAAGGTGTGTTCATGTCTTTTCAGTGAGAGAAATCGATATCTCAAGGAAGCAATCCTGAAATGCCCTCACTGTTCAAAAACACTTGAAAAAGTGAAGGAAAGAAAAGACTTCCATGTGTACAAGTGTAAAAACGACGCTTGTTCTTATTACCAACAGAAACGTAATGCGATGACTCAAAAAGAGAAAAATCGGTTCAAAGAAGATCCTCAAGCCTTTAAACTTCGCTATATTTACCGCCAGTTTCACATTGATTTTCAACCATTAGCGAAGCATTCACCAAAGAGACCACGAGTTGATCTATCAAGAATTTATGTGTCTCCACATACGCTTGGATTGATATTGACTTATCACGTCAATTATGGACTTTCAGCCCGTAAAACAGCAGCGCTGATGAAAGACGTACATGGTGTTTCAATCTCTCGTCAAAGCATTTTAAATTACGAAAATAGTGTGGCCTTGTGGTTGAAACCGTATATTGATCACTATCCTTATGAGCTTTCAGATCAATTCTGCGGTGACGAAACGTACATCCGTGTGAATGGCCGTTGGCATTACCTATTTTTCTTTTTTGATGCCGTAAAGAAAGTCATTCTCTCTTATCCTGTGTCACCTAACCGAGACACAGCTACAGCTATTAAAGCGATAGACGAAGTGTTGTTAAAGCTTAGGAAAATCCCAGAAAACCTAACTTTCGTTGTCGATGGCAATCCCATTTACTTATTAGCACAACACTTTTTTGCCCAGCATCAAATCCCGTTTGAGGTGATTCAGGTAATTGGCTTAACCAACGAAGACGAGGTATCAAAGGAATATCGACCTCTCAAACAAATTATCGAGCGGCTAAATCGTACCTTTAAAGGAAACTATCGATCCACTCATGGTTTCGGGTCAGAACATGGTTCTGTTTCTTTTGTGACCTTGTTCGTTGCTTACTTTAACTTTCTAAGACCACATTCAGCATTGGAAGGAAAAGTACCAGTAACACTTCCTGAGCTAGAAAAGCTTCCAAACATGCCAGCTAGATGGACAACTCTTATTGGTCTTGCCCAGGACTGGATAAGTAAGCAAACTGCCTAACTTTTGTTTAACTGAGCCCTTTCTAGCCATCGGCGGAGCGTACTCTTGACAAACCGAACTTGCCAATGGTTTAAAATGGAAATACCAAGGGCTTATTTAGCTATGCCTTCTTTTGTCCTCTTCGCCCTTGTTAAACCTCTCGCTAAACCATTGGCGTGTTTGTCAAGAGCGATGGCGGGAGCTACCACCAGTTTAATTGGTAGAAAGTGTCATCAGCCTTTAGTTTTCATAGAACTTTTGACACTACCTTAATATGCAAAAAATTTAGCACATAATCTCGGGAGAGTATATAGTTTATTCTGGTGTAATTTGAAAAAAATGCGATCAAACGAGAAGAAATAAAGTGACTGTCTACAGAAATGGAAAGCATAGACTAACTATTGCCAAGTGTGTAGGAATAAAAGAAGTACCAGTAATAGTTAAAAAAGTAAAAGAATAGTTCATATGCTAAATAGTACAGAAGTTTGTTTTGATTTCAATACATTACATGTAAATAAACTATAACCCCCTTTAATTTAGGGGGTACACCTTTACGCGAAATCAAAATATACGCGTTTCAGTATCAACATTCTATCAAAACACATGTGGAGTGCGTAGCGCAACTCATTTTAAAAGAAGGCAACTAACCCTTATGGGTGTTGCCTTTTTACGTTTCTTGCATTGGAGTAACCTTTTTTATTTCCTTAATCAATATAAGGTTACTTGAAAATTCAGGTAATGTATAATAAAAGGTAATATTTAGGATTAGAGGGAGATTAGATGAAATTACTGCTACGGTCGGTCATATTTTCATTATTGGTTCATGTCATTTATATTGCGGGAATTCTCATTCATGGTTGGTATCTAACGATCAATTATGTTCCTGATATCATTAATGAATATGAAAATGTAACGTATCTACAGAATGAAGTGGCTTTTGGCTATGTCATCGATATTGAACCAATTTATTTTGTCATCAGTTTCTTGTTGGTGGCTTTGTTAGGTGCAGTATTGATAGATTTATTTAATAGAATTCGACTTCGAAAAAGATGTATTTAGCAGAAAAGGCGGTTAAACCTATGACGATGTTTTACTACATTGGAGCGAATCATCCTTTACCAATCGGGAATTACGGTGAGAAATACACATTAAAAAAATTAAAAGATATACCTAAGCCGAGTGATCCTAATGACCTTCGTAATATTTTGGACTTGTCTCATTTGGAGAACGAGTGGACAAAAGTGTATGAAACAGAATTAGACTTTGCATTTGTTACGATTATGGAAGTCCGAGATGCTGTTTTGAAAGAAAAATTACCAATGAATAAATCCTATATTTATGAGCTTGGGGGTTCTTTTCATCTTAATGAAGCGGATAAAATCAATCATTTTACTTCTAATCAAGCGAATGAAAAATGTGTCAAAGAATTGCTTTCATATGTTAAGCGTGAGCTGAAAGAAGGGGAGTCTATCGAAGTGTATTCTTGTTGGGCAGATGAAGAAGATTGGCCAATTCGTGAGGAAGAGACGATCAATCTCTCAGCTTTTAACCTTGGCAAAACATTTGAAATAGAAGAGAGAAAGTTAATTAGATTTGTTTTAGAGTAATAGGGAGGAGGAAGGTATGGATCCAGTAGAAATTCGAGAACTTAGAAAAAAACAGTAGATAAGTTTTAACATGCAATCCATTGTATTCTTCGATGGTACATCTTATTTACATAGGCATTGCACTATTTTGTTGTGATGCCTTTCATTCTATGTATAGGTGGTTGTTATATGAAGAGAATGGTATTGATTTTCTTATTATTTTATTTATTCATGGTGTCATTTGTTACGTCAGTAAATGCTTGTTCTTGTGCTGAAAATCCTGATGTAGAGGCAGCATTTAAACGATCACAGGCGGTATTTAGCGGAAAGGTTCTTGATATTCAGGAGAAAAAGGGTAAAGGAAGTTACGGAAGGTTGGTTCATTTTGAAGTTAAGCGAACATGGAAGGGTATAGAAGAGTTACAAGTGAAGGTCACAACGGGATTAGGTGGCGGAGACTGTGGATTTGACTTCCAAGTTGGACAAGAGTATTTGGTTTATTCGAATGAATCTACAATGTATGGAGATAAAACACTTGTGGCAGTTATTTGTAGTCGAACATCCGAAATCAGCTTGGCTCAGGGTGATTTGCAAATTCTTGGTGAAGGAGAAATACCTCTCAAAGATGTAGAGCTATCTATTGTTGAAATAAACAAAAAAGAAGCAATATTAGGTGGTACACAGTCACTTTGGGGAATCTTGATTTTAGGTGTATTGCTTATCTCCATAATTGCTTACATTAAACGTAAAGGAGCGTGACCGTTATCATTATAGAGTTACGAAATAACATAATGTCAAGTAGTGAAGCAAAATTAATGTTGTTTAATACGATTTTACGTTTACAAATGGTATTAGAATCCAGAAAGTCACAGGAAGGGCATATTTGAAATCAAAAGCGTTCCAAAAGGTATGAGGTACTATAGTGTTAAACTGAAAGAAAAAAGTAAGGAGTGAACAAATTACCATCCACCATACTGATGGATCATTTTATAAATAGCAATTGTTAAACCTAATAAACTAGCTTTCATCTTGGATGGATGGTATTTTTCACTTTTGAACAAATAAAAGAAAATAAAAATAAACCCTAATGGAGCCCATAGTTGAAAATATCCATCCTGTGAACCATGAGAATAGATAGGTGTTATATAAGTGCTTATCAAAAAGTAAAAGAAAATTTTAAGACCACTTATTTCCGATTGCTTGCTCCAACGAACTAATAAATAAATGACGATAAAGATAATGGCTGTAATGTGTATTGGTGGAAGATGCAGTGATGCCCCTCCAAATAATTTAATCTCCATCATTTACATCTCCCTATAATTCTCGATATCTATTTTCATCAGGCATATTCATGTTTACATAATAAATTGAACCACCCATGACATAGTTTTCTAACGTAGTCACGTCAATTTCCTCCGTAACTAAAACAGGCTTACTGCGTTTTCCTTCAATCGTTACTTCTAAAGGTGATAAGTCTTTCAGTAGATATCTATTCTTATAGTTTAACACAATTTATGGTAAAATTGGATAAATGTTGTAGTGATACAGATAGATATAGTAAAGCAAATAAAATGAAGGAGATAAGTATGGATCTCGATGATTTTAAATTAGAAAACAGGCGAACAAACAGAAAAGTAGCAAAAGTATTGCTCGTTTGGTTAGTGATTTTTGGCGGACTGATAGGATACGGTATTTATTGGCTATTTTATGATTGGAGCAGGTTTAAGCAAGAACTAATTGTTGAATCTACTTCTCCTAATGGTACATATACGATCAACGCCTATTTAAATAATAGTCACGCAACGACACCTTTCACTGTATTAGGTGAATTAGTTTTTAATGAAAGGAAAAATCGACGGATAAAGGTGTATTGGGATAAAACTGATCATGCAAAAATTGAGTGGTTAGATGAAGATACAGTAAAGATAAATAACATAATACTTGGATTGCCTCATGAGTCGTATGATTACAGAAGCGGTATTAAATAAAATATCTAAGCTAATGAACTCTGTCATCAGAGAAGAGGAGTTTACATGTAAAAACGATATTTTGACTTAATGCAATTTTTTGAAGGATATGTTCGTAACTATAGAAGATTGAATTTGACCAACAATCATAATTGTAGTAGCGATTTATTACACAACTCATCCATAATTAGAATGCGAGTTTGATCGGGATGGAAATGTACTAACTTTTTCAACGTTACAAAAGTAAATAATTAATTTGCAAGTTTCCAGTAATTATTTAGCAGTTTTATGGACGATACAATTGGAAAATATATTATAATGATTAAAGTAATTAAGATTTTGCTTAAAAGTAGTTAAATATTGATAATGGACGTAAAAGAAAAGCTGAAATTGGAGGAGATAGTAGTGAGTAATCAAATAAAAGTAGGAATTGTAGGCTATGGTAATCTTGGTAGAGGAACGATTGAAGCAATCAAGCAGTGTCCAGATATGGAGCTTGTGGCTATCTTTACAAGAAGAGCACCTGAAAACCTTTCAATAAATGAGCCAAATGTAGAGGTTTTACATATTTCGAGTGCAGAAGAATATAAGGACAAAATTGATGTGATGATCTTATGTGGAGGTTCAGCAACAGATCTTCCGGATCATGGTCCATATTTTGCTAGAATGTTTAACACGATCGATAGTTATGATACACATGCAAAGATTCCTGAATATTTTAGTGTAGTTAATCAAGCAGCCCAAGAAAATGGAAAAACTAGTATCATTGCTGTTGGCTGGGATCCTGGTTTATTCTCTCTGAATCGTTTAATGGCTGAAGCAATTTTACCATATGGTGAAACTTACACCTTCTGGGGAAAAGGACTGAGCCAAGGGCATTCAGATGCTATTCGTAGAGTCGAGGGTGTAGCAGGTGGTGTTCAGTATACAATGCCGATTGATGAAGCGATAGAGAAGGTCAAAAGTGGAGTAAATCCTGAATTATCTACAGCTGAAAAACACCAACGTGTTTGTTATGTGGTTGCAGAAGAAGGATATGACCAAGCGAAAATTGAACACGATATTAAAACAATGCCTAACTACTTTGCTGACTATGATACAGAAGTAAACTTTATCACAGCAGAAGAATTAAAAGAAAACCATTCAAAATTACCACATGGTGGCTTTGTCATTCGAAGTGGAAAAACAGGGAGAGATAGTAAACAAATTATTGAATTCTCGCTTAACTTAGAGAGTAACCCTGAATTTACAGCTAGTGTCCTGGTGGCATATGCAAGAGCAGCTTATCGTCTAAATAAAGAAGGACAAATGGGTGCAAAAACTTGTTTTGATGTTGCACCCGGTTATCTATCTCCAAAATCTGCCGAAGATCTGAGAAGAGATCTATTGTAATAAAGGTTCTCTTCTCACGAACGTCAATGATTTTTGCTTCGGGGGTCAGAAAACGTGAATATAGATCAATTTTGTTTTTAATGAAAAAAATTCACCAACTGGAGTTGGTATAATAGATAAGCAGTTGATATAGAAAAGTTCTATACCATCTGCTTTTTTTCTATGTAAAAATAAGTGTCGATCGATTTTTGAACGAGCCTCTAAAAGTCGCTAGCGTTTTACAGCGAAGTGAAGATATCGACCGACAGTTTACATAATTAGGTTGCGAGTGCATGCTCATGGATGTTTTGTTTGTAAAAATAGCATTCAGGACCAATTTTCGTTAAAATAAACTTGCTGATTTACAAAAAAAATAAATGTCTAAATATGAATGTGTTTGATAAATGATATAAGTGTAAAGAAAGCGGAACATTTAGCTTTGAATTTTTAACCGACAGATGGAAGTTGTATCACTAGTGAGAGGATTTGAGTTTAAAATGATAGATAATTTTTGGCGTGATTTACCACGACCATTTTTTGTACTTGCACCGATGGAAGATGTGACAGATGTTGTTTTTCGTCACGTAGTAAGTGCTGCCGGTCGACCAGATGTATTTTTCACAGAGTTTGCAAACTCGGATAGCTTTTGTCATCCAGAAGGGATCAAAAGTATGCGTGGGCGTTTGACTTTTACAGAGGATGAACAGCCAATAGTGGCACATATTTTGGGGGATAATCCCGAATATTTCCGTCAAATGAGTATTGGCATGGCAGAGCTAGGATTTAAAGGTTTAGATATTAATATGGGCTGCCCTGTACCGAATGTAGCATCGAGAGGAAAGGGGAGCGGCCTTATTCTGCGCCCAGACATTGCGGCAGAACTTATTCAAGCAGCAAAAGCGGGCGGGCTGCCTGTCAGTGTGAAAACTCGACTTGGCTTTAAGGAGGTTAATGAGTGGGAGGAGTGGCTAACGCATATTTTAAAACAGGACATTGCGAACCTTTCTATTCATTTACGTACAAGAAAGGAAATGAGCGAAGTAGATGCGCATTGGGAGCTAATTCCGGAAATCAAAAAATTACGTGATCGTATCGCGCCAAATACACTGCTAACAATCAATGGAGACATTCCAGACCGTCAAACTGGGCTGCAGCTTGCAAAACAATATGGCATTGATGGCGTTATGATCGGGAGAGGGATTTTTAAAAATCCTTTTGCTTTTGAAAAAGAGCCCAAAGAGCATAGCAGTAAAGAGTACCTTGATCTACTTAGACTGCAGCTTGATCTTCAAGATCAATATGCAGAAGTGCTGCCACGATCAATCACAGGCCTTCATCGCTTTTTCAAAATTTATGTTAAAGGATTTCATGGTGCTGCTGAATTAAGAAGTCAATTGATGAGCACCAAATCAACAGAGGAAGTGCGTGCTTTGCTGGATAACTTTGAAAAAGCTTGCGATGAGGACATGTTAGAGCTGGAAAAATAAATTTAATCGTAAAAAGAAGTTCAGTTTTGGACTTCTTTTTTGCGATCTATAAATGATATTAAAATTGAAGTGTGTTTTAATCCTCCTGACTAACAAGTTTGGGGGACTTTTTGTGATGGGGTGGGGTCTATTTTTTAAGCAATATGATCGAGCAAACCGAAAATTGATTTAAATCAAAGTGATAGATCGTAAATTTCAGTAAACTAAAGAAGAAATCAAATAAAAGTGAGAAAGAGGAGAGGTTCGTATGAAAAAAGTAGTATTCAAAATGGAACCATTTAGTTGTCCATCTTGTGCAGATATTATTGAAAAGGTCTTATTAAAACAAACAGGGATTGAAGAGGTTTTGATCCAATTTTTCAGTAATAAAATAAAAATTATCTTTAATGAGGATCAAATTACTATTTTGCAAATAGAAGAGGTGTTGGAAAAATTAGGTTACTCTGCAGTAGGGAGAAAAGTGGGTTAGTAATGCACAACTGGCAATCTAAATAAAGGGGAGGTATGTAACGCATGTCTAGAAAAATACAGGGCTACACAATACTTGCTGCTATAGGATTAATTGCACTATCATTTCTTTTTCGAAAAATTGAAATGATGCATGTAGCTGATTCATTTATGGTCATTTCGGCATTTGTAGCAGGATATCGAATTTTTATAAAGGCATTGAAAGGGTTGCGGTTTAAAATCATTGGAATTGAACTTCTTGTAACGATTGCGGTTATCGGTGCGATAATTATCGGAGAATATTGGGAAGCGGCAGCAGTCACATTCCTATTTATGCTCGGATCATATTTAGAAGTACGAACATTAGAAAAAACTCGTTCATCTCTTGAAAAACTAATGGAGTATCATCCATCTCAGGCAACCATCTTAGAAAATGGAAATCATCTAATCATCGCTGCAGAAGATGTAAAGAAAGGCGATATCGTCATAGTGAAACCAGGTGAAAAAATTCCCGTCGATGGGGTCATTATTAAAGGTAGCGCCACCATTAATCAATCAATGATAACTGGAGAGTCAATTCCGATATTTAAGCAAGAAAAAGATAATGTATTTAGTGGAACGATTAATGAGTCAGGGTTTATGCACGTTGAAGCAATCAATGTCGGGGAAGATACGACGCTATCTAAAATTATCGAAATGGTTGAAGATGCTCAAGAATCAAAGGCGAAAACACAAAAATTTCTTGAAAAGTTTGCGAAATATTATACCCCTTTAATTATAATTTTGGCCATTCTTTTGTGGGTAGTAACAAATGATATACGGATAGCACTTACTTTGCTTGTCATATCCTGTCCAGGTGCTCTTGTTATATCTGTACCAATTTCAATTGTTGCAGGCATAGGGCATGGAGCTAGAAATGGAGTGCTGATTAAAGGTGGAGAATATATTGAAAAATTAGCAAAAATCGATGTGGTCGCCTTTGACAAAACAGGAACGCTAACAAAGGGTACCCCAAAAGTAATCAATGTTAAACCATATGGTGTAACTAGTAAAGAATTACTAATGAAATTAGCAAGTGCCGAGTGTGCTTCTGAACATCCATTAGGAAAAGCAATTGTGGAAAGAGCGAAGGAAGAAGGAATTGAAATGTTTGAATCCCCCGACCATTTCGAAGTAGTGCTTGGTAAGGGGATTATTGCATCATTAGGTAATGAAACATTATTTATTGGAAATCGTTTATTCATTAAAGAGAAGTTTGGTGAACTGTCAGATCGCTTTATAGAAGAGCTATCATTAGAAGAAAACTTAGGCAGGACTGTTGTCATTGCAGCAACAAAAACAAAGATAATGGGCATAATTTCTATTGCAGATGAAATCAGAGAAGATGCTTATACGTTAGTCAAATCGTTAAAAGCGTCAGGAATAAAAAAGGTAATTATGATAACAGGAGATAATTTAGCTACTGCAAAAGCAGTAGGAGATAAATTAGGTTTAGATGAAGTATATGCAGAAAAACTTCCTTCAGATAAAGTTAATGTAGTAAAAAGTCTACAAAAAAATGGTCATAAGGTAGCAATGGTTGGCGACGGGATCAATGATGCACCAGCATTAGCGATTGCTGATACTAGTATTGCTATGGGTGTGGCAGGGACAGACGTCGCAATGGATACTGCGGATGTTATATTAATGAATGATAAACTATCACAAATGGAGTACCTTTTCAAGATTAGCCGTTTTACTGTGAAAAATTTAAAACAAAATATTTTCTTTTCTATTTCAGTTGTTGTGCTACTTATTTTAGGGGTTATCGGAAACGTAATTTTTATGACAAGTGGGATGTTAATTCACGAATTAAGTGTTTTACTAGTCATTCTTAACGCATTAAGGATTGTTGTTTTTAAAGATAAAAAGAATAAGTCGAAGTCTGACTTTGCTCTAGAGAAGAAAGGAGTTTTAAGTAATGAAATGTAATGAAGACCACGTAGTGAAAGGGCATGAATGTATCCTTTTGTGTATCGGAAAAGTACCAATCTTTCATTCTTTGTCAATTGACGAAAGAAAAAAAATAAGCTCATTAGTAACTAGAAAAAGTTATAAGAAGGGGGAAATATTATTTTTAGAAGAACAAAAGTTAAATAGTTTGTATATAGTCCACGTAGGGAAAGTAAAGATAGGTAAAACAACAAACTCTGGACAAGAACATCTTATTCGAATTCTGTCTACGGGAGACTTCATAGGTGAAGATACACTATTTGAAGAAAAATTAACAGATACGTTTGCTGAAGCGGTTGAACCTACCGAAGCATGTATCATTCGTCTTAAAGATATGCAAACAATCATTAACGAAACACCTTCTATTGGGTTAAAGCTTTTAACAGAAGTAAGTAGAAGACTAAAAAAGACTGAGCAGCTCCTGAATATATTACAAATGCAAAGTATAGACCAGCGAGTTGCTACAATTCTAATTCAATTTCAAGAGGAGAATAGGGGCGAGGCTTACACGCAAATACAAGGAATACAACTAGATGTAAAAAAAGGAGACTTAGCTAAATATATTGGAATTACTCCTGAGAGTTTAAGTCGCAAGCTATCTAGTTTTCAAGATAAAGGATTTATTGAACTTATTGGTCAAAGACAAATAATCATTAAGGATAAGAATGCTCTTTTAAAGATTGTACTAGGTGAATATTAGTTTATAAAAAAAGGAGAGAAAGTTCGTTACTAGAAATTTCTCTTTATTTTAGTTTCCTTATGTATTTGGAACAAATAACAGTGTTAATTAAACAATAGCAAAGAAACTTAGAGTGACTGGCACTCTAAGTTTCTTTGCTATCCCTACCCTTATTGGTTTGATAGTCATAGTCACCGCTTAATTTTTACAAAGCGATAGGTTAGGTAAGCGATATAAATTGGTGTTGCAATATAGATTAGGTAAGGGAAGCTCGCATATGACTCCCTGTAAATAATGAACAACATAACCCCTAAAAACAAGGACACAATGGTTCCGTATTTAGGCAGAGGAACACTTTTAAGGCTTGGTATTCGTACCCTGCTTACCATCAGAAAACAAAGGCCAGTAAAAATAACCGTAATGATAACACTAGGGATTAAATTTCCGAACAATGTAAGTATGGCTAGTATTCCTCCTGCTGCGGTTATTGGGACACCAATAAAGTATTGCAGAGAGGATTTATCTTTACTTACGTTAAAGCGCGCTAATCGGTAAGCACCAAAGAGAGGGAATAGCCCAGCAATGGCAAAACCTAAAACTCCTAAGTTCATGAATGTTGTGTAATAAACTAAAAATGATGGTGCCACACCAAAGGTGACAACGTCTGCTAATGAATCAAGTTCCTTACCTAGTTCACTTTCGACCCCTAGCATCCTTGCCACACGGCCATCCATGGCATCAAGCATCATGCCGATAATAATTAAAATAGCGGCATTGCGAAATTGTCCGGATGCAGCATAGCCAATCGATAAAAAGCCGCAGTAAATATTACCTAACGTTAGTATGTTAGGGAGAGATCGTCTTAAGTACATGTTTCTCACACCTTCTTTATGAATAAGAGTTCCTATGTTGATTTGTATCGATCTATCTATTATAGCTTTTTTTTGAAGAAAATAAAAACCTTACCTTCAATGTTAAAATCTTGGAATTTTGAAATCCCCTACAAGTGAAAACGAACTGTGAAGTTAAAATAACTTGGTATAAATGTTTTTTGATTTAACTCAACTTTCGCAGAGTGAAATCGGCAAATAAGCCTTGATATAATTAGGTAGGCCTGAGATCCACTGCTCCAGTTGACTTTGTATTAACTTTTTGATTTTCTTATTTGTTTGTTCAAGCGCATCTTGAAGAAGCTCGATTAGCTGCTGTAAAGCAACAGCCCAATCAAGTTCATTGACTTCGTCACATAGCTCGTAAAAAAGACCTCCAATCGTACGTTGGTCGGTGTTACAGCGGTTTTGCCAAGATAGCACGATAAAACGAGCAAAGACAATAGTTGTATGGCTTATAAGCGCATCATATGAACGGCTTTGAAACTCTTTTTCAAGTTTTAAGAGTGATTTGGCCGTCTTAAAGAAAACCTCAATATCCCAACGCATTCCATAGATTCGAACGATTTCTTGTTCGGAAAGAGTGCGATCGGTGCTGAGGATGGCTAGCCATTCGCTTTTCTTGTTTCTATTTCGAATAAATACAACTTTAATTGGTGTTCCATTAGCCATAGTTGTATGAATGGAACGAAGTATTCCTTTCCTTGATTGAACGGGTCCAGCTAGGCGGTAAAGCTGTTTTAATGAAACCATTTCTCCGCTTACGTTGTAACGCTGTTTTGTTTCTTTGACCATGCCAATCACGTCTAATCCTTGATCAACAATGTTTTTGACAAGTGGTGGCAAAGTAAACCAAGAATCCATGAGGACATAACTGGCTTCTATTCCACTATCTAACGCACGTCTGATCATGTCTGGGATTTGTTCAGGCAAAGTTTGTAGGGCATTTTCCCGACGTTTATAACCGCATGTGCGTTTGTCTATATGTTCGGAGATTCCATTGATTTGTGACGTTTTGGAACTGACCAAGGAAAAGTCAATCGGCATAAATGTATGCCCGTCAGACCACCCCATAGTCAACATACGGAACCCCTTATAGAAACGCATTTTAAGAGAGGCATGGTCAAAACAACGTGCAAGTAATTCAACCTTTTTACTACGATTTCGATCATAAGCAGAATCATCAAAAACGAACACTTTTGGACGACTTTTGTCAGTAAGGCGACTCACTTTCTTAATTGTAAAGGTGCTTAATAGCAGTAAGAAACGGCGCCAATTAAATGTTGATTGATTTAAAAAACGATAGACAGAATCCTTGGCAGGAAACTTATCTGCCTTCTTTGAATCAAGAAGGGTGTACCAATTTTTATGTTGAAATATCAAACAAAAAATGAGTTGAAATAAGTAAGAACAGCTGAAACCAAAGGACTTTTTAATTCCAGCCTTGCGTAGATGTTTAGACATTTCCAGCTCAGAAAAAACAGAATCAAGTTCATTTGGCAGTTGATTGTATTGGCTATTTTGGTCTATCATATAGGGAGCACCTCTTCTGTATGGTAGTGTTTTCTAGTCAATTACACTATACCAAAAGAACGAGGTGTTTTTCATTTTTCATTAACATTGTCAAGTAACATAATGAAAAGGCCGCAGGCCTTTAACAATCAACGTGGATCACCTACTTTATTGGTGCGAAAGTTGAGGATTTAATTAAAGAATATTGAAGTGTATTGTATATTCCCTCGGGCTTATTGTTTGAGGGAGTTTTATTTAAGGAGGAGTAATAAAGGGATTCCGCTAAAAAGTATGGAATTAAATTATGCAGGATAGTTAATCGAGAATAAAGAATACTGTTTTACTGTTTCCTATTAACTAATATTCATCGGTATTTTTCTCAAAATGTATCTGCAAGTATACAGAAACGGTTCATCAAGTATAAATGAATATGTAGCTATTAATATAGCCATGAAAGGGGGAAAGGGAATGTCTACTCCAATTCTAAATACTAAGCTTAATATGCCACACAATCCAACAAAGCTTGTACTACGTTCCAGGCTGTTAGAATTGATGGATGAGGGATTAAACAGAAAAATGACTCTCATATCTGCACCTGCTGGTTTTGGTAAAACAACTCTTGTAACAGAATGGATCACCAATAGTAGAGTATCTGTTGCATGGTTATCTTTAGATAAAAAAGACAATGAGATAACACAATTTATAATTTATTTAGTTGCAGCATTAAGAACTGTTAAGGGGGACCTCTGGGAAGAGTGTTCAGAAGTGCTTCAGAATCTGAAAACATTAGGAATAGAATCAGTTTTAACTTTATTAATCAATGAAATAGCAACTATACAAAAGAGTTTCATGCTTATATTTGATGATTATCATGTTATCGAAAATAGCTTGGTGAATCAGTCGCTTATTTATATACTCAATCATATGCCAGTCACTATGCATTTAGTTATGACTACCCGAGAAGATCCCACTTTTCCCTTAGCAAGTTTGAGAGCTAAAAATCAATTAATAGAAATACGTGCCAAGGATTTACGTTTTACTTATTCAGAAGCCGCAGAGTTCCTTAATGAAGTAATGAGTCTAAACATTGCTGATAAGGATATTTCTACATTGGGGGCTCGTACCGAAGGGTGGATTGCTGGGTTGCAATTGGCCGCTATTTCAATGAAAGGTAGGAGCGATACGGAAGGTTTTATTAAATCCTTTACCGGTAACCATAATTTTATAGCTGATTATCTGTTAGAAGAGGTTCTAAAACAACTAGGTCCGAAGATACAGTCTTTTTTATTACAAACCTCAATACTCGAACGTTTATGTGATTCCCTGTGTGATGCGATAATCCTTGACTCTAGTATTTCTGGACAAGAATATCTAGAGTATCTTCAAAAGTCTAATTTATTTATTATTCCTTTGGATGGTGAACAGGAGTGGTATCGCTATCACCATCTATTCGCTGATTTGCTAAGACAAAGGCTATTAAAGGAGTACTCTGAAAATAATCTTAAGGAAGGTGAGAGTGTTGCTGTATTACATATTCGTGCCAGCTGCTGGTTTGAAAGTAATGGACTGACAAGTGAAGCTATTCATCATGCACTGGCTGCAAACGATTATGAAAGAGCTGCTGCCTTAATCGAGTTATCATGGTCAAGTATGGACAAAAGCCTACAGGCAGCCACCTGGCTTAAGTGGGTGAAAATGCTTCCTAATGAAATGATCTATAATAGACCAGTCCTTAGTGTGGGTTATGCCTGGGCACTCCTTGATACAGGAGAAATTGAGGAGTTCGAGGATAGACTTCAAGATGCAGAAAGTTGTATGGATAGAATTTCTGCTAATGAAGGAGATCTTCTGGATATTGTTGTTGTAGACCATGATGAATATAGACTTCTGCCCGCTACAATTGCTACTGCACGGGCATACTATGCCATAGTTCAGGGTGATATGGATTCTACATTAAAATATGCAAAAGTTGCAATGGGTCACATTCCTAAAATAGATAATAATAGGAAAGGAATTGTTCAGATATTGCTAGGTTTAGCAAAATGGGCAAAGGGTGAATTGGAGGAAGCGTATACTACTATATCCAATAGTTCTGTGTCTGATTTGACGTTGGAAGTTCTTTTAGCAGAAATTAAAATGGAAGAAGGTAAGCTTTATGAGGCAATGAGGCTATATGAGAAAGGATTACGGTCTTCCATTAAGGGAGAGGGAACGGTTAAGATTGCAACGGCAAGTCATTACTTAGGTCTGAGTAAATTAAAGTTAATAATGGGTGATTTTCATGAATCTGAGAGGTATCTTCAACAGAGCTTAGAGGAGGGTGAGAAAAGATCCTTACTAGATTGGCGATACCATTGGTATATTCAACAAGCAAAGTTAATGGATAGCAATGGTGATTTGGACAGAGCCATTGATTACTTTAACGAAGCTGGAAAACATTATATAAAGAGTCCTTTGCCTGTTATACAGCCACTTTATGCATTAAAGGCTAGGACGTTAATAAGGTAGTGTCAAAAGTTCTATGAAAACTAAAGGCTGATGACACTTTCTACCAATTAATCTGGTGGTAGCTCCCGCCATCGCTCTTGACAAACACGCCAATGGTTTAGCGAGAGGTTTAACAAGGGCGAAGAGGACAAAAGAAGGCATAGCTAAATAAGCCCTTGGTACTTCCATTTTAAACCATTGGCAAGTTCGGTTTGTCAAGAGTGCGCTCCGCCGATGGCTAGGAAGGGCTCAGCTAAACAAAAGTTAGGCAGTTTGCTTACTTATCCAATCCTGGGCAAGACCAATAAGAGTTGTCCATCTAGCAGGCATGTTTGGAAGCTTCTCTAACTCAGGAATTGTTACTGGTACTTTTCCTTCCAAAGCTGAATGTGGTCTTAAAAAGTTAAAGTAAGCAACGAACAAGGTCACAAAAGAAACAGAACCATGTTCTGAACCGAAACCATGAGTGGATCGATAGTTTCCTTTAAAGGTACGATTTAGCCGCTCGATAATTTGTTTGAGAGGTCGATATTCTTTTGACACCTCGTCTTCGTTCGTTAAGCCAATTACCTGAATGACCTCAAACGGGATTTGGTGCTGGGCATAAAAGTGTTGTGCTAATAAGTAAATGGGATTGCCATCGACAACGAAAGTTAGGTTTTCTGGGATTTTCCTAAGCTTTAACAACACTTCGTCTATCGCTTTAATAGCTGTAGCTGTATCTCGATTAGGTGACACAGGATAAGAGAGAATGACTTTCTTCACGGCATCAAAAAAGAAAAACAGGTAATGCCAACGGCCATTTACGCGGATGTATGTTTCGTCACCACAAAATTGATCTGAGAGTTCGTAAGGATAGTGATCAATATACGGTTTCAACCACAATGCCACACTGTTTTCGTAGTTTAAAATGCTTTGATGAGAAATTGAAACACCGTGTACATCTTTCATCAACGCTGCTGTTTTACGGGCTGAAAGTCCATAATTGACGTGATAAGTCAAAATCAGTCCAAGCGTATGTGGAGACACATAAATTCTTGATAGATCAACTCTCGGTCTCTTTGGTGAATGCTTCGCTAATGGTTGAAAATCAATGTGAAACTGGCGGTAAATATAGCGAAGTTTAAAGGCTTGAGGATCTTCTTTGAACCGATTTTTCTCTTTTTGAGTCATCGCATTACGTTTCTGTTGGTAATAAGAACAAGCGTCGTTTTTACACTTGTACACATGGAAGTCTTTTCTTTCTTTCACTTTTTCGAGTGTTTTTGAACAGTGAGGGCATTTCAGGATTGCTTCCTTGAGATAACGATTTTTCTCACTGAAAAGGCACGAACACACCTTACATTGATATTGTCCTTTCGCTCCATTGTTCGCATATAAATACTCAGCTGGAGCACCACACGTAGGACATTTCATTGATGAAGGAACGGGTGTTGAATTCGACCGTCTTTGTACTGGTTTGAGAGGTTTACCTTTAGACTCAAGATGCTCGGTTAATAAAACTTGAAAATCTAGTTTTTTTGGAACTTCAATGATCGGTAGATCATCAACTTGAAGCTTGCGATAAGGTTTATTAACTGGAGCCTCAGTCGGTTTATCAAACATGCTCTTCCCGATTAAAAGGGTAAGGAGCGTTCGAATTACTTGTTCTTGGTAGTTTATAAAAGTAAGTAAATAGGTTATAATTTGAGGTAACAACTTGTCACTTTCCTTTCTTTTGGGATGTTGGGTGTGTGGTAACCTCAATTATCTACAAAATTCAGGGGGTGGCAAGTTTTTTGCTTATAAAGCCCTTTAAACTAGGATTTAATAGCCTATTTCTATATAAAGTTTTGACAATACGGTTAATAAAACAGGGGAAAATATATGAAGCAAAGGAATGCATAAGAGAGCATAATCAAGCTATAGAAGGAGATCCGTGCTATCTTCAAGAGTTTATGCTTATCACCTTGGTAAGAATTAAAATCGCATCCTTTAGAAAATATGGACATAGAAAATCACTAAGTAAAGCTGTAAAACTTCTAGACACTTTATTAATAGAAGCTAACAAAGGTAATAGAATAGGAAGTATAGTGGAAATTCTTATCTTAGAGGCTTTAGCTCATGAGGTTAATAATGATTTAGTGTTAGCGAGGAAATCTCTTAAAAAAGCAATCCTTTTAGCAGAGCGTGAAGGGTATTTTCAGGTTTTTGTGGATGAAGGGCTACCAATTTACAGATTATTATCTGAACCATTGGTATATGAATCAAGTCCAGATTTTGTATTGCGTTTACGTTCGGCAATAGAAGCTTCTTCTAAGGTAATTCATGAATTAATGGAACCGTTAAGTGAACGTGAACTAGATGTATTAAGGTTAATTGCTGAAGGACTCTCTAATCAAGAAATTGGTAAAAAGTTGTTTTTAGCATTAAGTACTGTGAAGGGGTATAATCAAAATATATTCGGAAAACTTGAAGTGAAAAGAAGGACAGAAGCTGTTAAGAGAGCTCGTGAGTTGGGACTATTATAAAATATATGTTGTTTTAATATGGGTGCCTCAATTATCTGAGGGCCCTTTTTTAATTCCCTAGAAGTAATTTTTATTTCATTTGTAATAGGTGTTCTTGAAAAATACCTATATTAGTACTTAAGTATCTAATAATTAGTGACGTGGCTTTATATATTAGTAAACAAGGAAGTCGATTTACTTGTTTTAGAGGAGCGAATAATCATGAAATCAAACAGAAGAACTGCTACCGTTCTTGGACTACTGTTACTATTCAGTTTTGTATTTGGAATATTAAGTTCAGTTCCAGCGTTAGAATATCCTGATTACCTTGTGAAATTAGCAGAGATCGAAATACAAGTTATGATAGCAACCTTTTCCCAAGCAGCAATGGCAGTAGTATATGTAAGCATAGCAGTGATATTATATCCAATAATTAAAAAATACAACAAAAATCTAGCGTTGGGCTATTTCGGCTTAAGGATTATTGGAGCGGGATTTCTCTTTGTTGCTATAGTCCCTTTTCTTCTTTTATTGTGGCTGAGTCAGAGTTATATTGCGGTCGGCCAAGCCGACTTATCGCATTTTGAAATAACTGCTGAATTGCTTAGACAAGGCAGAGATATTCTAAATCATATAGGAATGATATTGCCATGGAGTATTGGTGGCTTAATACTCTATTATTGCCTATATAAAATTAGACTTATCCCAAGATGGTTATCGATATGGGGTATTATTGGTTCTACATTTACTCTCCTTGCTACGTTATTGTTGATGTTTAACATCATAAAAATAGTAAGCCTAGCCTACTTTATTTTCAATGCTCCATTAGCTTTATGCGAATTAATTTTAGCATTCTATCTGCTGGTTAGAGGTTTCAATCCTATTGAAAAAAATCAAAATGAGAAAGGAAGTAGAATATGAGAGTACTAGTTCTTGGGGCTAGCGGAGCTACCGGTAAACAAGTTGTCAGGCAATTAATCAAAAAGCAAATCAATACCCGGGTTCTCATTAGAAAAACTGCAGTTCTTCCTAAAGATGTCGAAGAAAATCCATTGGTGGAAATCTTAAAGGGAAATATCAACGAATTAGATGATTATGAGATGAAACACCTTCTACGTGAATGCAATGTCATTATCTCTTGTCTTGGTCACAATGTTACCCCAAAAGGTATGTTTGGTAAACCTCGTTATTTAGTGTTTGATACAATAAAAAGAGTAAGTGAGCTTGCCAAAAACAAGGCTGACGAAAAAATAAAGCTGATTCTTATGAGTACAACAGGTTATACGAATATTTTATCTGGTGAGACAAAATCTATCGGAGAGAAAATCATCGATTCCTTCCTGAAGCTCTTGCTCCCTCCCCACCGAGATAACCTCAAGGCTGCAAACTATCTGATTACCGAAATTGGTGAAAAGGACGAGACGATAGAATGGGTATTAGTACGACCTGATACGTTAGTTAACCATGATGAAGTTAGTTCTTATGAAATATGCGAATTACCTACAAGAAGCCCAATATTCAATGCGGGTAAAACGAGCAGAATTAATGTAAGTCATTTTATGACTGAGCTAGTAACCGTTGATAAAACGTGGAAGGATTGGCAGTTTAAAACTCCGGTAGTTTACAATAAAATCGATGAGTAGTTAATTTAAATAAAGCCTATTGAGTTTCCCCGTGATAGGCTTTAATCAAACGTTTGATTAATTTTAAAAACAGAGCATAAATGGAGCACGGTGCTGAGTTCACCGTGCTCCTCTTAAATGAAAAATTTATTTGTTCCAGGGGTATTACTAGTACTGTTTTACGATTTAAGCTAATTTTTTTCAAGTACTTCTTTAGCCGTTAGGACAGTTTTCTGAAACGACTTTTCTAATTTTTTTACAATTAAGGAGGAAGCTAGTTTCGTTACTCCACCTTGTCGGTCAAAATCTGCTGTTGCCTTACGAGTGAACTTGGTTTGCCCGTTTAGGTCTTCGTAAAGATTGCTGACCTCGTGAAAAAAAGGTTTTTGGGCGCGACATATGACGTGTTCATTTTCCTTGTACTCAATTACCTCGGCGATTGTCTCCATTTTTTTTCCTAAAGCTTGGTTCGTTATTTGAATAGTCGAACCAGGTTCTTCATATTTACCGTTAAGTATCTCTACGCTAACTACCCCTGGTTCCCAATTCGGGCGATTATTTAAATCTTCAAGGTAACGAAAAACTTCTGTTATAGGCTTGTTAATGACAACACTATATTCAATCGTCTTCATAAAGGATTACACCTCCATTAAAATTTACAGCTAATCCATTATGATAGTATGAATATCGTTTCTGTTTCATAACTAACAAACGCTACAAAAGCCAACGTATTTTGAAAAAAAGTAGATGGTTGGGAAGCGATCTAAAAATATCGAAAAGTCAACATTAAATATTAACAATTTTATGAACTTTTAGTATAATAAATGTACTGTTAAATACTTTTAGGAGGCTATATGATGACTCTTTCTTTTATTATCGGACCAATTATTGCGCTAATCGTTTTTATGATCTTAATTAATGACAAATGGGAAATCGTCCTTGAGGGAAAGAAGCATATCGATGAAAAAGAAATATATGAACACTATCAACACTTAAAAAATCAAGATATCCGCTGTAAAGTAGTAAGAGTTGAACATCCTTTATCGATAGAAGGCGCGGGTCTGCAACTTTTTGTAATGGAGAAGGATTTAAATAAAATAAACAATTTAGGACATCCTCGTTTGTAAGCGTTTGCGAATTTAATTTATAGTATGAAGGGCGTAATTCATGATGTTAATGATTTACGCTCTTTTTTATGGCCGTGGAATTAGTATATTTTATAAGAAGTTATTAAATGATAAGTATGAGATCAAGAATTGTATTTAGCCTGAATTTCGTCCGTATTCGTTGTTTATACGTATCGAATGAACACTTTTCTTTGGTATAAGTTGAAAAGTACTATCAGATTTTGTTAGGAGGCGTTTCCGTATGTGGAATGCCCTTTTTTGGGGGACGTTTGCTGCTTCAGCTACGATGTTTGGAGCAATAGTAGCTCTAAAGATTTCCATACCAAAAAGGATCATTGGTTATATTATGGCACTAGGAACCGGTGCCTTAATTGGTGCAACAACTTATGAGTTATTAGAAGGGTCATTGGAAATTAGTGGTTTTAAGGAAGTAGCCATTGGTTTTTTAGGTGGTGCATTAACTTTCACGATTTTAGACTATTTAATTTCACACAAAGGGGGCCAACAACGAAAAGGGACTGACCGTAATGAGGAAGAAGATAGGGAAAATTCGGGTATGGGGATTTTTATTGGAAGTGTAATGGATACAATTCCTGAAACTGCGATGATCGGAATGAGTTTAATTGGTGGAGGAACAGTTAGTCTAGCTCTAGTTGTATCTGTTTTTATCAGTAATATTCCTGAAGGTCTTTCAAGCACTGTTGGTTTACGAAAAAGTGGTTTTTCAAAAAAGAAAATTTTAATTATGTGGGCATTGGTTGTCTTTTTCTCAGCATTAAGTGCATTGGCGGGAGCGACTTTGTTAGATGATGCATCAGATAGTATTAAAGCAATTGTCAGTTGTTTTGCTGGTGGGGCAATTATCGCCATGGTTGCATCAACGATGATGCCTGAGGCTTATAAAGAGGGTGGACCAACTGTTGGATTTGTCACGTCAATAGGGGTCTTCATTGCCTTATGGTTGCATCATATATAAAAACAGCGGATCTGCATGGCATATCCGCTGTTTCTTGTATTTTTGTATTGAAAAGTGGGTGGTCAATTAATTCCCGATTTAAAGAGTGTACAACTGCTTTTAATAAACTCGTCTTCTCCAATTGGAGAAACTTGATCTCCTGCTACGAATTGCGCCATAAAAAATCCGAGGTTCATCCATAAAAAAGACATGGCGACAGCTTCAATATTACTACTTTTAATCTTACCTTTTTGAACCATCTTATTTAAATATATCATTAAGTTTTCTTTTAATTGTTTAGGGTTTTCCGCAGTTTTATGAGCAATTTCTGGATGATTATGACGTTCTTGAAAAGCAAGCATGACAATTTTTTGGTTTTTCTTCATATATTTTTGATAGGTTTTGGCAATTAACGCTAAATCATGTTCAATATCATAGACGATTTCTTCTTCAAATATTTTCTTCATCGAAACAGTGTAAGAGTATCTTTCTACTGCAGCATCTAGTATTGCTTTTTTGCTCCCAAAACGACGAAATAAAGTCATGTCGCTAAAGCCAGCAAATTCAGCAATATCTTTCATTGTTGCAGCTTTATACCCTTTTTTCTCCATTAAGGTAATGGCTGCCGATAAAATTTTGTCGTCTGTCGATGTTAGTGCATCTTGATTTTCAACCATGATTTTTCCTCCTAATTAACTTAAAGTAATAATAGTGTATTTTAGGAGAATACTCTGTGACTTTTCACACGAAAAGCACGGGCAACCGTGCTTTTTCATAGTATTAAACTGAAATATTTTTATTAGATTTATTTTTAAAAATTAGATTTTTTAAATAAGGCATTACCCAACGGTCACCACCGAAGCGCCCTGCATTGTAACCGGCTACTAAGATAAAGATTGATAGTAAAATCATCCAAGGATTTGATGATACAGTTCCAGCAAACATAAACGCAAAGTTCATGACGACACCGAAGAATGCTGCATAAGTTGTTAAAACACCAAGAATTAGTCCAAGACCTACAAGCACTTCCCCCCATGCAACCATAAAACTAAATATTTCTGCATTTGGAATGGCAAATTTTTCTAAGAATGCTAGATAAGTTGGATAAACCACTTCCCCGTTACTTACGACTGGGTTATTAACTGCCCCATTCAAGTAACCTCCAGCATTGAAAGGGTCACCTGTTACTTTGCCCCAACCAGCCTTCAGCCAGCTCCAACCTAAATATACACGTAATACTGCTAATAAACCTGCTGCAATTTGATTGTTTCTTAAGAAATTCATGACCATAATGGATCATCTCCTCATCGTATTTGATTGATAGTGAATGATCGGTCTAGTCGTACTTCATGTGGTTGATCGATTGCTTTCTCGATCGGGTGGTTTAGTGATCACTAACTATCTTCACTAATAGTATATAATCAAAGGGATAGTTGCGACCGTCCTACTTGTGAACATTGTATTGTGAAATGGTGAACAAACTGTGAAAGGCTTAGTTACAAAAAAGTAAAGAGCTAGTGTTTCTTTTCTTCTAGCTCTTTACCATTAAATAAAATGATAATACCATGTTCTATTTGGCCTCGTTTTTCTTGAAGCTGCTTTTGAGTTCGGTCGTGATAAATGTAAACTGCTAGATTATAGAGGAGGCCCGTACCAACAATTGATAAACGGAGTTGTAACAGTTTGAGTGGTGAGAAGAAATCTCCAAAAAAAATTGTGCATGTAAAACCTACTATAAATATAAAAGCACCAGTCAAATACATTTTTTTCTCCTGAACTGTTAATTGATTGTCCCTATCTTGTGTATTCATGAAGCCCACACTCCTTAGGTTTATCGTAAAAAATCAATTTTTATCAAGGTATGACGGATGAACTAAAAAAAGAACGGGTGAAAGGCTGATTAAGCAATCAACTACAGTGGAAGAGTTTCTTTTAAAAATATGGTATACTTATATTCAAAGACAGGGGGTATATGATATGAATGAAGACCAAATCTTACTATTTGATCATAAAAAGCCAATTCCACTAAGAGCAAAGCGGGTCTCCTTCTATTTGAGAGGGCAAATCATTGAGGCGTTTAGTGAAACAAACGAGGTTTATTATCTGTTTTTTTATAAGTACAATTTCCTGACTGCATTCAAACCAACGAAACTCCGCCGTAAATCATATATTGAGTATGCTTTTAAAAAAGGCATGGTGTTTGACAACGACCATCCGTTAATTTATGCATTACTTTCCGCCAAGCAACCTTTCCAAATGACCAGTCTAAAACCACTTCTAAAAAAACTAGAAAAGCAATATACTCCCCAAGAAAAAACATTCATTCTAACCTTCTTTGAATCGTTTATTCCAAAAAAGCAATTGTTTACTGAAATTCAAACTACATTTTATGAATTCCGTCGTAATGGACAGATGTTACTAGGTTATCAAATTGTCCGTATTTTAATGGACTTCGCTCCAAAAAATAGTTGGGTGAAAAATCTTGCTAGTGATCGAAGCTTTAGTAAATTGTCTGTTCAATACAATGAGAAATCGGAAGCACTATTTACAAAAGACATTATTTTTGCCGAAAAAACACTGTATGGAAAAAAAGATGAAAATCGATGTTTTCAGCAATTAGTTTCTAGTATGGAGAAAGAAAACCGCTGGATGGATTTGATTGCTTTGTATTGTTATAAATTAACGAAAACCCCTTTAAACGACTACTATCTCCCTTTGAAAACACTACTTGAAAAGCATTTTAATAAAACTGAAATTGATATTATTTTAGCTGAACTAGCCACTAAAATTCCCACCTTCCTACCTTTACAAGAAGATCTATTCAATAAATATATAGAAACGAGAGAAATCGATAAAATTTTTAACTTAATGAAAAATAATGAATTTAAGCTTAGCAACAATCAAGTTCTTACAATGGGAGAGATTTTGAGCAATTCAGATTTAGCTGCTCAAGCTATAGATGAAAAAACGTTCTATACATTGTTGAGCCCAGTGATAGCCATGTTCCCAGAAAAGGCTGAAAAGTTACTTACTAAATACATTATTACTTTATTTAAGACTAAAGAATTGGCCGATATCAAAACAGGGCTAATGCCTTTTAAGAAAAACAAAAATACTCTTGTGCTTTTTGAAAAGATCGATTTAATGCAAAAACTTAGTGAAGATTTAGATGAAATGCAAATTCTCGGAGAGCTATACTATGAATTTAAACAGTTTGATAAAGCGATTGAATGTTTCAGTTGGGAGATGGAACTTGACGGTAGTAATCCAAAACCTCTCCAATGGTTAGCGAAAGTTTACCGTGAACTGGGCATGAATTACGAGTCAGATGCTTATCGTCAGCAGTGTATTAATCTTCAAAAACATGCCTAATACTAAACCTTGTTATACTCCTATTGATCAAGAGTAATATGTTATTATTAGGTAAAATACTCTTGCTTGATTAGGAGTGAACGAATGAAAGAACCGGATTATGATGAACGACTCAGTATAAAGACGGGAGGAGATCAAAAGGGAAACCATCCGTCTTTCCATTATCATCGTTATGAGGCAACGCCATATAGTGCCCTAGAAGTATTGTTTGTTAATTATGAATTGAAGAGCAGTGATCGTGTTGTTGACTTTGGCTGTGGTAAAGGTCGATTAAATTTCTATGTTAATTATCTATGCAGTGCTACTGTCGTAGGGGTAGAGATGAACGACACTTTTTACCAAGAGGCAGTCGCTAATCTGGATAGTTATTTGAAGAAAACGAATAAAAGCATTGAGAAAATCCATTTTCACTGTAGCTTAGCAGAAGAATATGAAATTGATCCTTTAGATAACCACTTTTATTTTTTCAATCCGTTTTCTGTTCAAGTGTTTATGAATGTCGTTAAGAACATTTTAGTTTCAGTAGAGACATCAGCACGGGAAGTAGAGATCATTCTTTATTATCCATCAGAAGACTATATCTTTTATTTAGAAAACTACTCTTCTTTTAGGTTAAGAAAGGAAGTTACTTTGCCAGGCGCATATGAGAAAAATCCTAACGAGAGGTTTTTAATCTATCGATTAGATTACTGAAGAATAAAAGAAGTGTGTCTCTTCTATAAAGAGACACACTTCTTTTCAGAGTGTCGAGAAACCCAATGTAAAATTCATTTTTACATTGGGTTTCTTTATTTTTGTATAGTTGGTTTTATAAAAACAGAAAAAAAGCAGTTCGCAAACCACCTATGCCATCTTGGCTAGGTGGTTTGCGATCTTTTTGATGTTCTGAGCAGCTGCTGTCATTAGCGCTTGCTCTTGAACATGTTCTCTGCCTCGTAACCGGCAGTAGCGAAGCCCGTGGAGTTCTTTTGAATCCGCAAAGCTTCGCTCAACTGTTTCTTTTCTTTTTTTATAAAGCATCTTTCCTGTATCAGAAAGACGGTTTTTTCTAATCAGTTCTTTACTTTCTTCCCAAACATGTCTAGTCACTACCTTTTTCTGATTTCGGCTCCTTGTACATTCCGAGAGTAGCGGACAGTCCTTACATTGCTTTGGATCGGAATGGTATTCTTGATACCCTTCTCTTGAGGTAGTCTTGTAATATAAATTTTGGTTATTTGGACATGCGTAAGTATCAGTTTCTTTATCAAATTTGAATTTCCACTTAGGAAATAGCCCTCGTGTTGGATGAAAACGACGATAACCAATGACACCCATAATTTTCATCTCTTCGAGTTTCTTACAAATCCATGCTGTATAGTAACCAGAATCAGTGGCAGCTGCTTCAACTTTAAAACCAAATCGCTCAATTTGACGTTCTAATCTTTCAATATAAGGTTGTGAATCGTGGACATTTCCTGGAGTTACATGAACATCCGTGATGATGTTAAATTTCATATCGGTTGTACGGTGATCAAGGTAAAAAAATCCCTCAGGTTTCCCCTCTCGGTACATATACCCGCTCTCAGGGTCTGTTGTACTTTCTTTTATTTCTTTTTCTTCACTCACTTCCTCCCTAGCTTTTAAAGGCTTTTTTCCATGCTCACGACGGCTTTCTTCAATAGCTGCATCTAGCTCTTTTATATAAGTTCTAGTAGGGGATTGAACAGTTTTTTTCACAAACTTTTTTTTATTTGCGTTCGCTTTTAAATGTGTGGAATCAGTAAATAAAACCCGGCCACCAACCATTCGATGTTTCATCGCCAATTCTACTACTTCATCAAAGATATCCTGAAAAGCACTGGTCCCATCAAACCGTTTATGTCGATTAAAACTAATCGTAGAATGATGAGGAACACGTTCTGTTATTCCAAGGCCAAGGAACCATCGGTAAGCCATATTGGTTTGAATTTCTTTTTCTAATCTGCGTTCCGACCGAATTCCGTATAAATAACCAATAAACATCATCTTAAATAGCATGACAGGATCAATTGGTGGTCGTCCATTATCTGCACAATAGTAACCCTTTACTTTATCGTAGATAAAAGAGAAATCTATGTATTTATCAATAATTCTTAGTTCATGATCTTCAGGGACTAGCTGATCAATGGTTACCATTTCAAACTCAATTTGTTTTTCTTTTCTAGGCTTTAGCATGAATATCACCTCAAATTAGTCTATACAAATATTATACTACACTTATCTGAATAGTCAGTTATAATTATTGATTTTAGACCGTTTTATAAAATAAAAAGAGAGAGCCGTGAGACAATATAAATTGTCTCACGGCTCTTGTTATCTCCTAAACGCCACCTTTTGTTTGTGAAGAGCCAAGCAACGCTCGGCTACTGGAAAAATTTACATAGTTTAATCATGAAAACAGGCTGTTGAGACTTTCTCAACAGCCTGAAAAGAAGTGTGTCTCTTCTATAAAGAGACACACTTCTTTTTTTATTGAGCTAAAATCTCTTGTGCTTGTAATGCAAGGAGGCGAGAAGCGATAACGGCAAATTGTGCACGTTTTGAAATGAATTCATCTTTTATTTTTGAACTCTGCTAATTCCTTATCTATACATAAAAATATATTTTATTACTAATAAATACCATCAATGTAATAGATTGGAGGTAAGCGATTTTTCTAATAGAGGTGTGTCCTATATGACAAATGTCATCCCAATAAACTGACGTTTATGCCTTATAGAATTGGCTGCTATTTTCTATAATAAGTATAGTGAAAATGTTATTAAAGGACACAGAAGTCCACAAGGAATTACTAAGGAGGAGTTTATCAATGAGTGCATCTAAAATTTCAAAACTAAAAAAAGATGTAGCGCCTTTTGAAAAGATTGATACGAAGGCGAGTATCATCCAAATTATAAATACGTTAGGACCTTTACTACTGTTATGGTACGTGGCATATTTAAGTCTTTCAGTATCTTACTTGCTAACACTTCCAATTTTAATTATGGCAGCCGGTTTCATGGTGCGAACATTTATCTTATTTCATGACTGCTGTCATCAATCGTTTTTTAAGAGTCGCAAAGCTAATGATATCTTAGGTACAATTACAGGTGTATTAACGTTAGTTCCATATCAACAATGGAAGCATACTCATACTGTTCACCACGCAACAAGTGGAAACCTTGATAAACGTGGTACTGGTGATATGTGGTTACTAACTGTAGAAGAGTATACGGCTTCGCCTGTTTGGCGTCGCATTGCATATCGTGTTTATCGTAATCCATTCATTATGCTAATTGTAGGACCGGTTGCGGTCTTTCTAATTGAATATCGTTTTAATCGTAAAGACGCAAGACCAAAGGAAAAAATCAATACGTACGTAACAAACGTGTCAATTATTGGTCTTTATGCGTTCCTTTCATGGTTAATTGGTTGGCAAGCATTTGTAATGATCCAAGGACCGATTTTTTTCGTAGCTGGATTACTAGGGATTTGGTTGTTTTACGTACAACATCAGTTCGAAGACTCATATTTTGAGAATGAAGAAGAGTGGAGTTACATTCAAGCGGCTGTAGAAGGTAGCTCATATTATAAGTTACCAAAGGTTCTTCAATGGATTACTGGTAATATTGGTTTCCATCACGTTCATCACCTTAGTCCAAGAGTGCCGAACTATAATTTGGAAAAAGTGCATAATGAAACGGTTGATCTTCAAAAAGCAACAACGATTACGCTATCTACAAGCTTTAAGTCATTGAATTATCGCCTTTGGGATGAAAAAGGTAAGAAATTCATCAGCTTTAAAGATCTAAAGAATTATGCAAACAATCGTGAAACCGTTAAGAACTTTCTTGAGGGTCAAGGAGAAAAACAGAAGGTCCAACTTGCAAGAAAATAAGCAAAACGTTATGCTAAAATAAAAGGAATGATTTGGTAAGGGAAACATGGTTACCGTTAAATTTATTGCGGGAACTTTGTTTTTCTTACTATTTTGTATTTTGAGAGAGAAGGTAGGGAAGAGATGAAGAATTTAAAAGAAAGATTTCGTAAGAGTACCGGTCTTAGTCCTTATGTCTGGATTGTTTTTTACATCCTTCCTTTTTACTTTATTTTTCAATCTTCATCAACGTCCCAAGTAGCTTTTGGAATTGGTATGATTATCGGATTTTTTATATGTTACGTGCTATCCTTCATCTCCAAAGGATGGCTTGTCTACTTTTGGACGAGTATTCAAATAGCTATTGCCACTGCAATGAGTTTATTGTTTGGATATATCTACTTTTTTCTATTTTTGGCGTTTTTTATAGGTAACCTTAAGAATAGAATTACATTCTTTATTTTATATGGGATATTACTTGCAAGTACATTTACAACCATTTACTATGGTTTTATTTCGATCCACTACCAA
Source organism: Anaerobacillus isosaccharinicus (assembly GCF_001866075.3). Taxonomy (GTDB): domain Bacteria; phylum Bacillota; class Bacilli; order Bacillales; family Anaerobacillaceae; genus Anaerobacillus; species Anaerobacillus isosaccharinicus. The sequence continues at coordinate 727,302 of NZ_CP063356.1, read as the reverse complement.
GTTTTAATTACCCAGTGGCCATTTGTTTTGCTAAGTTTAATTGCCGTCATTTTGCTACCTGTAAGCACGTATAATAAGACGAGAGAAGATAAGCTTCAGGGGCAGTTAGAGGATGCAAATAAACGGATTTCTGAACTGGTTAAGCTTGAAGAAAGACAACGGATATCACGAGATTTACATGATACGTTAGGGCAAAAGCTCTCGTTAATTGGCTTAAAGAGTGATTTAGCAAGTAAACTTATTATTAAAAATCCGAACCAAGCCCGTATAGAAATCAAAGATGTTCAAGCTACTGCAAGGATTGCACTAAAAGAAGTTCGAGAAATGGTTACAAAAATGCGTGGAACAAAGCTAGAAGATGAAATTTATCGAGTTGAGCAAATCTTAAAAGCAGCAGGAATTAGCTTTAGCATAGAGGGAAATTTGAAATTGGCAAATACATCGCTCATTGCTGAGAACGTAGTGAGTATGTGTATAAAAGAGGCGGTCACAAACGTAGTAAAGCACAGTAACGCGTCATCGTGTACGATTGCCATAGAACAATCAGAGTCAGAATTAATCGCAAAAGTAATAGATAATGGAATTGGATTAGGCAATTCTCATTTAAACTTCACCGGCAATGGACTCCAAGGAATGAAAGAACGACTTGAATTTGTTAACGGTGGTTTAGAAATTGTCTCAGAGGAAGGAACAAAGATAATTATTCGCGTGCCAAATGTCTTTAAACAAATGGAGGGGAAGGTTGATTATGATTAAAATTGTCATTGCCGAGGATCAGAAAATGCTTTTAGGAGCTTTATCTGCCCTTTTAGATTTAGAGGATGACTTGTCAGTTGTAGGAAAAGCAAGCAATGGTGAGGATGCAGTCAAATTAGTTTACCTTCATGACCCTGATATTTGTATTATGGACATTGAAATGCCAATAAAAAGTGGGTTAGAGGCAGCGGAGGAATTAAAAGATTTCGGTTGTAAGGTAATCATTTTAACAACCTTTGCAAGATCGGGTTATTTTGAAAGAGCCGTAAAAGCCGGTGTAGACGGTTATATGTTGAAAGATAGTCCTAGCGACGAATTAGCTAGCGCCATACGTAGCGTTATGGAAGGAAAGCGTATCTATGCATCCGAACTAGTTGACGAGGTTTATAGTGAGGAAAATCCGTTAACAGAACGTGAGAGTGAAGTTCTCGTTTTAATGTCTGAGGGGAAAAGCACAAAGGAGATTGCAGGCCAGCTTTTTATTACAACAGGAACTGTCCGTAATTATATCTCCTCTATACTAGATAAGCTTGATGTTAGTAATCGCATCGAGGCAATTACTCGCTTTAAAGAAAAAGGTTGGTTTAAATGAATGAAAGGGTTATTCTCCTATAATTGAGAGAATAACCTTTTTTATTTGTAAGGTAAATTTCTTTACTATTGATGCCTACTAGGTCCAAAAAAGTTATTCATCAAATCTAATCGTTGCTGGTCCGTCTAGGTCGGGGTGGCTAATAAGTCTGATCGTTTTTGGCTGACAACTAATGACAATATAGTTGGGGTCATCTGGACCTGTTAAGTATTTGCGGAAATTTTCATGCCAAAAACGGTCTTTAAGTTCTTTATCATCATGAACTGTGGCTTGAGCCGTCATATCAATGTACGGTTTGCCGTACCCACCACTACCTTCAAAACCTAATAAAATATGCACTTTATCATTAGTTAAAATGTCTTGAACTTTTTCAGTTGCTTTACTTGAAATTGTATATAGTGTAAATTCCTCGTTACGAAAGATCATATACCTAGCAAACGGTTGGTCACCTTTCATTGTCGAAAGTGTTCCGACCTTATTCTCACTGACGATCCGTAAAATTTCCTCTTTGATTTGTTGCTGTTCCATCGTGTCACATCCTTTTATCATCTTACGTACATTTTACCCGAAACTGCCTAAAAAAGTGGCCAATTCTAGTAAATTCAAGAAAGTTGTAACAATTGAACGATCGACAGGTCTTATTTTAATAGGACGTTAGATTTGCAAGCCGAGAAATCGATTATTTTAATTTGTGCGCGGATTTGCTGAGTTTCTTTGCCAAAACCAAATTTTGTCCACTCGACATAGACTTTTTGTTGAATTTGTCCATTTGTGGTGTCTGACACCCGATTTTTGACACCCCAATTCTATAAAAATACTAATATTTTTGGAAAGGCAACATATAATTTAACAACTTGGATAATTCCAGGAAAAATTGTATAAAAAACAAAATAGTAGGGGGTAATGGCTTGAAAAAGTATAGTTTATTGTTGGTTTTACTGCTAGCAGTCGGTACGGTTCTTGCTGCGTGTGGTAGTTCAGATTCAGGTGGTGATGGTGAGTGGGTGAAGGATGTCACGGTCTTAACTGGTGGGGAGCAAGGAGTTTATTTCCCATTAGGTGGGGCGATGGCCCGTATTATTAGTGAGAATGTTGATGGTGTAACTGCAACCGGAGTTACTAGCGGTGCGTCTGTTGTTAATAGTAACGATATCAATGATGGCAAGGCTGAACTAGGTTTAGTTCAAAATGATATTGCTTTCTATGCTCACGAAGGAACTAACATGTTCGAAAATGTGACAAACAATTTTTACGGGATCGCTACTCTTTATCCTGAAGTTGTCCAAATTGTAACATCTGCTGATAGTGGTATCCAAACAGTGGAAGATTTAAAAGGCAAGCGTGTTGCTGTTGGTGACCAAGGTTCTGGTTCGGAAGCAAACGCTAAACAAATTCTTGATGCTCATGGTATCACATATGATGATTTAAATATTGAGTTTATGAGTTTTGGTGATGCTGCAGGTGGAATTCAAGATGGAAACATTGATGCTGCATTTATTACCGCCGGTACGCCAACTGGTGCCATTGAAGCACTTAAAGCAAGTAGAGAAGTTAGGATTGTAAGTATTAATCCAGATAAAATTAAGGAATTAACTGATAAATATCCATACTATACACATTTTGATCTTCCAAGCAGTGTCTATGGCACGAGTAGTGATGCAACTACAGTCGCTGTACAAGCGATGATTATTGTCAGCAAGTCATTATCAGAAGATCAAGTTTATGAAATGACGAAGGCTATCTTTGAAAATTTAGATGTCATTGAAGCAACTCATGCCCGCGGTAAAGATATTACATTAGCGACTGCTTTAGATGGTATGTCTATTGAACTTCACCCAGGAGCAAAGCGTTATTTCGATGAAGCTAAGTAAGAGAGCACGAGTAAAAGAAAGGGCATTGCGTGTCTGCAATGTCCTTTTCAAACAAAGAAAACTACTATTCTTCGTTTTTTTTCTTTTCTTCTTCATCATCGTACTTTTGAACATCTCAAGTCCTCATAAATTTCTAGTGATCGAAGAAGCAAAGACGGGAAAGGTTTTATGGAAAAGTGAGATTTCCGCAGAAGATTGGTTTCATCATGAATATATTCATTCTGTTGAGAAGTCGTTAGTCATTGAGAAATTTAAAATTGATCAAACTGGTCAAATTTTTGCTATGGAAAGCTGGACAAGATCATTTGGGGCCGGTTTACCTTATGAGTTGAAAGGAACTGTAGAGATCGCTGATGGTTACTACATCTCTAAAGAACTGTATGAACCAATTGATGTCCTTCATATGCAACCTTCTCATTTACATTTGCATACATTTCACTTACGGGGTGATGTAGTCGTTTTATCAGAAGCACCTTTTACAAGAACTCACCTCAAATTTTATATAAAAAAATTGAACTGGCTTGAGTTCATTTTTTGGACGTAAAAAATGAAAGAAAGGAGCGAAGAGATGAACAAAGAAATGAGCAAAGAAAAATTAGAAGTTAACAAAGCGTTAGAGTTGGAAGGAAGTGACCGTCTCCTTACTGGTAAATGGGCGATCATTATTTTAGCTGTAAGTTTAATCTTGTCCGGATATCATTTTTATACCGCTGGCTTTGGTCTCCAAGTTTCAACGAGAACACATTTAATATTTCACCTAACTATGGGTTTAGGATTAGTTTTTTTAATGTATCCAATAAAAAAAGGATTAAGTCAAAGAACTGTTCCTTGGTATGACTTGTTAATTGCCTTAATCGTTGCTTTTGTTGGTTTTTATATTATTCAAAATCAGCAATCGCCATCCATCTTAAGTGCCAGACCGACGACATTGGATGTTGCGGTAGGTGTTGCTCTAATTCTTTTAGTATTAGAAGCAACCAGGCGAGTTGTAGGGAAACCGCTAGTTATAATTGCTAGTACTTTTATTGCTTATTATTTTTTAGGCGAGTATATGCCAGGTGCATTTAGGCATGTGCGAGCTGACTTCGAACGCTTCTTTTATGAAATGACGTATACGACTGCAGGGATTTTTGGAACACCAATTAGTGTTTCGGCTACGTATGTTTTTATTTTTATTTTATTTGGGGCCATTTTGGAATCTACAGGTGCAGGCAAAATGTTTATCGATTTGGCACTTAGAGTCTTTGGTCGTTACAAGGGTGGTCCGGCTAAAGCAGCTGTACTAGCAAGTGGAATGTTAGGTAGTATTTCTGGAAGTTCGACAGCCAACGCCGTTACAACGGGTACTTTTACAATTCCGTTAATGAAAAAAGTAGGGTTTAAACCTCATGTTGCAGGAGGAATTGAAGTAGCCGCGTCATCAAGTGGACAATTTTTGCCACCAGTTATGGGTGCTGCTGCCTTTCTAATGATTGAATATACGAATATTCCGTATGTAGAAATTATTAAAAGTGCGTTTATTCCAGCGATCCTCTGTTATGTAGGGATTTTATTAATGGTTCATTTTGAAGCCTCTAAGAACAATATTAGTGGACTGAAAAAAAGTGAGCTCGTTTCTGCAAGGAAAACATTGGTACAACAAGGATACCTAATCTTACCGATCATTGTTTTGCTCTATTTTTTAATCAAAGGATTTACTGTTCCGAATTCAGCGTTTTTCTCGATCCTTGTAATTTTAGTTCTCGCATTTTTTGCCCATCGCTTTAAAGAGCGAATCGGAAGAAGCTTACTATATGCTGGGATACTGATTGCATTTGCTTTTAGTCTTAAATATATCATTACTTTTGTAAACCAATTTATAAGTCGTGATATTTTATGGAGAGATGAAATCCCGTTATTGATTGTGCTTAGCTTAGTCATTGCGGTTCTCTTTGCTGTAAGTCAAAAAAAGTTGAAGATAGAATCGGCACCAGTTCGTTACGGACTAACCCAGCTAATTCACGGTTTTGAATTAGCGGCCAGAAACTCATTAGCCGTTATCGTAGCCTGTGCAACAGCTGGTATTTTAATTGGAGTTGTTAATTTAACTGGGTTATCTCTTAAATTATCAAATATGATTATCTCCTTCTCTGGAAATATTACTTCGGTGCTACCAGCATTTTTAGTTTTTGAAAATACGCAATTGTATTTCGCTTTAATTCTGACAGTCTTTGCTTGCTTAATTTTAGGGTTAGGTTTGCCTACGACGGCAACGTATGTAATTCTAGCTGCAATGATTGCCCCTGCTTTAGTTGGGCTTGGTGTTCCGCTTCTCGCTGCTCATTTATTTGTGTTGTATTATGGCGTTTTAGCAGATGACACGCCACCAATTAATTTACCAGCTTACGCTACGGCTGGCATTGCCAGAGCTGAACCAATACGAACTGGTATCCAAGGCTTTAAGTTTGATTCAGCAGCGCTATTATTGCCTTTTGCGTTTGCAACAAATCCAACAATTTTATTGTTAAACCCAGATGCGACCTGGGTTGATGTCAGTGTCACCATTTTTACTGCCTTAATTGGAATGGTCGCCTTTGCATCTTTTATCCAAAAATGGTTGATTGTTAAGTACTTCTGGTTTGAAAGATTAGCTGCCTTAGTTGCTGCCCTTGTTCTAATTCATGGGCATTGGATTACTGATCTTACAGGGGTTACAATACTAGCTGTTTTATTTATCTCTCAGTATATTCGTGGTAAAAAAGAGGGGAAGATAGGCGGGGCGAAGTCGAAGAGTACGGTAGTTGGCTAAAGACAATAAGGTCAAAGGTGGGTGTCTGCTCACCTAGCTATATACAAATAGAAGAATGCCTTCTTACTTGAATATCTAGCACTTGTGGTGACTGACACTTTGTTTTTGAGTCACCCTCTTTTTTTTCGCTTAAAAAAGCAGGAAAATAGTGATTTAACACTAATAGTATAGTAAGGGGGATGTACCCCGATATAGTTATGAGGAGGAATAATTATGAGGTCATATTTACCAGAACCGTACAAAATTAAGATGGTGGAACCAATTCAATTAATTTCAGAAGAAAAACGAAAAAAAGCCATTGAACGAGCAGGGTATAACCCGTTTTCGCTAAGAAGTGAGGAAGTCTACATTGACTTACTAACCGATAGTGGCACCGGAGCGATGAGTGATCGCCAATGGGCAGGTTTGATGCTTGGTGATGAGTCATATGCAGGAAGTCGAAATTTCTATCATTTAGAAGAAACGGTTCAAGAGTTGACGGGTTATCAATACGTTCTTCCAGCACATCAGGGCCGTGGTGCTGAACAAGTTCTATTTCCATTACTAATTGAAAACGAAGGGCAGTACGTATTAGGGAATATGCACTTTGACACAACGAAAGCTCATATTGAAATGAATAAAGCAAAACCTGTGAATTTGGTTATTGAAGAAGCTTATGATACGTCTATTGATCATCCGTACAAGGGCAATTTTGACACTAGTAGGTTAGAAGAGTTTATTTTGAATAATGGGAAAGAAACAATCGCTTTTATCGTTAATACGATTACTTGTAATAGTGCTGGTGGGCAACCTGTTTCAATGGCAAATATTAAAGAGGTTTATCGAATTGGTAAAGAAAATGGAATACCTGTTTTTTTCGATGCAGCACGTTTTGCAGAGAATGCCTACTTCATTAAACAGCGTGAGGAAGGTTACGAGAACAAAGAGATTGTAGAGATCATTAAGGAAATGTTTACTTATGGTGATGGTTTAACGATGAGTGCCAAAAAAGATGGGCTTGTTAATATTGGTGGTATCCTTTCTATCAAAGAAGATGAGGAACTATTTGAGAAATGTCGTTCAATGATTGTACCTATGGAGGGGTTTCCTACATATGGTGGTTTAGCAGGGAGAGATTTGGAAGCGCTTGCAATAGGTTTAAAGGAAGTTGTTCAATACGACTATCTTCATCATCGTATTAGTCAAGTCCGCCTATTAGGAGACTTGTTAAAAGAAGGTGGAGTTCCTGTTCAAGAACCAATTGGGGGTCACGCCGTTTTTGTTGACGCGGCTAAATTTTTACCACATATACCAAAACAGCAATTTCCAGCCCATGCATTGGCAATAGCTCTTTATATAGAAGGTGGCGTTAGGGGAGTAGAAATTGGATCATTATTATTCGGACGTGATGTTGAGACACAGGAAGATGGACAGTCTGAGCTAGAACTACTGAGGCTGACGATTCCTCGCCGAACGTATACGGATAACCATATCCGCTATATTGCAGATTCGTTAATTCAGTTATATCAAAAGCGAAATGAAATTAACGGTGTTTCCTTCACGTACGAACCGAAAATCCTCCGCCACTTCACAGCAAGATTTACCCTTGCAAAGCAGATGGTTGAAGAAAAATAAAAAATGTCCACACAGGATAGACTTTTTGAGGGATTTGTCTTTTTCGGGTGTCTACCCTGTAATTAGTAACTACAGGAAAGTTCACTTTCTTCGATTAGAAAATTCGTGCCAATCATATTTACATCCGTGTTGGTGAAAGTGAACTTTCATCGGTGTCTGACACCAATGGAAATAGGGGGACACCAAAGAACTGGTGTCCTCCTATTGAACTGAGAGCTGTTTAAAATTATTTGAAAGTGACCAACGCGATATTCAACTTGAATACGATTTAAGAGAAAAGTAGGATTGTGACACCCTTTCACCTAAAAGCATAGTCTGTTAAGAATGACTCTATCCAAAGAGGGTGAAGGGAATGTTAGTTTTCGAGGAAATCAATAATCCGCTATCGGAAGAAAGCCTAGTTATTCAGGAAGCTATCTTAAATTCTGATCAATATTTTCTTCAAAAAGCCGAAGGGAAAACAGTACTAACAAGTGAAGCGATTATAGAAGAGATTATTGAAAACATGGCATATAATGCTAAATTTGCTTTTATTAAGAATGGGGACGATTATCTAGGCTTAGTCTATTATATTCTTGACCAACCTCATGAACATTATTGTTGGTTAAGTTTGTTTATTATTGATAAAAGATTTCAAAAAAATGGTCTTGGCTTTAAGAGCTATCAATTATTAGAGGACACATTAAAAACTCAATATTCTATAGAAAGAATTAAACTTTGTGCTCAAGTGGAGAACAAGCGAGGTATACAATTTTGGGAAAGAAATGGATATAAAAAAGTGAGTACCACTTGGGATAAGAAACAACTCTTAATTGATATCTTTGAAAAAACACTATGATAATGGAGCCATTCTCTCCTGGAGAATGCGCTTCATTTTTTATTTTATGTAATAAAACTCTACAGAGTTGAACAAGAGTAGTCACTGTTTATCGGTGGCTGTTTTTTTTGTTATTTAATATCTAGTTTAGAACATCTCGTCATACCGCTATCCCTATACGCTAGCTTCTGTTTTATAATCCTCGGAGCGCTACTAAGATAACTCTAAACTCTACACTCTACATTTTAAACTTCTTAGAAACTACTACGCCTCAAGTCTTATTAAAAATACACCTGAGGCTCATTATGAGAAGTTTCAAATCTAGGTAAGATAGAGTCATAAGAAGGGAGGAGTTAACATGAAAAAATTTGGATTATTTATATTAGGTGGTATCGCAGCCATCATCTTAATTGCTAACTTAGGACCGATCGCGATGTTTGCTATCAGTATTGCAATTCTGTACTACGCATTCAAAGGTTTTATGAAAGCAGACTCGTCATCAAGTAAAATTGGTTGGGCAATTCTAGGGCTTATCTTGTTTTCAATTACAGCTTCGAATGTTCCAGCACTCGCCGGCATAATGGCAGCGATCGTCCTTTACTTCGTCTACAAAAAGTGGAATGAAGAAAAAGACATCATTGTAGAAAGTAAACAAGAAACAAAAGATCCATTTGTAAACTTCGAAAAAGAATGGGCTGAATTAAAAAGAAACTTCTAAGGAAGGCAACTAGATTATCTAATTAACAACATTAAATAAAATAACTTATCTTAAAGGAGCGAATGAAAATGAGCAACATATTTACGAGAATTAAAAACACAATTGCAGCAGATGTTCATGAAATGTTAGACGAAAAAGAACAAAAAAATCCACTTTCAGTTTTGAACCAGTATTTACGAGATTGTGAAAAAGAGGTTGAAAAGGTTAGGAAATTAGTAGAACGACAATATTTATTGAAGGAAGAATTCACACGTGAGTTTACAGAAGCTCGCCAATTAGCTGATAAACGTAGATATCAAGTCGATATTGCAGCAAAAGCTGGTGAAACTGAGTTAATGAACTTTGCTATCCAAGAGCAAACCCATTACGAAGAGCGTGCTAGTCGTTTAAAACTGTCATTAGATCAAGCGACTTCACACCTATACGAACTAGAGCAAAAGTACGAAGAAATGAAACATAAGCTTAAAGATATGCATATTAAACGGATGGAATTAATGGGGCGTGAAAATCTGACCCGTGCTAACCACCGTATGAATCAAATGCTAGAAGGTAATAGTTATACAGGGAAAATTGACTCGCGTTTTGAAGAGATGGATCGTTACCTTGATAGACTTGAACATCAGGCTAATTCACAGTATCACAGAAATACAATAGATAGTAGAATTGCTCAGCTTGAGAAACAAATAAAAAATCAAGAAAGTCATTCTATTTCTCAGTAAAAACATGATATAGTCATAATTAGGAAACTAGTAGGGTTGGCATAACTGTCAACCCCTTATACATTAAACGAGGAGAGACCTTTATGGATAATCATAATAAAACAGATTATATTAGCTGGACCATTTTAATAGGACTACTTCTTCTCGTCGTAGAAATTACCTTTTTTAATAAGGGGTTAGTTTTTTCGATTATTTTCTCGGGTGTTTTGCTTTATTTTGGTGGAAAGAGGCTTCATAGTTCCATTGGTAAGTTAATTTTCGGTTTAGGGTGTTTAGTTTTATTTTTTACAGCGATTGATATGATGGTATTCAAATTTTTCATTTTTGCAGTTATCGCCTATGTACTTTTCTACTTTTATAAATCAAAAAATCGTCCTTTATTAATTCAACCGGTGATTACAGAAACAAATAGGAGCGGGCCAAAAATTATCAGACCGCAGCATTTGTTTAAAAACTTATTTTATGGTCGCCAAATTACTCCTGAAGAAATCTATGAATGGCATGATGTCAATATTCAAACGGGGATTGGTGATACCCGAATTGATTTAAGCAATACGGTATTGCCAAAAGGTGAAGCCGTTATTATCATTCGAAATTTTATTGGCAATATACAAATTCTTGTGCCATATGATATAGAAGTAAATGTATCTCATTCCGTTTTGACTGGGACGACCATCATTTTTGAAGAAGCTAATGAAAAGCTTTTTAATCAAACATTGGTGTACCGAACAGATCATTACGATCAAGCATTACAAAAAATAAAAATAGTCACTTCGATGGGAATTGGTAGATTAGAGGTGAAAAGAATATGAGGTTCGTTCAGAGGCAGATGATCTGGAGTGTCCTGTTTTCACTTATTCTTTTTGCTGTGTTTACCGTTATATATATTACGATTTTTCCAGTTGAAAATTGGAGTCTTTTATTAGATGCAAAAATATACGATTTTCCGATATTTTTATTTGTTCCTGGTGTAGCTATTGCTCTAGGAGTTGTTTTTGGACTTTCTAATAGTCTAACTTATAAAAAACAACTAGAAATGGTTGAAGAAGCTTTGCAGCAATTAGAGCAAGGCCGGGTGTTTGATGAGGATAAAACAACGTACCCTGAAGAGTTAAAACCAGTTTTTCAAAAAGTGAAGAATGTTCAAAAACAAATGGCGGATCAAGTGAAAACAGCCCAAAAACTAGCTAGTGAAAAAGCCATTGATCAGGAGAAAATCGTCCAAAAAATTGTCTCCCAAGAGCGGAATCGATTAGCTCGGGAACTTCATGATTCGGTAAGTCAGCAATTATTCGCCGCATCAATGCTGATGTCTGCGATTACTGAAACAAAGCGTGAGGAAGATGGCGGGGAAGCGAAGCAATTAAAGCTTGTTGAAGATATGATCCATCAATCCCAGCTTGAGATGAGGGCGCTCCTGTTACACCTGCGCCCGGTACCTTTAAAGGGCAAATCGCTTCAAGAAGGAATGCAAGAACTACTAAACGAATTGGCACAAAAAGTTCCGATGGAAATATCGTGGAAAATTGAAGCCGTACCTCTAGAGAAAGGTGTAGAAGATCATCTTTTTCGAATTCTTCAAGAATCAGTTTCTAATACATTACGTCACTCAAAAGCTACTAGCCTCGAAGTTCTTCTCATCAATCGTGACGACTTAATTATTTTACGAATTGCAGATGATGGCGTAGGTTTCGATGTAAGTGTAGAAAAAGCTGGATCCTATGGTTTGCAAAATATGCATGAGCGAGCGAAAGAAATTGGTGGTGCATTAAAGGTAGTAAGCCTTAAAAATAAAGGAACTAGGCTAGAAGTTAAAGTTCCATTAATGGTGGGTGACTAGACAGTGATAAAGGTAGTTTTTGTAGATGATCATGAAATGGTAAGGATTGGTGTCACTTCATATTTATCAGCTCAGCCTGATATTGAAGTGGTTGGTGAGGCTGATGACGGCGCCCGTGGCGTTGAGCTTGCATTAGAACTTCGCCCAGACATTATTTTAATGGATTTAGTTATGAAGGAAATGGACGGAATCGAAGCGACTAGAAGAATTGTCGAAGCTTGGCCAGAAGCAAAAGTGATCATTGTAACAAGCTTTCTTGATGATGAAAAAGTCTATCCTGCCCTAGAAGCAGGCGCAACAAGCTATATGCTCAAAACTTCAAAAGCTAGTGAGATCGCCAATGCTGTCAGGGCAACCTACGAGGGGCAAACAATCCTCGAGCCCGAAGTGACAGGGAAAATGATGACAAAAATGCGTCAAAAGAAAACAACTTTACCCCACGAACAACTGACAGAGCGCGAAATGGAAATTCTGCTTCTTTTAGCAGAAGGAAAAACAAATCAAGAAATTGCCGATGAAGTTTTTATTGCCTTAAAAACGGTGAAAGTCCACGTGAGCAATATCTTAGGCAAGCTAGAGGTTCACGACCGTACCCAAGCCGTTATCTACGCCTTCAAACATGGATTAGTAAAATAGTGAAAAACACAGAGTCAATGTCGGCTCTGTGTTTTTAGTGTTTTTCTACAACAACCTCCTCCCTACACTCCCTACAAATTGCCTGATGATCTGGGCAGTTTGCCGCAGTATCATGCACTTTCCTACAAATAACACAAACAGTTGTTTTATAGCTTTTCATGATTATCACCTCAACTAATATTATGAGTGGACAAATCGTTTTATTCAGAAAAAACACGGAATAACAGCTACTTTTTAAAAAGGATAAACTTCTCATTCATGATTTTCTTAGTAAAAAATAAAATTACGAAAAAAGGCTACCAGCGTTGGAGAACACTGCAAAACGAATACAGAAAAAGGGAAAAAGCGTTTAGAAGCGTTTTTTCTCTTTTTTTGTTATTCTGAGTTTATTAGAGAACAAAGGTCGTGTTAATCATGCTTCATCATTCAAGACAAATGAACTTATCCTTCCACTCAGAGCTTTATAATCTCCTCATACCTGAAGACCACCAATTACGAATTATACATAATAAAGTTGACTTTAGTTTTATCCATGAAATTGTAAAGAAGTCCTATTGTGAACATTACGGTCGCCCAGCCAACGAACCTGAACTATTATTTCGATTATTGTTTCTTCAAACTTTGTATGATCTCTCTGACGAACGAATGATAAAAGAAGCTCAGGTGAATTTAGCTTACAAATGGTTTATTGGAATTAACCCTGAAGATTCTTTACCTGACCCGTCTCAGCTTAGTCGCTTTCGCAAACATCGTTTGGGTGCTCAACATGTGGACAAAGTTCTTATTGAAATTGTGAAACAGTGTCAAGAAAAAGGGATAATCAAATCAAAATCACTTCTGATTGATTCTACACACATGCAAGCAAATGCGTCTAAAAGACAGCCATTAGAAGTCCTTCGAAAGGCCGCTTCGAGACTCCGAAGATCTGTTAAGAAGCAGCATAGTGCTTTGTATCATAAATTACCTTCCTATCCTAATGTCAAAGATATACCTGAAGAAGAACAAGGGAAACGATGGCTACATTATCTGGCTCAACTTGGAGAAGAGGTAGAAGAAGCTCTCCCTGACGCAGAAGGATCAATAAAAGAAAAATTACATGTCGCTAAGCAGATCGTAGAAGATGAACGATTACTATCAAAAAAGGGCATTGCTTCAGCGGTTGACCCAGAGGCAAGGTTTGGATGGAAGTCGAAATCACGCTCTTTTTTTGGCTATAAAACTCATATTGCCATGACTGAAGAAGAAATTATCACAAGTATAAAAGTAACAACTGGAACAAGTGATGATGGAAAACAACTAAGAGAATTGGTTGATCAAACAAAAGAACAAGGGATTGAGCTTGAGGAAGTTCTAGGAGATACCGCTTATTCATCAAAAGGAAATCTATCCTACTTACAAGAACACGACATAAAGGCATCTATCCCTTTAAATCCATCCGTTTATGGAAATAGAGAAGAAGACTTATTTCGTTACGACAAAGAGACGGACCAAGTAATGTGTCCTGCTGGGCATTGGAGTTTCCGTAAAGCTCGGCAAGGGAAAAAGAACGTAGGAACAAATCAAACAGATACATTTTACTTTGACGTAACTACTTGTCAATCATGCCCTTTACGGGAAGGTTGTTATAAAGAAGGTAGTAAAACAAAAACATATTCTATTTCTGTACTATCGAAAGAACATGAACAACAAATGAAATATCTAGAGACGGAAGAATACAAAAAGAGAAGTAAAATAAGACCGATTATCGAGCACAAAAATGCCGAGTTAAAAAGGTTTCATGGTCTGACTACGGCCAAATACCGTGGTCTATTTGGCGTGAAAATACAAGTCTATCTCGCCGCTTTTACAGTTAATATCAAGAGAATGATAAAGCTAGAACAACTACATATGCACTCGTAAGAGGTGCATCTCTATTACATAATGAAAAAGTTGCCAGTTTCTTCAAATTGAAACTGGCAACTTCTTTTTTTCCTTTTAAAAGTCCCCATTTTGCAGGACTCTCCGTTGGTAGCCTTTTTTCATGAGGTCCGCTAGACGGGTGCTCTGCGTTTTTCTTATTATGGTTGTAAAATTAGAGCTTCTAAACGTGGTGTGCCATCAACAAGTCCGAATGCTGTAATTGTATAAGCTTCATTTGCGGCTAGATTAATGTCACGTAGTGTTAAAACAACATCATTTGTTCCCGCAACACGAACTTCAAGAGTTACACGTCCTGGGTCAACTTCAAGGTATTTTACTGCTTCTGTAAAGGAAACATTACTAAATAGTACATCGCCACCTTGTACGGCAATATCTACAGCAGGTGCATTTGGAGATAAGTGCCAAAAACGCACTTTTGCTTTGTTTCTAGGAATATTTGTAGTGTCCATAATCGAGACCAATTGTAGATCTGCGAGTTGACCGGCTGCTGCAACAGTATAGTTTCGACCTGGTCGTACTTCAACATTTTCACTTAAAACAGGATTCGTCGTTTGTCCTGTAGGATATACCTCTACTCTGTAAGATCCAGCAGGTACATCTAAATAAGGGCTGATTTGATAATAAGTGATATTTTCAAATGTCTTGTTACCGTTAACGTAAATATCTACTTTAGGCGCATCTGGTGAAGCATGAAGTACACGAACCTTGGCTGGTGCCCTCCCTTGTGTTGGATTTACGGAATTTCTAAACCCGTATTCTTGCATTTGGCAAAGCTGTTGCATACACATAAAGTGCAAATGATAATAGTAAATATGTTTTTGCGGATCTAGATACTTATAATAGTTAGCAAGTAGATCATACATTGCAGCGTCTTGAGCAACTTTGTTTACAGGTTGTAAATGTTGGTACATAGTTCCCTCTCCTTTCGTTCATAACCACACAACAATAAGGTATGCCCGAACGTCAGAATTAGGACTTTGTCTATTAAGTTTTTTATAGGAAATCGATATGGTCAAACGATGCAAAGGTTATTCAGTAAAAAAGAGTTCCTCTAATTCATTAACATATAAATTCATTTCACAAGTTTCCTCTTTTGATTCCTCTAACATTACATTAATTTTATTAATATATTCGTATAAACTCATTATTTTCATCTCCCTTAAAGTTTGTGTTACTACTATTGTTTCCAAAATTGTTATCTATTAAACTAGGAAACTTGAAAATAATTAAGGCACCAACCTAAAAAAGTTCTCATATACTACAGAAAACTAATTTTAGGAGATATATCTATGGAGAATGACTTTTTATATCCAGCTTCACTCAAAACAAAGGATGGTACGAAGTGGGGATTTATTAATAAAAAGGGGGAATTCGAAATTCAGCCTGATTTTGATTTCGCCCTTGATTTTCAAAAAAATGATTTAGCAACAGTGGAAAAAGACGGAAGGTATGGCTGCATTGATCGTGTTGGAAATGTCATAGTTCCTATTAAGTTTGAGTCACTCATCGATTTTTCTGAAGGTAGGGCAGCGGTTGTTTTTCAAAGTGCCTTCCACGTTATAGATGAACAAGGTCAAATTTTAACAAAAAAATCTTATAACTTTATAAGTATGTACCAAGAAGGCCGTGCGATGTTTTCTGATATAGATGAGGATGGAAATTTTCGCTATGGGTACTTAAATTTAGCTGGGGAAATAGTAATTCCCTTACAATTTGAAACAGCAAGTGATTTTAAAGACGGTTTAGCAATTGTGAAAATAGCAGAGAATTATTTTGCTTTAATAGATAGAAGTGGTAATTTAATGAGTCAATATCATTACTTTTTCGTTGGCAACTATGGAGATGGTCTCTTAACATTCAAAATGGGGTTAAATGAAAAAGTTGGTTATATCGATTTAAATGGAAACGTCGTTATACAACCAAGGTTTACTAGTGCTCAGGCTTTTGAGGGCGGACTGGCGGTTGTAAATGAAGCTGATGAAGTTGAAAATAAGTATGGTCTTATTGATAAGAAGGGGCAGTTTATCATTAAACCAGTGTATAATGATGTGACAATTTTGGGTGAAAATCGGGTAGCAGTTGGCAAGGCTATTGATCCCCAAAAACCGTATATCGGTTCTAGGTTTGCTATCACTAATTGGAAAGGCCAGCTTTTAACCGATTTTATGTATAACCATGTTTCACAATTTGACCATGGGATTGCTTCTGTTAATGAATCGAACAAAGCTTACTTTATTGATCGTTCTGGAAATCGAGCAAGAGGACTTCCAATTGTTCAAGGAGCCGAAAGTGTTGCATTAGTAGGAAGATTAGTTAGAGCGATGAAAAATACGAGAATTGCCTACTTCGACAGAAAAGGAAGATTAGTGTGGCGGCAAAATACAATTATCCCACTAACAAGCCGCTACCGGGTTCTAGAAAAGAAGTACGAACCTAATAAAGATTTCCTTGTATTTTATCCACAAGTAGATGGCTTAAAGAACGAAAAAGCTCAGGTAAATGTTAATGAGCAGTTAAAACAACGATCAAATTTAAAGAAAGTAGATCCTAACGAACAGTTAGATTATACCTATACAGGTGATTTTAATGTGACCTTCTTTAAAAATAATTTGCTAGTGATGGAGCTATACGGTTATGAGTATTATTTTGGTGCGGCTCATGGAATGCCAACGAAGAACTATGTAAACCTTAACATGATTAATGGTCGCTTTTATGAGATAGGCGATTTATTTAAGAAAGATGTTGATTATGTAATAGATTTGAGTGCTATTATCGAAGAAATGATTCATACAGACTCGCAGTACGATTATATTTTTCCAGGGGCATTTAAAGGTATAGCTAAAGATCAACCTTTTTACGTTGATGAGATGAACCTCTACATTTTTTTCGCGCCTTATGAAATTGGTCCTTACGCAGCTGGATTTCCTACCTTTAAAATTCCATTTCCTAAGATTATTGACATGATCGACACAAAAGGTGAGTTTTGGCTTTCGTTCCATTAGCTGAAAAACACTCATTCCGTAACGGATTGGGTGTTTTTCAATGTATATTATTTGTATTAAACATACGATCTTAGATAAAATGAAAGTATTCTGATTTACAAAGAGGTGTTTAATAATGAAAATTGTTGCATTAGTAGGGAGTACGAGAAGAAATTCGACGACACGAAAAGCAGCAGAAATTGTTAAAAAGGAAGTAGAGAAACACGGGATTACCGTTGAGATCATTCATTTTGCAGAAGTAAAGCTACCCATTTATGAAGGGGACTTAGATAAAGAAGATTATCCGTTAGTCGTAAAGGACTTCATTAAAACAGTTGCTGCCGCAGATGGTATCATCTTAGCTTCACCAGAATATCACGGCAGTGTCTCAGGGGTACTGAAAAATGCCCTTGATTACATTGGTGCAAGGGAGATGAGTGGCAAACTTGCCGCCATCATTGGAACGGCTGGTAGCCAGTTAGGTGCTTCGAACACAGTGAATACACTTCACCAAATTTGCCGAAATCTTCATGCTTGGCCACTACCGCAAAGCCCGACGATCCCAGCATCGTATGAAGCTTTTAACCTAGATGGATCGTTGAAAGATGAAAAGCTCCAGGAGCGTTTAGAGAAATTAGGCTTGAAATTGGCTGAGGAGCTTAAAATGAGAGTTAAGTGAATTGAGAAAAACTTAAAGAGGTTATCCTATAGTTGAAATAGGATAACCTCTTTAAGTTGAATTATTGCTTTGAATTTTGACGTCCGGTTGGCGAAATTGCTTTTTCAAGCTCTTCCTTTGCCAAAATATTGTCTGTATTCATCGCTTCATTATTTGTCATGCCTTTTTGACTACCATTAGTGTTGTTTGAACGTTTCTTATTATTAGTCATGATTACCACTCCTTAAATTTTGTTGCTGTATCATAGTATAGGATGGCAGTAATATCATCTATTTATGCTAAGTGAAGTGAATGAAAGTTCGTAGAACAAGTAGGTTCCATTTTCATTTTGTTTTTCTTTCATAGAACAAAATTACCTCCTTTTACATATCAGTGTAATTTTTTTCAATAGGTTTTAAATTATACTAAGGTCAACTGGAATTTGTTAGATTTTCACAAAAAAATAGAGGGGGCAGGGGCAAAAATAAAGAAATCTGTCCTATTTTTACATTATTTAGGCGATTTTGGAAAGGGGGATAAAGAAACGTGCCCGCTTTTACGTTCTCTAGGGGATTGGGGGAACGGAGATGAAGAAACTTAGCAGTATCTAGGGGGTTCAGGTGCACATTAGTGCCCGAACTTTCATCGAAAGACGTTTTTGGGTAATCAATCGTCCGCATTAGTGACCCAACTTTCGTCGTAAGTTATTTTTAGGTAACCATTCGTGCACATTAGTGCCCGAACTTTCATCGAAAGACTTTTTTCGGTCACCATTGAAGCTTATTAGTGCCCGAACTTACATCGAAAGTCGCTTTTGGGTAACCAATCGTGCTCATTAGTGACCGAACTTTCATCGTTAGTTATTTTTGGGTAACCAATCGTCCGCATTAGTGACCCAACTTTCGTCGTAAGTTATTTTTAGGTAACCATTCGTGCACATTAGTGCCCGAACTTTCATCGAAAGACTTTTTTCGGTCACCATTGAAGCTTATTAGTGCCCGAACTTACATCGAAAGACGTTTTTGGGTAATCAATCGTGCTCATTAGTGACCGAACTTTCATCGTTAGTTATTTTTGGGTAACCAATCGTCCGCATTAGTAACCCAACTTTCGTCGTAAGTTATTTTTAGGTAACCATTCGTCCGCATTAGTAACCCAACTTACATCGAAAGACGTTTTTGGGTAATCAATCCTTCGCATTAGTAACCCAACTTTCGTCGTAAGTTATTTTTAGGTAACCATTCGTCCGCATTAGTAACCCAACTTTCATCGAAAGAAGTTTTTGGGTAATCATACCTCCGCATTAGTGACCGAACTTTCGTCGTTAGTTATTTTTAGGTAACCATTCGTGCACATTAGTGCCCGAACTTTCATCGAAAGACGTTTTTGGGTAACCAATCCTGCGCATTAGTGACCCAACTTTCATTGTAAGCCATTTTTCAGTCCTCATTCCTGCTTATTAAAAAAGGAGCTCGAATCACTACTCCCCCCCTAAAATTATGACTTTTTAGCTAACTGAGCCACTACTGGTAAGTGGTCTGAGGCATGACTTTGGATTACTCTTGTTTGCAATACATCAAAGTGTTTGCTGACAAAGATAAAGTCTAATCTAGAGCGAGGCCCTCTAGCAGGGTAAGTTGGTAGAGGATTATTTAAGCTACAGTCGTGGTATTTCCCCGTAAGTTTTCGATAACTACGAGAGTTTTGGCCTCGGTTTAAATCGCCCATTAAAATGCAAGGGTATGAGGAATATTCTAAAAAAAACTGTAATTGTTTGCGATGTAAGATTGGGTGAATACTAAAGTGGCTAGTGAGAAGGCTTATAAAGGAATTATCTACAGAAATGGTTGCTTCTAATATCGCCCTTGGCTCAGCAACAGGTGGCTTTAGCCGAAAAATATAGTTTTCATGTTTGATGATTGGCAATTTGCTCAAAATTGCATTTCCATAATCGCCTCTTTTTAAGGAGAGAGCTGGTCCAAATACAAAGTCCATCTTTAGTTCATTAGCAAGCCAACTGCTTTGATCGACAAAATTGCTACGTATAGAAAACATTCGATCTACTTCATTTAAGGTAACAATATCAATATGTTCCTGCTTGATCACTTCTACGATTCGCTGTAGATTTACTTTTCCATCTAAACCTCGCCCATGGCGGATGTTAAAGGTCATTACATTTAGCTTGAAAACAACCACCTACTTTTTCTAAAAATCTATATCATTATCGTTCCACTCTATGAAAAGTTCATACAAATGGAAAAAATATAATAAGAACCTCCCCTGAAAGAGGGGATTTCAAAATTAATCAAACGTTTAATTAAATATTAAATTCATATTTTTCACTGTAGTATTTATTATATAATTAAGAAAACCCGTGAGGTGGGTGAACTAATGTCGTTCTATGATAATTAGACTTTAGCCAAGCTGTTTAACAAGTGATCCTGCTTCAATCCCTTTACAAAAAATGTATGGGAATGGGATGGAGGGGACTTTGAATGAACTTTGATCTATACGTATTTTTCATAAGGAATACGATAATGATGTCAGCCCAAACTTCTTTCCTAATCAAAAAAATGGTAAAACTAATATAGGTGGTGCTAAGTATCATGATTGAAATTGAGATAATTGCATCAAGGGATTGTATACATTGTGGGCAAACAGTAGAAACGAGAATAAAAGAAGTTGAAAAGCATACAAAGGATACGACTCCATGGATTATGTTTTATGCTCACTTATTTGAGTTGCCACGCTTAAAATGTTGTGACACAAACTTTTTACCTTCGCATATTGTCGTTAAAAGCCATAGCCCTATTGATGATAGTCTTTTTTCAGGAAAAACAAAATTCAAGGTTGGTAGCGAGGAAGTACCCGTTATTATTGATGAGGCTAATGATTTTGCCGTCACAAGAACTTTCAAAGAACAGTTAGAGCTAGATAAACAGCTAGCTAAGCAAAAAAAATTATGGGAACGACAAAAAGATGAATTTTTTCATAAAACATACACCTACTTTACTGTTCATTTTGAACAAATCATTGATGAAATGGATCATCAGGAAGTTCTCGATATATTAAGGACGTTTGAAGATGGGTATGTACTTACCTCACCACAGATACCACGACGTTTTGTTTATAAAGGAAAAAATGAACGAAAGCTAATTACGAAGTGGATTAAAAAAGAAATAAAATCACTTGCACAAGCAGAATCTGAAGAAATTAAAAAGTATTTATTTTTCTTAATTGTTGACTACTTTGTTCAACTGAAGCTCATTCCACAAATTCATTACTTAAAGTGGGATCCGCAAAAGTTTGAAAAAATGATAGGTGAAAGCCTTTTAACCTATTTGTTAGTGTCGTTCCCGTTAACAAGTTATTTTTCATTTTTAAAAGATGAAGCGATCTTAAACTTAACAAACAAAGGACATTTTCAAAAAGAACTTCGCCAATTGCTTGAAAAAACACAAAAAGAGCTAGCGGCAGTCGCAAACAATAATAGCAAGCTGCAACAAACGATCGAAACTCAGAAAAAAACAATCGCAGATTTAGAAGCAAAAAATGAAAAGCTTCGACTTCAAAACAGTCGTTTAGAAGACCAGTTAAACGAAACGGGAGAAGAGCTATTAATCGCTAGACAATCTCAAAAAATAAAAGAATTAAAAGGGCTAGTTAATGAGTTACAAGATGAAATAAAAGAGTTACGGCCATTAGTAGAAGCCAAAGAGCAAAGGGTGAGCCTACCAGAGGAAGAAGCTAGTGCCATTCCAAAGGCAGAAGAGGTAATTGACTATTCACTACTTAATGGAAAAACTGTCGGTATTTTTGGAGATATACAAGGATATGAAACTGAGGAGGATACTTATCCTTGTAAAATTTTATCGTGTGAATCGTTAAAAAACCCTAATGCAGTTGGCATTTTACGAGAGAGTGATATTCTTGTTGTATTAACGCAACACATTTCCCATAGCTGCATGTGGTCGATTAAAGAATTCGCTAACCAAAATGATTTACCCGTGATTTATTCAAGACATACGAATGTAGAAATCATTCTTAACCAAATATTAACAACGATAAACCAAAAGGAAAGGAGTTTGACCTAAACATATAGGCAAACTCCTTTCTCTTGAATCCACGCAAGGCAACAAGCAAGGACATTGTTATTTTTTTGTTTCTTCCACTAACGGATAGACACCATTTTCATCATGGATTTCACGACCAGTTATTGGAGGGTTGAATACACAGACCATGCGCATATTCGTTTTTGCACGTAATAAATGCTCATCATGTTTATCTAGTGCATAGATAGAATTAGCTGAAATAGGGTGAACTTTATTATCGCTTAACGTCTCAACTTCACCTTCACCCTCAATGCAATAAACAGCTTCAAGGTGATTTTGATACCAAATATGAGTTTCTGTTCCTGCTTTAATAATTGTGTCATGAACAGAGTAGCCCATGCCATCTTTCGCTAATAATAAACGGCGACTAGTCCAGTTTTCACCTTTTATTTCTTGGTCTGTTCCGATAATATCTTCTAGTTTTACGACTTTCATGTATAAAATCCTCCTTGAATTTTAGAAATTTTAGATGGTAAGTAATTAATGAATAACACCTTGTGCTTCGCTTCGGAAATATACTTCGCTTTCCGCGGGCGGCTGGTGAGCCTCCTCGTGCTTACGCACTGTGGGGTCTCACCCTTGCCTCTAATCCCGCAGGAACGAGCGCTACTCCACTGCTAATCCTTCGAGTTGTCTCGACGGATACGCTTCTCAGCGTTAGCATGTAGAGGAAGAGACAGTATCTCTTCGTATATTTCCTCCGCTATGGTTTTGTATTTTTCGAATTTCTTATTTAAACACTCTAGTTAGTCCAATCGCACTCCCAAGTTTTCATCTAGATTAGTTGGCTATTGGTTGTTTTGTAGAAACTAAGCTACGGACGCTTTCTTCAATCACTTTGAAGCCTTTTTCTAAGCCTTCATGACTGATTGTAAGTGGAGGGAAGAGCTTAAATACTTCATCTTCTGGTCCAGCTGTTTCCATAATAAGTCCACTTTCAAAGGCCTTTGCTGCAATATCACTAGCCAACCCTTCAACAGGTGTGCTAATTCCTTGCATAAAGCCGCGGCCTTTGACTTCACCGTTTAATTCTGGATATTTATCTACAATTTGATTAAGAAATTCTGTGATTTTCTCTGATTTTTCAGCAATACTTTTTTCAAAAGATTCATCTTCCCAGTAAGTTAAAGCTTCTGTAGCGGTAATAAAGGCTGGATTGTTTCCACGGAAGGTTCCGTTATGTTCTCCTGGATTCCAGATATCTAATTCAGGCTTAATCAATGTAAGAGCCAATGGTAAACCGTAGCCACTAATTGACTTTGATAAACAAACTATATCGGGTTTAATTCCGGCTTTTTCAAAGGAGAAGAATGTTCCTGTGCGTCCTACACCAGCTTGAACATCGTCAATAATAAGAATAATGCCCCAACGCTGACAGATTGCTTCAATACGTCTTAGCCACTCGAAGCTAGCGGCATTAATACCACCTTCACCTTGGACTGTCTCGAGAATCATTGCGGCGGGAATTTCAACGCCACTACCATTGTCTTCTAAAAAGCGATCGAGATACTCCACGGTGTCGAGTTTTTCACTAACAAAGTTATCATAAGGCATCGTTACTACATGTTGTAACGGGATACCTGCACCTTTACGTTTTGAAGAATTTCCTGTAACTGATAAAGAACCAATTGTCATTCCATGAAAGCCGTTTGTAAATGAAATAACATTTGTCCGGCCTGTAACTTTTCGAGCAAGCTTTAACGCGCTTTCTACAGTGTTTGTGCCAGTTGGTCCAGGAAACATGACTTTATAGTTCATGCCACGTGGCTTTAGAATAACGTCATTGAACTTCTTTAAAAAGCTCGCTTTTGCTTCTGAAGCCATGTCGAGAGAATGAGTAATGCCATCAGATAAAATGTATTCTACAAGCTTTTGCTTCATTTTTTCATCGTTATGACCATAGTTCAATGCTCCGGCACCAGAAAAGAAGTCAATGTATTCTTTACCGTCTATGTCCCACATTTTATAGCCTTTTGCCTTTTTAAATACTGTTGGAAAACTTCTTACATAACTTCGAACATTTGATTCTAATTCCTCAAAAATTTTCAGATCATGATTTACCATTGTAATAAATCCCTCCTCGGTTTTATAGGAAACTTCAGAAAACAAAGTTAACATATCAAATTACTCAGATAAATGGGCCGACTCGAAACGTTAGCTCTTCTTCATGGTTTTCACCAGGAAACAAATCAGCAGAAAAACATGGTTTAACAACACATTCAGTTTGTTTTTTTCTTGCAAACCCTCGAAATAAAGACTGTGATGCTTGATTAGATGGGGTAACAGTTGCTTCTAAGTATCGAACGTTTTTACAAGCGTCTCTTTTTAAAAGTTCAGCAAGCATTTTAGAAGCGATACCTTTTCCGTGTTGAGATGGGTCAACTCCAACTTGCCATACGAAAATGACATCTTGTTTTTTGGGGGGAATAAAGGCGGTTATAAAACCTAATAATTGCTCATTTTTTTTAACAACTACACATGTTTCACTAAAATATTCACACATCATAATGTATTTATAAGGTGAATTTAAATCGAGTGTAGATTGTTTTACTAACTGCCACATTAATGACCCGTCAGTTGCGTTTGGTTTTTCTATACATAAAGTATCATCCATTGTATGTTTGCTTTTCATTGAAGATCACCGAAATGTCTTTGAATGAAAATAAATGTCACTCTCCTTTAAAGTAATTGGTTAACATATTTAATGATAGTAAGTTCCCAATATATAAGCAAACTTGTTATTTTCCGATAAACAGCGATTATTTAGCTTTAACCTTGATTAAGGAAAATGAGCCCTATGATTATCTTTTATTGCTACCTAATTGTTCCATTTCCATCATTTTTCAAAAAAAAGCGAAATTTGCCTACATCTACATTAACTTTTCAATATAAACTAATTTCCACATACATAGAATAGGTTTAGGAAAATAAACTGAACTTGCATACTATATTTAGTTGTGTAAAACTTTTTTTACATAAATTACGATTCCTCATCTAAAAAGCTAGCAAAAATAGTTGTGATTATTACGGCTACAGCAGTTATCATAATTGCAAAAATAAATCGTTCTTTAATTCCTTCACCTTTAGGAAAGACAGAATTAAATAAAGCTTGTACAGCATCATTCCATGCAAGAGCAGCCATAACACCGGTAGCAGCTGTAAATAAAGTAACCACTTGTTCTAATAGTTTTCTACCCATAAAAACCACCTCATTAATCTTTATGAATTAGATTAAAGTTTAGAAGAATGAGTTTAAGAAAAGGTGTTTTCGTTTTTATAGAAGCGGTTATCGTCAATGATGAAAGATTTGTGAAGATTAGGTATGAATGACTACACTTTTTGAAAATTCAAAACTTATTTTCCTCCCTCTGTAATATAATAGTACCAAGTAAAAAAATTATGGAACGGGGCAAACGGGATGGGTTTAATAAATATTGTTATTGCTGACGACCAAACATTAATGAGAGAAGGGCTAAGAACAATACTTGAATTAGAGGATGATATGCAAGTTGTGGGTATGGCAAATAATGGTCAAGAAGCCTTTGATTTAGTGAAAAAACTTTCGCCAAGTGTTGTGTTAATGGATGTGCGGATGCCAATTATGGATGGGGTTACGAGCACGAAATTGATCATGGAACAATTTCCTAAAACGGTTGTTATTATTTTAACGACTTTCGATGAAGACGATTACATTATCGAAGCCTTGGCTTGTGGGGCAAAAGGTTTTTTATTGAAGGATATTCCTGGTGATAGACTAATAGACGCCATTAGAGGCGGTTTTAATGGTCAAATGATGCTTCCTGCATCTATTGGGGCCAAATTAGCTGCGAGACTATCTGATGTTTCTAATCTATTAAAACGTGACATTAATTTTAAGGAAAACAATGATTATCCTAAGTTTTCACAACGGGAGAAGGATATTATCTTGTTGATCATTGAAGGTTTAAGTAATCGGCAAATATCTGAAACATTATTCTTAGGTGAAGGCACTGTCAAAAATTATATAAGTGAAATCTACAATAAGATCGGTATTAACAATCGTCAACAAGCAATTATTTATTTAAGAAAATTATTTATCGAGTAGTTTTAGGAGCGCTTGATTGGAGAAGTATAAATGGAAAATTAATGTATTCAACAATTTTTTTTAAGGTTGTGATAAATGGTGAGAACAAAATTAATAGATTTCTTAAAAGAAAGTCCTATTTCTATAGATGACTTTTTTTTAATTGCTTTAAAATTAACTAGAGCTGTCTATTATTTACATAAACAAAAAAAGATCATTAAAGTTATAGGTCCACATTCAATCATGATTGACAATGTTACGTATGAGCTTGAACTTCTTGATGATAGCTTTTTAGTGGCTAATGAGAGTTTTTCGATGAGTCAATTGTCAGACATTCATGTAGTTCCATACCTTTCACCTGAGTTAACAGGAAGAAATAACAGCGTTGAGGTTGATTATCGTACAAATATTTATTCTGTCGGGGTAATCCTATATGAATTATTAACGAAAGAGTTACCAATAAACGCTAGTAGCACCTCTGAATGGGTTCACCAAAAGAAAGCTCAAAAGATTATTCCTCCCCATGAACTTAACATAGAAATTCCCATTGTCTTATCAAATATTGTCATGAAATGTCTCGAAAGAAACTTAGAAGAACGCTACCAAACTGTGGCAGGTATGAAAAATGATTTAATCAAATGTCAAAAAAAGTGGTTAAACGAAAAACAGATTGACGATTTTCCGCTTGGCCAAGCAGATATTTCTCCTAGATTAATTTTCTCTAAAAAGTTATATGGACGAGAGCAAGAATATAGGAAGTTAATGGAACAGTGGCAACGTGTTAGTGTTGATAATAAAAATGGAGTAGTTTTTATTACAGGTTCTGCTGGAGTTGGAAAGACTAGATTAGTTCAAGAAGTAAAAAAACAGGTGAAGAAAAATTTAGGGCATTTTGTTTCGGGAAAGTTTGATCAAGTGAAAAATGAGATCCCTTATGCAACCTTTTTTCAAGCTTTTGAGCAGCTAATTATTTCGGTTTTAACAAAAGAAGAAAGTGAAATAAAAGTCTGGAGAGATGAACTATTACCAGCGATAGGAGAAAATGCGGCAGTTTTAACAGCGCTCATTCCGAAAATAAAATTAATTATTGGTGAATCTATCGATCTTAAAGAAACACCACCCGTAGAGTTGGAATCTCGATTTAAGGGAGTTATTAGTAGTTTTCTTGCAGTAGCAGCTAGATTAAGTAACCCATTAGTGATCTTTTTAGATGATTTGCATTGGGCAGACCAGGCTTCACTTAGCCTAATGAAGCATATCATCGCAGAAAAAATCGAAAAGCTTTTAATTATCGGTGCTTATCGGGATCTTAACGTTTCGACAGATAAACATTTTGTGGTAAATACTTTTTTAGATAATGGTCATAAAGTTACTACAATTACCTTATCACCTCTAACAATTGCTAATATCCAAGACTTATTATTTGACCTTATCGGACATGAAAAAAATGAATTATACTATTTGGCAAAACATTTATGGCAAAAGACAAATGGTAATCCATTTTTTCTTGAAGAAATGATTCGGGAAATAGTTGAGAAACAGCTAATCATCTATGATTTCAAGGATGGTACGTGGACTTTAGAAGTAGAGGAAATAAAAGCCCTGGAATTCACAGAAAATGTGATTGAGTTTTTAATAAAAAAAATGAAGCAAATGGAAGGACAAAGTCAACTTGTTATTCAATATGCGGCTTGTATGGGAAGCTTTTTTGATCCGACTATTTTGTCTAAAATAATTAGAAATAAAATAAGTGATATGCACTTTTGCCTTAACGAAATTTCACAGTTAGGTTTAATTGTCGAAGAAAATGAATATTGTTATAGGTTTGTCCATGACCGAATTCAACAGGCTGCATACAGTATGATGAATAAAGAGAAAAAAAATATAACTCATTACAAAATTGGTAAACTGTTATTAATACATTATACAGATAATCAGTGTTTATCAGAGCATTTGTATGAAGTTGTCGGTCATTTAAATGAGAGCTTTGAATTTTTAATTGATGAAGAAGAAAAGGTGGAGATTGCGAAATTAAATATGATGGCAGGAAAAAAAGCCCTTGCCACGACGGCTTTTATTTCGGCATTAACATTTTTTCAAAATGGTTTAAGACTATTAGAAGAAGAAAGCTGGTCACGACAGTACGATTTGACATTTGAGCTTTACCTAGGTTGTCTTGAATGTGCGTACTTAACAAACAAACTTTCACTCGCAGAAGAATTGTACGACGAAGCGATGGTTCATACAATAGAGAAAGAGCATCGGTTAAAACTAGTTTTATTGAAGATAATGATTTTTACGAAGGTTGACAGAGCCGATGACGTAATCAGATTAGGATTAGAAATGCTTAACGAAAATGGTATTACTGCACAATTACATCCTGGAAAACTACAAATACTCCTAGAAAGGATAAAGCTCACTTCTTATTTAGATAAACATGGTTATGATTGTTTGTTACAAAAACCTGTATATCATAACAAATCGAGAGAGTTACTAAATGATATTCTTCTTTTTATGGGGCCATCACTCCACGTTATCAATCCTCCTTTGCTTGCGTTATTGACGATTAAGGGTAGTTACTTTTCATTGAAAAATGGAAACTCTTCTAATGCAAGCGGGGTTTTTGCTGGCTATGCCATTATTGAAGTAGCCTATTTTAGTAGAAAAAAAGGGTTTGAAATTGGTAATTTTGCAACAAAGCTTGCTGAAGAAGAAGGGAGTATTAAAGATAAATATATTACGTACTTTCTCTTCGCAGCTTTCATCAGTCATTGGAAGCAACCAATAAAAGCTAGTGAAGAGTATTTTTTGAAATCAATTGAATATAGTTTTCTTTCTGGTGATTTATTATATGGTGGATTTTCAATTGCTCACTACATTATTTCTTTCCATGTACGAGGATTTCCACTTTCAAAGTTAAAAAAGGTAATAAAAAAGTACGACGAACAGAAAAATGAGATTAAGGATACACACTATTTGCAGTTTATAAAAACATACAAACAATATATTCTAGCACTTGAAGGTAAGACGGATACTATATTCTCTTTTTCTGATGGGAATTTTAATGAAGAGCAATTTTTAACCGAATTAGAGGAAGCGGGAATGAGGGACCGCAAACTTTTTGATTATTATTTGTGTAAAGCACAAATATACTACTTACTTGGAAACTACCGAGAAGGTGTCTTGTTTGCAAAAGAAGCAGAAAAGTATACTGGATCATTTTTAGGGTTAATTTCACTTCCAGAGCATACATTTTACTATTCCTTACTCATAACGAATGCTCTACCTCATTTTACGAAAGAAGAAAAACGTTTTTATACTAAACAGCTAAAGGGAAATTTGAAAAAGTATAAGGGTTGGGTTAAAGACTGCCCGAGTAATTTCGAAGATAAATATTTTATTATTAAAGGTGAGATTGCTAAAGTTAACAATCAAGTAGATAAGGCTATTCGATATTACAATCAGGCGGCTGAGTGTGCAAAAGCAAATGAGTTTTTGCAAAATGAAGCCATTTCTAATGAGTGTGTTGCCCGACTTTATTTTCAGTTAGAGTTACCTGAAGCAGGAAAGATGTATTTGCTTTCTGCTTATGAAAAGTACAATGAAATGGGTTATCAAACAAAAATCACGCAATTAAAGAAAGAATATAAATTTTTACAAAACCAACAACTCAAATACACAGATGAAGGAAATATTCAAATCAATCAACTGTTAGACACTTCAGCCATTATTAAAGCATCACAAGTTATTTCTGGTGAAATTGTGTTAGAAGAGCTATTAAAAAAAATCATGTCAATTGTTTTAGAATATGCTTGTGCAAATCGTTGTGTCCTCATCCTTAAAAAAGAAGAAACTTTAGTAGTAGAGGCAGAGGGTAGATTAGTCGGTCATGAAATTAAGACGTTACTTTACCATTCTTGTCCAATAGATAGGTATGTGACTATCTCTCAAGCAGTTGTTAATTATGTTCACAGAACACAAGAACCCGTTTTATTTGATAAGGAAGCGGACCAATTAGATTTTTTAAGAGATCCTTATATCCTTGAGGCAAAACCAAAAGCGCTCTTATGTATACCAATCATCACCCAACATAAATTTATTGGGATCGTTTACTTAGAGAACTATGTGTTAGACGGTAGTTTCAGTGCTGACTATATTGAGGTTATTCAAACTTTGTCAACACAGTTCGCCATCTCTATTGAAAATGCTAATTTATACAAGACATCGCAAATTCTAAATGCAAACCTTGAAGAAAAGGTGAAAGAACGAACAAAACATCTACAAAACTCTCATCTAGCTATGGCTGAAGCATTAGCAGAAAAAGCAAAGCTCGCGGAACGGAATCGTATTGCCAGAGAAATTCACGATACAGTTGGGCACACATTAACAACGATATTAGTTCAAATTGAAGCTGGAAAGCGCTTAGCAAAAAAAGATGTTCATTTAGCTATACAAAACTTAGAACAGTCCCAGCACCAAGTTCGAGCCGGGTTAAATGAAATTCGAACATCATTGCGAACGCTTAGTGATGGTGATTATTCAAACCAACTAATTCCTTCATTACGAACGTTTATTAAAGAGGTAAATCATAAGACACAAATTGAAATTGAGCATGACTTTAGCGACATTACATTACCACCTGACCAAAAATATGTTATTTATCGAGCTATACAAGAGGGAATTACTAATGGAATTCGCCATGGAGAAGCAACTAAGTTTAATTGTTTCTTAAAAACTAGTGAAGACGGACTTACATTTATATTTGAGGATAATGGCAAAGGTGCTGAAAATGTAAAGTTTGGGATGGGCCTTTCAGCAATGAAAGAAAGGGTAGAGGAGTTACGCGGCTCTTTGTTTATTCAATCAAAGAAGGGCACAGGCTTTTGTATCAAAATTGTATTTCCGTATGAAGTTTTAGGAAATGATAATTAATTATTAATATGAAAAAGGCCGTTTTATCGATTTTATTAATCTACGAAGAAAAAAATTAAATTTAAAATAAAAGTAGACTTTTTTCCTATTTCAAGCAAAAAATATTAGTGCAAAAGTTGCGTATCGTGTTATAATCTCCATAGAAAAGTAAAGAGAGTTTTTATCACATAAAGTTTAAAAATAGTTGGAGGTAAAAGAATTGGAGATAAATATTGTTTCTGAGGTCGATTTAGAAGCAGTCTATGCCTTGGGTTACGAGCTTATTGAAAAACAAATGAAGGGCAGTTCATTAACTGATAGTGAATTGTCATTTATAAACTTTGTTTATAATAAAGTTGATGGGCAAATTATGCACTTGTTAAATAGCATCTCAATACATTAAATAAGCACTTAATGACTCAAAAATAAGGGAATGCTTTAAGAATTTCAGCTATTTAAGCTGAACCTCTTTTGAAGGCATTCCCTCCGATATTTTTTCAACTTATTTTACTTGTTTCCCTTTTTCGCTCTTGCGTCAGCTTCTCTCGCTCTTTCTTGTGCCTCTAAATCATCCTGATCCGCTAATTCTTGAGAAAATTCAATATCTCTTCCGTCACTAACAAAGTCATTATTTTGTTTATTGTCTCTCTTTTTAGCCATGATTGACCACTCCTTTTTGAAATTAAAGTCTATTTCCCTTTGCACGTGCCATTGCTCGGTCAGCGGCTTTAAACTCAGATAAGTAATGAACTTCTTGGGCTTTGTTTAACGTTTTACGTTCATCTCTAGCTCGTTGTTTTTTACTTTCCATATTCTTTACCACCTTTGATTAAGCATTTTTTCTCGTTTAGTTTGCTTAGATAATAATTACTTTATGCAACGAAAATGTGTTGTCCTGATTACTCGTATAATCATCAAATGATGTATTTATATAAAAAAATAGGAGCAGTCCTTGTGGGCTAGCTCCTACTTTATTATTTTAAGCTTCTTTAAGCTCGAAAGCTTCAGGTTGTTGTCTATATTGGTAAAGTGTAAATTGATCTTTTTCAATTTGAAATAAATCATAGATAACTGTTTGTTTGTTAATTTCATTAAACAAATCTTTTCGTGTTTCATTTGCTAAAGATACATATGGCAATTTTTCAGCAGCTTTTCTTGACCTAATATTTTCAGTACGAATTCTCATGAATACTGCATCAATTGAAAGTTCATAAAATAATTCATTGAAAAAAGCATCTTTTGCAAGATTGTTATACCCTTTTCCATGATAAGGTTTCCCAAGCCATGTTCCTAAAAAGCCTGCTTGTTGATTGATATCGAATAAATTAATTGTACCAATTGGATTACCCCATTCATCAAGAATTGTTCTTGAAATAAGTTCTCCTCTTTCTTCTGCTTCAATCGTTTGTTTTGTTAAAAATAGAAACTCGTCATAAGAATTTGCTTTCTGACGAACAAATGGGAAAACAGCTGGATCAATCATTAACTCATATAATTTGTGGCAATCTGCTAAATCGCGCTTTTTAATCATTTTTTACCCCTCCACATAGGGGCAGAAAAATAAGCCTTAGCTCACCACCCCTCGAATTTAATGAAATTGCATATCAAATTCGGGGTGGGAATCGAACCCACTAGGACCAGTTATACTGGTGGCGCAACCAATTGCCTTCCCATTTCTTATAAAACAACTGTTTTATAGTTCTCAACATTTATTATGATGTTTAGCTCTGAGCACTAAGCAGGCACTCAAGACCTTTCATATGATATTGGATATCTATACCCACAAAAATCATAAAGGAAACATAAAAATTCTCATTTTTTCCATTATTCCATGAAATAAGTTCATTTTCTTTGATTTTAATGCTTTAAAGACTGAAAACCTTCTTATACCTCATGGTTTTGTTTGTTTACTTCAAAATCCTTTATCATCATAATCGATTTGAGATGAAAATGGAACCCTTTTTTATATTTATTTTTTGTAAATTATTTCCCCATTTATGATTGTCAGATCAGGACTAGCCATGTAATGGAACGGATGGTGATTCCAAAGAACAACATCAGCATCTTTTCCAATTTCCAAACTGCCAACGCGGTCATCTACTCCTAAGTTTTTCGCAGGATTAATTGTAATTCCCTCGAGAGCATTTTGCTCCGATAATCCTTCTCGAACAGCGATTGCTGCACAAATATTCAAATACTGAATAGGCGTGTAAGGATGATCAGTGGTAATCGATACACTAATCCCATGATCTGCTAAGATGCTGTAGGTCTTCCACGTTTTATTTTTTAGTTCAATCTTTGAACGTCTCGTTAATGTAGGTCCTACGCTTACTTGAACCGGATATTCTGTTAACTCTTCCGCAATTAGATGTCCTTCTGTACAGTGCTCGATTCGTAAATCTAAGTTGAACTCCTTGGCAAAACGGACAGCAGCTAAAATGTCATCTGCGCGGTGGGCATGAATTCTGACGGGAATCTCTCGTTTTAAAGCTAAGATGATAGGTGCCATTCGAAGGTCATCTTCATTAGGATTTCGTTTTGCTTGGTAGAAAGCTTCACGAAGCATGCCCATAATTCCCATTCGAGTAATATCATTGTTTTTAGTAGAAGTACTATGAACTCGTTTGGGATTTTCCCCCAATGCAAGTTTTAATCCAGCGATATCTTTAATAATCATCTTTTGAACATTTTTACCAACAGTTTTTATCACAGAAGTTGTGCCACCTATGACATTGGCACTTCCAGGCATAACATGAACAGTTGTAACTCCAAACTTCACTGCGTCATTAAAGCCTATGTCGAGTGGATAGACACCATCAATCGCTCGAATATGGGGGGTAAGCGCTTCTATCGTTTCGTTAGCATCATTTCCAGCCCAACCTGTTCCTTCATCATATAAACCTAAATGTGTATGTGCATCGATAAATCCAGGGAGAAGAAACTTATTTTCTCCATCAATAACAGTCATTTCAGCAGTTGCTTCAATCTTTTCTTCAATAGCTGCTATTTTTCCGTTTCTAATTAATAAAGATGCTTTTTCAAGTTTTGATGAGGTAATGGGATAAATCGTCGCATTTTGAATAAGGATTTCCATTCGTTATACTCCTTTAAATGTAAAATAAAGCTTGGAGAGTAGTCCCCCAAGCATACTAAAACTTATAGATTTAAACTTTTTAATGCTTCGTTTAGATTAGAATACGTAAATTGAAAGCCGTGGTCAATTGCTTTTTTAGGAATCACATATTGACCTTCTAAAACTAGAATACTCATTTCACCCAAGATGAGTTTTAGTGCAAAACTTGGAGCAGGTATCCAATGAGGTTTACCGAGAACATTACCTAGGGTTTTACCGAATTCTTTCATTTGCATTGGATTTGGTGAAGTGATATTAAGGGGCCCTTGAATATCACTGTTAGTGATAGCAAACCTAATTAAATCAACTGCATCATCTATATGAACCCAAGATAGCCACTGCTGACCACTGCCAACTGTTCCACCTGCAAAGAGCTTATAGGGAAGAATCATTTTTGCTAATGCCCCACCGCTGTCTGCTAATACCACCCCAAAGCGAAGGAAAACGGTTCTTATTCCTAAATGTTCGGCTTTCTTTGCTTCAGCTTCCCATTCTTCTACAACTAAAGCTAAAAAGTCTTTGCCAGCATGGGTTTCTTGTTCAGTAAAAATAGAAGTTAATGATGTACCGTAAAAACCTACGGCAGATGCATTTAAGTATACTGAAGGTTTTTTCTCTAATTTCTCCATTAAAGAAATACAGTTTCTTGTGGCCTCGAGTCGACTCTTTAGTATCCGTTCTTTTTGGTTTGTTGTCCAGCGGCTATTAATCGTTTCGCCAGCCAAATTAATGAAAACATCGATGTTTTCTAACAGTTTTTCTGGTTGGTCACCAGGATTTAACCAACTAAGATAAGTAATATAATCTGTTTTTTCCTTATTAGTAGTATTTCTTGTTAAAATGTAAATATGATGTTTTTCTTTGACAAGGGTTTCAACGAGCTTAGAACCTATTAACCCAGTTCCACCACATATAACGATATTCATGAAACACCTCCAATAAAATTTTTACTATAAGTTCATTATGCAAAACTAAGATGGAAAAAGCTACTAACACACACGGCAAGGAAGTGAAGAAGATGGCAATTATTACGAAGATCACAGTTCAAAAAAAAAATAAAGAACGTTATAATATTTTCCTAGATGAAGAATATGCGTTTAGCATTGATGAAGCCATTTTAATTAATTATCATTTAAGAAAAGGTTTAGAAGTTGAAAAGGAATTTCTAGCTAATATTGTTGAGGAAGATCATATTCGCAAAGGGTATCAAGCTGCGATTAATTTTTTATCGTACCGAATGCGTTCGGTAAAAGAGGTAAAAGATTACTTGTTAAAAAAAGAAATGGAAGCTGAGGTTGTTACTACGATTATTGAGAGATTAACAAGAGAAAAGTATTTAAGCGATATGGAATTTGCAAGAGCCTTTGTACAAACACGCCTGAATCTATCACTAAAAGGTCCAGGGTCAATAAAGCGGGAGTTAATTGAAAAGGGAATTGGTGAAGCGGAAATATTAAATAGTATGCAATTGTACACAGATGAACTGCAATTGGAGAAAGCGATTATTTTTTTGAAAAAGAAATACCCAACAAAGTTAAAGACATCTCGTGCAGAGCAGGAACGTAAATTATATACGCTCCTTGTATCAAATGGATTTTCCCAAGGGGTTATTCAACAAGCGTTCAAATTGTATAGTGAAGAAAATGAAGATGACAATGCCAATGACGAAGAATGGGAAGCAATTACTCATCAAGGCGACAAAGCCTTAAGAAAATACCGAAGTGAAAGCGGCAGGGGAAAAAAACAGAAGGTTAAGCAATTTTTGTACCGTAGAGGCTTTTCTATTGATTTGATCGACAGGTTCATCGAGTATTATGAGGAGCAAGGGGAATAATGAGAAAAGGACGGAGAATCCTAGTTTTTTTTAGGATTTTTTGTTTTTGTCCATTAATGAATTTTCATAAATCAAATCCATATATCACCATTAAGCATGCTTCAATTCATCTGATAACCTGAAATTTAATTTGGGGTTCAACAATAATATTATCAGCTACTGTTATACTACTAAGCAGTATTGTTGGTTGCGAAAGGATTCTAACAATGTTTTTTACTTCTTTAGTTGCTTTGACACCCATTATAGCCGTCTTACTTTTCCTAGTTGTTCTTAGAATGCCAGCTGTTAAGGCAATGCCGATCAGTCTATTAGCAACAGCACTTTTGGCGGTGCTATATTGGAAAGTGCCAGTCATTCAAGTATTGGCGGCATCCCTTGAAGGTATTATTATCGGAATTTCAATTCTTTACATAGTTTTCGGGGCAATTTTATTATTGAATACTTTAAAGCTAAGTGGCGCGATCGATACGATTCGTAATAGTTTTTTAGGAATTACTGCTGATCGCCGTGTTCAATTAATCATTATCGCTTGGTTATTTGGCGCGTTTATCGAAGGGGCAGCAGGGTTTGGGACACCGGCAGCGATAGCAGCGCCTTTATTAGTAGCCTTAGGTTTTCCACCTCTAGCG
Organism: Anaerobacillus isosaccharinicus; assembly: GCF_001866075.3. Taxonomy (GTDB): domain Bacteria; phylum Bacillota; class Bacilli; order Bacillales; family Anaerobacillaceae; genus Anaerobacillus; species Anaerobacillus isosaccharinicus. Next base: position 690,710 of record NZ_CP063356.1, on the reverse strand, counting down.
GCAGTTGTGTTAGCCTTAATTGCTGATAGTAGTCCAGTGTCTTTCGGGGCAGTAGGAACACCGATCATCGTTGGAGTAAACCAAGGACTTCAGGAAGGATCAGAAATTTCGCCAGTTGTTCAAACATATTTAGGTGATATGGCCATACTTGATTACATGCATGTTATTGGGGCACAAGTGATGACAGTTGATGTGTTTACAGGAACTTTGTTGCCGTTAATCTTAGTGGTTTTGCTAACAAAGTTTTTTGGGGAAAATCGTTCACTAAAAGAAGGTTTGAAAATTTGGAAATTTGCTATTTTCGCAGGACTTTCTTTCACGCTTCCCGCCTTATTTGTGGCCACGTTCTTAGGCCCAGAATTCCCATCAATTTTTGGTGGTTTGATAGGATTAATGATTGTTGTTCCAGCTGCTAAAAAGGGATTTCTTTTACCAAAGGAAACATGGGATTTCCCAAAAAGAGCTGATTGGTTACAAGTTTGGATTGGTCAAGAATATGCAAGTGAAGCTTCTCAAGTAAAAGAAAAAGGAATGAAAAAAGAATTGCCACTTTTGCTTGCGTGGATTCCATATTTATTAGTTGGTCTTTTTCTTGTACTAACTCGACTTGAAGTCCTACCATTAAAACAATGGTTATTAAGCTTTAGAATTTCATGGAATAATATTTTAGGAACTGGAATTGGGACATCACTCCAACCGCTATATTTACCAGGTACAGTGTTTGTCCTTGTTGTTTTAATTACATTTTTTGTTCACAAAATGTCTAGCTCACAGTTAGCGCAAACATTTTCGATGTCAGGGAGGGCGATCGTCGGCAGTGCGATTGCCCTATTCACAGCAGTACCAATGGTTCGAATTTTTATTAATTCTGGTTTAAATAATGCAAACCTACAAAGTATGCCAATCGAGTTAGCTAATACAGCCTCAGCTTTAATGGGGGGCTCATGGCCACTGGTTGCTCCGCTAATCGGTGCCTTAGGTTCGTTTATTTCTGGTAGTGCCACCTTCAGTAATATGATGTTTTCCTTGTTTCAGTTTAGTGTTGCAGATCAAATTGGTGTCGATCCGACAATCGTTTTGAGTATGCAAGTACTTGGGGCAAATGCGGGGAATATGATTTGTGTTCTAAATGTAGTGGCGGCCGCCTCCGTCGTTGGCTTGTTAGGGAAAGAAGGGACAATTATTAGAATGACGCTCGGGCCGATGTTATATTACTCGCTCTTCTCTGGTATTATCGGAATGATATTTGCCTATTTATTATAAATCTCAAACAGATTTTGAAAAAAACAGTTCGAAAACTCCTTTTTAAAAAAGTCAGGCGCAATCTTGGTCAAGGTCGCCCGAGATTTCCTAATAACTGTAAAAAACGGGCGTTATTTTGAGCAAAGGTGCCCGTGATTCCCTAATAACTGTAAAAAGCGGACACTCTTTTGGACGGAGATGCCAGCGATTCCCTAATAACTGTAAAATTCGGGCGCAATTTTGGACGGAGATGCCCGCGATTTCCTAATAACTGTAAAAAGCGGGCGTTATTTTGGTCAAAGGTGCCCGTAATTTCCTAATAACTGTAAAAGTCGGGCGCTAATTTGGTCAAAGGTGCCTGTAATTCCCTAATAACTGTAAAAAATAGGCGCTATTTTGGACGGAGATGCCCGCGACTTCCTAATAACTGTAAAAAGCGGGCGTTATTTTGAGCAAAGGTGCCCGCGATTTCCTAATAATTGTAAAAGACGGGCACTAATTTGGTCAAAGGTGCCCGCGATTTCCTAATAACTGTAAAAGTCGGGCGCTATTTTGAGCAAAGGTTGCCCATGATTTCCTAATAACTGTAAAAATTGGGCGTTATTTTGGTCAAAGGTGCCCGCGATTTCCTAATAACTGTAAAAAGCGGGCGCTATTTTGGACGGAGATGCCCGCGATTCCCTAATAACTGTAAAAGACGGGCACTAATTTGGTCAAAGGTGCCCGTAATTTCCTAATAACTGTAAAAATTGAGCGTTATTTTAATCAAACAAGCTCAAAGTTTTTTCATTCGGCGAAATTAGATATAATGAATGAAGTTACAGCAAAAATGGAGGAACAATCATGGAAAAAAGATATAGTCAAATGACTGAGTATGAAATTCGTCAAGAAATAGCGGTTCTTAATGATAAAGCAAAAAAGGCAGAACAAATGGGAATGGTAAATGAATTGGCTGTTTATGAACGGAAAATTGTTATGGCAAAGTCTTATTTACTTAACCCCGACGACTTTCACCCAGGGGAAACCTATGAAATTAATGATGGTGAAGGAACAATGTTTAAAATTTCTTATATGAATGGAGTTTTTGCTTGGGGATTTCGAGAAGGTAACGAAAAAGAAGAAGAAGCTTTCCCGATTGCATTATTATTCAAACAATAAATTTACTAACTGGCTAGCAAAAAAAGCTGCCTAGTCCGGACAACCCGTGAAGGTTTTCCGTTAGGCAGCTTGTTGTACCCTACGCTCTTTTTCTTGTTTGTACTTGAAGAACGTAGTTGTGAAGACTAAGTTCAGTCTCACCATTTACTTGCGCATAAGCATGTTTTGGATTTGCACGTGGAGATTGGAACGGATCTTGATAACCAGAACGATGGTCTCTCGTAAATTTTTTCAAGATAAGCACCTCCGAGTTTTATATCCAAACTAAAAATAGGCTTCTTACTAAGGTTATTTTCGCTTTTGATTAGAATTCATCATTCGTTCCTGAGGATGATCTCTAATTGTGCCATCAGCACGTTTTGAAGAAAATTCTTCTTTTGCTCGTGGCTCGCCGTCGAAAGACATTCTGTTTGGAAACCCTTTTTCTTTGTTACGCATCGGTGAAAACCTCCTTAATCATCAGTGGTACATAACTAGTATGAGTTTTATGAGAAGGATTATAAGAAGAAATTAATGTAATGAATAGGAGAAATATTTGATGGAAGAAAAATTCGAACGTCTAACAAAAATGTTAATGGAAAAAAATAACGAGCTAAATTATGATTTAGCTCGTAGTTGGGTTGAAGCGATTTGGGAAGATTTCGAATCTACACGTGCAAAAGCGGGTAGGGAATACGAAGGGCAAGCAGTCACAGAAAGATTTGTTACCCAATTTATTGAGAACTATGGAGTAAGAATCCACGAATTTGCCTCAAAAAATGAGAAGTTTAAACATTTGCTTAAATGAAATGTAAAATGTAGAATGTAGAATTTAAAATGGTGAAAGCAGGGAGCTTTGAAGCTCTTCTTACACCAATTCTACATTCTACATTCTGAATTCTACATTAACTAATCAGTTGCAAACTCAAGTTTTTTCCTTAAAGTTTCTTCGCTGAAAATCCAACCAGTGTATGAACTTAAGATGTTTAGTTCATCATCGAGTTTAACGATGGCCACGAAAGGATAATGTCCTTTGCTTCGGTAACGAAGGTCAACGAAACGAACTTCATGATGATCTTCGACGTATACAACTTCCCAACGATAAGATGGAGAGAAAGATAAAAACGCTGATAGGTTATCGTCTTTAAGGGCTGCATTAATGATTGGATTGTTTGGTATTGGTTCAAAAGGATAACTCTCGTAATAATTAAATTCAGTATCCATTGCCTGTGCTACATACATCATTTTTTTCGTCCGAATAACAACATGCCACCTTCTCCATTTATAGGAAGGTGAGATAAATACATGGGTTGCATCTGGATGTTTTTGTTTTGCAGTTTTATACACTTCATTTCGAGCATAAAAGCGCCAAATGTAATAAAATATGAGGATACCGTACAAGGCTAAAAACGTATAGCCTTGATGTGTACCTAGTTGCCAAATTACGATTGCTCCAATATGGCTTAAGAATATAAATGGATCAAAAATGTAAATGACTCCTAGGGCAATCCACTTCTTTTTTATTGGATAAAGGGCTTGCGTTCCATATGCATTAAAGATATCCACAAAAACATGTAAAAAGACGGCTAAAAAGGTCCATAGCCATAAGTGTACTAAATTTACGCCGGGAATAAATAAAGATAGCACTGCAGTAATTAAAATCGGCCATAGGAGAACGGCTGGTATGGAATGAGTAATTCCTCGATGATTTCGAATGTATTTCGCATTGTTTCTCAGTTTTAGTACCGTATCAAAATCAGGTGCTTGAGAGCCAATAAGAGCACCTAACATTACTGTTTGGGCTAAAAGCAGGTCATTAGCTACGACAGGATCTAACGTTGCAATGGATCCAATTGCGATCCCCATAACAATGTGTGTACCAGTATCCAAAAGTATAAGCACCTCCAGGTTTTTCTATTAGTTCAAATTTGGCTAACTCCTTCGAGTTCTTTGCTGTTCTTTAAGTGCGAAGAAAGGTTTAACGAAGAAATAGCTCGATACGAGATCGATTTTTCTATCTATTATTAGTTTTACCCGAAATTATATAGATTAAAAAGGGGTTTTGCAAGATGAACATATCTTCTCTACAAATTTTTATTGAATATAAGGTAAAAGAAAATCATGTTGAAAAATACGAATCGGTTATGAAAGAAATTATTAATATCCTTCCGGAGTTCAGTGCAACTAAAATTGAGTGGTTTGTGGCAACTGACCAACCGTTTCTCTATGTAGAAATGTTTCAAGTACCGACAAAAGCTCATTATCAGGCTTTGAAAAAATTAAGAAAATCTAATGAACATCCAGTATTCAGCAAACTAGACCCGTATATAGAAGGTGGTTTAGAAAAATTAAACTGCTGGGCATTTCAAACACAACGAACAGAAGAGTAGAGGAGAACTAGATGCAACTAGAAAATAAGACATCAGTGAAGCAGTTTCAACATGATTTATTAACGTGGTTTAAAGGTAATCAGCGAGACCTTCCATGGCGACAAGATCAGGATCCTTATAAAGTTTGGGTATCAGAAATCATGCTCCAACAAACAAGGGTAGATACGGTCATTCCTTTTTTTAATCGCTTCTTAGAAAAATTCCCTACAATTGAGGCATTAGCTATAGCTGAAGAAGGCGATGTTTTAAAGGCGTGGGAAGGACTTGGTTACTACTCTAGAGCTAGGAATTTGCAGGCAGCTGTCCGCGAGGTTCATGAACAATATAATGGTGTCGTCCCTAACAGTAAAGCGGAGATATCAAAACTTAGAGGTGTAGGACCATATACATCAGGTGCAATTTTGAGTATCGCCTACGGAAAGCCAGAGCCTGCTGTTGATGGAAATGTTATGCGGGTCATTTCAAGAATAGTTGCTAGCTACGATGATATAAGTAAACAAAAGACAAGAGTAAAAATAGAAGGAATTATTTCAACACTAATAAGTGTGGAAGACCCTTCGTCCTTTAATCAAGGGCTAATGGAGTTAGGAGCCTTAATATGTACTCCTACCTCACCAGCTTGTTCCATATGTCCTATACAGAAGCATTGTAAAGCTTTTGAAGAAAAAGTTCAGCTAGAATTACCCGTTAAGGCTAAAAAGAAAAAACCTAAAGAAAAAAAGCTTGTATGTGCTTTTATTAAAAATGCAGAAGGACAAGTACTTATTCATCAACGTCATTCAACAGGCCTGCTAGCTAGCTTGTGGGAGTTTCCTAACGTTGAATTGAACAATGATGATCATATAGAGAAGCAGCTAGAGGTTTTTTTACGAAATGAATTTGGCATTCAAACGAGTATTGGTAAGGAAATCTTTCGTGTTGAGCATGTATTTTCTCATTTAAAGTGGGATGTTACAGTATTCGAAGTAGAGCTTTTAAGTAGTGTGAAAAAAATTAATGAACGAGCAGTATGGATATCAGACTTAGACATAAAAGCATATCCGTTTCCGGTTTCACATCAAAAAATAATGAGCCATTGTTTGAAAATCTAGTTATAAAGGGGAAGACTAATCGATGGATTTACAATTAAAAGGGAAAGTAGTCTTAGTGACAGGTGGTTCTAAAGGAATTGGTAAGGCAATAGCTAAAGCTTTTAAAGAAGAAGGTGCAATTGTTGCTATTGCGGCAAGATCAAAAGAAGATTTAGAAAAAACATTATTTGATTACAGGTTAGATGCAAGCTATGAAGGTGATTTATCGACATTCGAAGGTCGTGATACTGTATTTCAGAATTTAATCAATGATTTTGGTACAATTGATATTTTAGTTAATAATGTTGGCGGTAGCAATGGGGCAACAACGATGGAAACAGACATGTCCTTATTTGAAGAAGCAATGAACCTTAACTATTTCTCAGCTGTTCATTTTAGTAAACTAGCTGCGCCAATCATGAAAGAGAATGGCGAAGGAAGCATTATTAATATATCATCTGTGTTTGGTCGAGAAGCAGGCGGGAAGCCAACGTATAATGGTGCAAAAGCGGCAATGATCTCATTTACGAAATCTTTTGCTGATGAGGTTATTAAGGACGGGATAAGAGTAAACGGCGTAGCACCTGGCTCGATTCTCCATCCAACAGGGAATTGGCAGAAGAGACTAGATGAAAATCCAGAGAAGATTAAGGCTTTTGTTGAACAAGAGATCCCGGCAGGACGATTTGGAACAGTAGAAGAAATCGCCAATGTAGTTCTTTTTCTAGCATCCGAAAAATCGTCGTGGGTAGTCGGTGCAACCTTAAACGTCGATGGTGGCCAGTCGAAGTCGAATTTTTAATATAATGTAGAGTTCAGAATGTAGAATAATTGTGGGGGAAATGCTTCGTAGCACTAGCCACGAACAATTTTACGTTCTACATTTTACATCTTACATTAAAATATATTTCGCTTTCCGAATGAAAATCGGTGAAATTGATCATTTTTTCATTTATACTTAATCACTAGTGTTGCATTAATTAAATTCCACTATTAAAAATACTCAAAATGTTCAATTATTTACTTCCGTGCATAAAAAAAGTCCTTTATAATGGATAAGTCAGGTGGTAATCCCGTCCAAATCCAATAATAAAGGAACAATCACATGGATAAGATTACACGAAAAACTTCATTTGGACAATGGTTTTCACCAATAAATCTCGAATTATTTGATGATCAGGTGAAAACATTGAAATTAGATTTCTACACGAAAAAACTTACGACGGAATCATTTTTAAAATTATTACTCTACGCCCAGCTCGAAGAAGTAGAAAGTCTTCATGCGCTGAGTGACTGTCTTTTTGATGACCAGCTTCAAAAAGGTGTCAACCTTGATTCGATCAGTATCTCTCAGCTCTCACGGCGTTTGAATGGCATGAATCCAGATCTATTTCAAAGGCTTTTTCTGGATTTAGTCTCGAAAATCCATGCGAAAACACACTACACCAAGCTAATCATGCCGCTAAAGATCATTGATTCAAGCACATTGCCACTTAATTTAACCAATCACAAATGGGCAAAGTTCCGCAAAACAAAAGCGGGGGTAAAGCTACATTTGCGCCTTGTTTTTATGGAAAAAGGGATTTCCTACCCTGAAAAGGCTGTGATAACAACGGCAAAGGAACATGATCGTGGTCAACTAGAAATCATGGTAGATGACAGAGAATGCATGTATGTATTTGACCGCGGTTATCTTGATTATGAGCGCTTTGATCGCATGACTGATGAAGGCTACTTTTTTCTTTCTAGACTACGTAAAAACGCAGTTATACGGGAAGTTTACGAATTTAAACTCCCAGAAAGTTCGGCTGTTTTATCGGATCAAATGATCTTAATTGGAACACCACAAAAACGTGCTGAAAACTACTTTCGCCTTTTAAAAGTAATTGATTCAAAAGGAAATGAACTTCATTTAATCACAAATCGGTTTGATTTAAGTGCTGAAGAAATTTCTGAGATGTATAAGTCACGTTGGGCGATTGAGTTGTTTTTCAAATGGATCAAACAGCATCTCAGCATCAAAAAGTTCTACGGTCAAAGCGAATGGGCAATCCACAATCAAGTGTTTATCGCATTAATTGTTTTTTGCCTACATGTTCTAGCTCAGCACGAAACGAAAAGCAAGCGAAAAACCTTACAAATTAGTCGCTACTTAAAAGCGGCCTTGTGGAAGCCAGCACATATCTGGCTTCGAAAAATTGAAGGAAAAGCCGTTCCATAATAAACAAACTGTCGTCGTCCCTAATGTTTAATTGTAAATAAATGCCAAATGGATGGAGCCACCTTTGCTTAGGTATTTACTTTTTTGGCTCTAAACAGGAAAAACCTTAAGACTGAAAATTCAGTCAAATTTTATGCAACACTAGTGATACTTAATATACAAATAAGAGGAGGTTGATTTTTAATGGTACAATATGATGCTCTACATAATCCCTATCCTTCACAAAGAATGACTACATATGCTCAAAATGGTATGGTGGCTACGTCACAGCCGCTTGCTGCTCAAGCAGGTTTAGATATTTTGAAAAAGGGTGGTAATGCCATTGATGCTGCTATTGCTACTGCAGCCTGCTTAACGGTTGTCGAACCAACCTCAAATGGGATTGGTGGCGATGCGTTCGCCCTTGTTTGGACAAAGGGTAAATTGCATGGCTTAAACGCTAGTGGCCCAGCTCCAAAATCAATTTCGATTGAAAAAGTAAAGGAAAGAGGCTACGAGGAAATTCCGAAGTTCGGCTTTATTCCAGTTACAGTTCCAGGAGTTCCAGCAGCATGGGTTGAATTGTCGGAAAAGTTTGGAAAGCTTCCGTTAATAGAGGTGCTAAAGCCAGCTATCGAATACGCGGAAAATGGCTATCCATTGTCGCCAATTCTAAGCTTTTATTGGAACCAAGCTTTTAAGAGTTATAAAGCGAATTTAAATGGAGAAGAGTTTAATCATTGGTTTGAAACGTTCGCTCCAGACGGTAAGGCACCTCAAGCAGGCGATGTTTGGAAGTCTGAAGGTCATGCTAATACATTAAGGTTAATTGCCGAAACAAAGGGAGAAGCATTCTATCACGGTGAATTAGCTGAAAAAATTGATGAGTTTTCAAAAAAATATGATGGATTTTTAACGAAAGAAGATCTAGCTGCTTTTAAGCCAGAGTGGGTAGATCCAATTAACGTTTCTTATCGTGGTTATGATGTATGGGAAATTCCACCGAATGGGCAAGGCTTAGTGGCCCTTTTAGCATTAAACATTGCTAAAGGTTTCGAGTTTACTGATCGCGAAACTGCTACGACGTACCATCAACAAATTGAAGCAATGAAGTTAGCGTTTAGTGATGGCTTAAAATATATAACAGAAGAAGACAAGATGACTGTGGCAGCTAATGAATTGCTTTCAGAGCAATACGCAAAAACTCGCAGAAGCTTAATTACAAATGAGGCTTTAACACCTACTGCAGGTGAACCGCCTAAAGGTGGAACAGTCTACTTAGCTACTGCGGATAATGAAGGAAATATGGTTTCCTTTATTCAAAGTAATTATATGGGCTTTGGTTCTGGATTAGTTGTGCCAGGCACTGGTATTGCATTGCAAAACCGTGGTCATAATTTCTCGTTAGACGAAAGTCATGATAACCGTCTTGAGCCTGAAAAAAGAACATTCCATACGATAATCCCAGGATTTTTAACAAAAGGAGATCAAGCGGTTGGACCTTTTGGAGTGATGGGTGGTTTTATGCAACCTCAAGGACATATGCAAGTAGTCATGAATGCGATTGACTTTAATCTTAATCCTCAGGCTGCACTTGATGCTCCTCGTTGGCAATGGATGAAAGATAAAACCGTGTTACTTGAACATACAGTTCCTAATCATATTGCCCAAAGCTTAGCAAGGATGGGCCACAACATTGAAGTTGCTCATAATTCGGGTTCATTTGGCCGCGGTCAAATTATTTGGCGTGATCCAAAGACTGGAGTTCTTGCAGGAGGAACAGAAGCTAGAACAGATGGTTCAATTGCCGCTTGGTAAATAAAGAGCGATGAATCTATTTCGTCCTCTAATATAAGGAGAAGAGGAGAAACAATGAAGCAATATCAGCTTTTTATGGCTTTCTTTCGTGTTGGAATGCTGGGATATGGTGGTGGCCCAGCTTCCATTCCTTTAGTCCACAAAGAAGTTGTTGAAAAATATAAGTGGATTAATACAGACGAATTTGGAGATATTTTAGCGATTGGTAATGCGTTACCCGGTCCAATCGCCACAAAAATGGCGGGTTACATTGGCTATCGGGTTGGTGGCTACTTAGGGATGGTTAATGCCATTGTGGCAAGTATTGTACCAACCATTATTTTAATGATCGTCATCTTAACATCGCTCTCATCTTTTAGGGAGCAAACTTGGGTTCAAGGTATGACAAAAGCAGTTGTTCCGGTTGTTGGTGTCATGATGGCTGTATTAACATGGGATTTTTTCATGAAGTCAAAGCAAGGTCTTGGTTGGGGGAAAAGCTTGTTTTTACTCGTCGGAAGCTTTTTAATCATTGGCTTTTTAGGACTTCATCCCGCATTTATCATCGGAGCATTATTGCTTTTTGCATTAACAAGACCCTCTAAAAAGAAGCAAGAAGGTGAACAAAGTTGATGATTTATTGGGACATATTTTTAGCATTTTTTATCCCTGGGATAATTGGATATGGCGGAGGTCCAGCCTCAATTCCGTTAATTGAATACGAAGTCGTTCATCGCTATGGTTGGCTTACTGTGGTTGAGTTTGGAGAGGTTTTAGCATTAGGCAACGCGATGCCAGGACCAATCGCTACAAAAATGGCCGGGTACATTGGCTTTGAGCAAGGAGGCATCTTAGGAGCTATTGTTGGTGTATTTGCTACTGTTGCTCCATCTTTAGTATTGATGATTGCTCTACTGAGCCTACTCATGAAATTCAAAGATTCACCAAAAGTCAAGGCAATGACTAGTTTAGTTCGTCCAACGATTGCTGTTTTATTAGGATTAATGACATACCGTTTTTTCGATACTTCTTATTTTCAACTTGGCATAATTCAAACAGTGGCTCTTGTAGTGATCGCTTATGTACTTCTTGAAAGATTAAAAGTCCATCCCGCTTATGTGATAGGTGGAGCGTTACTCTATGGAGGCATTTTCTTAGGATAGTAATTATGAGTTTTGAGTGGTGAGTAGTCCACTCAAAACTTTTTTTAGATCTAGGTCACTAAGAAGACACTCTGCGTTTTTTAGGCAAAGCGGTAGTAAATAAGTAAGACCGTTGCTAACACAAAAATGAAATTTAAAAAGATAAAGACAACTTGATCAATCTTTCGCGCGTGCATTTGAACTGGAGGATTATAAAAACTTGTATTTTCAATGATAAACGTAATTAAAATGATATGGACGATGAAGTGGCCAATGATTTCAAGAAGCCCAAATAACATGGTGGTACTAACAAAAATAAGCGTTAAGACAAGAGCAAGCAAGCGATTTAATACACCGACGACTAGGAGATAACCGACAACAAATTCAATGAATGCACTCAGTAAAACAAATGTTGCCGGATCGAAGCCAAAAGTAGGTACCGCATGATTTAAAATGATATTTACACTCATTTCTTGGTAAACCCACTTTTCAACAGCTACCCAACATAATGATAGACCGGTACCTAGGTAGAGGGCAGGCATTCCTAAACGTGCCCATTTTGTTTTTTGGACTAATAAAGCAAATGCAATCGCCAAGTAGAAAGCATAATCAATGATATGAAAAACGCCAATATGTAATAATGAGTCAAAGAATAATACAAAAATTCCAATTGCGCCAAGTTTCGTAGCAATATGGTGGGGAATTAATAACATAAAGACAACAAAAATCCCAACTGCTATCGAGAAGGGTGTTAAATGAATTTCAGGAGCTAAAATTGAATCCCAAAATAACTGAAGTGTGATGGCTAATGCAGTTCCATATTTTAAAATTAAGCCAGTATAAGGCTCAAAATTAGCCAACTTGCGGTCAATCGCTTTTACAGGCTTTAACTCCATCAAAAATGGAATTAGCTGAGGTAAGAGAGCTAGTACTGTAGCAATAATAATGGTTAGCAAGAAAAAATCCCAAGTTAATATATTCTCAATCGGTTCCCTAATTTGTTCAGCCTCGGTAAACCACTTTACATGTAATCCTCTCATTGTAAACATTCCTTTCAGTCATTCCCTCTAGAAATGAGTATGTCCGAATAGAGGTATTTTATTTAAGGGCTAATTAAACTGCCGGTAATGAAAGTATCTAGGGCATTATAGGGCATTTAAGGTAATAGAAGCGTTCTATATGACTATGATTTCCAATATTTAGGTAAATGTGGTTCGTAGAAACGTTCTACGCGCTTGTATTTTCCAGTATTTAGGCAAATTATGGTCGTAGAAGCGTTCTACGCGCCTAAGTTTTCCAGTATTTAGGTAAATAAGGATCATAGAAGCGTTCTACGCGCCTAAGTTTTCCAGTATTTAGGTAAATAAGGATCGTAGAAACGTTCTACGCGCTTGTGTTTTCCAGTATTTAGGAAAATTCTGGTCGTAGAAGCGTTCTATGCACCTAACTTTTCCAGTATTTAGGTAAATGAAGCCCGTAGCAACTTACTATATGACCATATTTCCAGTATTTAGGTAACTGTCTGTGGGTGATATAACCTTTCTATGATCTCAATTATTGCCCCAAAAACATTTGAGCGGCAATAGAAAAAACGAGTGCAAACCTATATATGCTTCGCACCCGTTCCAAACAAAAGTATTCAATTAATTGATTAAGGTGTAATTACAACGCTACCGTTAAACTTTCGCGTTTCAACGGCTTCATGTGCTTTTGCTGCTTCTTCAAAGCGATATGTTTTGCCGACTAGTGCAGATAGCTTCTTTTCTACAAAAAGACGACTAATTTCGTTTCCAGCTTCAATTTGATACTGCATTGGAACAGTGAACAAAAGGATACCTAGAAGTGATACATTTTTAAAGTTTAATAAGCGCCATGGCAGTTCTGGCGTATTATTTTTCGGAGAACCAACCGCTAAAATACGTCCACCATTAGCTATCATTTGTAAATCTTTCTCAATGTTATCACTTAGTGAAACGTCAAGGATGACGTTAACTCCTGCGCCTTTTGTAAATTCTTTTACTTTTGTTGCTACGTTTTCCTCGTTATAAAGGATTACTTCATTTGCGCCTGCCGCCTTTGCAAGTTCAGCTTTTTCTGCATTCCCAGCTGTTGCTATTGTGTACGCACCTATTGAACTAGCTAATTGAATGGCTGCGTGTCCTACTGCACCAGCACCACCAAAAATAAGAACTTTCTCATCTTTTTTTAACTGTGCTCTGTGAAACAAAGCAAGGTGTGCAGTCATAAATGCCATTGCTAAAGCTGCGCCTTCAACAAAACTCAAATGAGATGGAAGGGGGAAAACTTGATCTTCTTTAGCTGTAATAAATTGAGCTGCCGTACCTTTAATGCTAGATGCCCAAACACGGTCTCCGACATTCCATTTCGTTACCGCCGTACCTTTTTCTACAATTGTTCCAGCTAGATCGAAATGTGGTACCTGAGGAAAGCTGTCAACTGGACGAATTCCAGAGCGGAAGTATGTATCAACAGGATTTACTCCGCTCGCTCCAATTTCAATTAAAATCTCATTATCTTTAATGGTTGGCTTTTCAAGCTCTACTACCTCTAACACATTGGGGCTACCTTGTTGGTTGTAAACAACTGCCTTCATTTTATCATCTCCTAATGTTAATTAATCTTTTTGCAGCTTCTATTAATCGTTCTTCATATTGAACAAGGGCAACTCGTACATATCCTTCTCCATGGGGGCCAAAGGCATCACCAGGTGTAACAACAACACCATGCTTGATGGCAGCAAGAGTAAACTCAAAGGACGTATATCCTTGTGGGGTTTTTGCCCATATAAACATACCGCCTTCTGGTGATTTTACCTGCCAGCCGTTGTTATTCAACTCAGTTATAAAAGCATTTCTTCTGCTCTGATAAACCTTTCGTTGTGCTTCTAAAAAGGCATCGCCTTCATTTAATGCTTTTGTGGCGGCCATTTGGATCGGTAAAAATACTCCGTAATCAAAGTGAGATTTTAAAAGTGCTAATGGTGCAAGTAATTGCTGATCTCCAACAATAAACCCAATTCGGGCACCTGCTAAATTAAAACTCTTTGATAAAGAGTTAAATTCAAGTGCAATCTCACGGGCATTGGGAAGAGAGAGAATACTCAATGGTTTCCGATCATCAAACAATAATTCACAATAGGCAAAGTCATGAATAATTAGAATGTTATTTTTTTTACCAAATTCAATTAATTTTTTTAAAAAGCTTTCATTAGCAATTGTTGGAATTGGGTTACCAGGATAACCAACAATAAGCATTTTTGCTCTATTGGATATTTCTTCTGGAATATCCTCTAATGAGGGTAAAAAATTATTTTCTTCTAATAGAGGCAACGAATACAATTCCCCTCCTGCGACATGAACGCTTGCTGAATAAATTGGATAACCAGGGTCAGGTACTATCACAACATCGCCTGGGTCTAAATAAGCTAAGGCTAGATGAGCTAAACCATCTTGAGAGCCAACAAGTTGTAAAACATCATCGGAAGTTACCGTAACCTGAAACTTCCGGTTGTAATAGCTAACAACAGCTTCCTTAAAAGAAAGGGTACTATTGATTGCATAACCGTATAACTCTTTGTTTAACACATCTCTTGATAATTCTTCAATTACGAAGGAGGGAGGTGTCAAATCAGGACTTCCAATACTTAGATCGATGATATCTTTTCCTTGCTTTATTTGCTCTTCTTTAAAAGAAAGTAATTGATTGAAGATACCAGTTGATAGGGGTGCTAATCGTTTCGAGTAATTGATCATGCAAACCGTTCCTTTTCCTTAATGAATTTTTTGAATTGTTCATTTTTAATTGTAGGAACAAGAAGAAGTTTTCGTCAAGGCATATTTATTCGCCATTCACGTCTTCGACAATATGTAATGATCTAAGTAATAAGTCAATTATTTGTGGGAAGTCTGAAATTTGGTCTTCATTAATTTTTCTATCAAAATTCATTCTCGTTGTTAAATAGTATTTCTTGTTGTCATCCTTAGACCAATCAAAAGAAATCTGTTGCTCGATCGTTGGGCGATCTTCCCATAACTGTTCGAGTTTTTGCTGAATTATAGCCGGATTGTTTGTTATGTCTTTCAGAGGGCCTTTTATAAAGAGAATTAAATTACAACCATGTTCGTCTTCTTTTTCTAAAATTTCTCCATATAAGTCCGAAGAATCGGCCTCCAATCTTAGTGTAGCATAATAAAGTGGAGAACTATCTAACGACTGAAACGCGATCGAATAATATCGAGACATTGTAGCTAAGTTAACGCAATCTTGTCTGTCTATGATGGCAATTTTACCACATAAGTCACGATCATATATTTCACCTTCAATAACAACTTTTAAATTTTCATAAATAGTTGGGTCGAACATGATTGTTATTTGCTCCTTTTTTGCACATGATCATGCTTTTATTCCATTATAAAAAAGGTTAAGCCGAAACCCAACCTTTTTTATGTCTTTTCATTAATCGTAATGAATTCTTGTACCGTGTTCATAGCTCGCTTCTTCATGATGCATACCTCCGCGAGACATTATCTCTTTGATAATTTCTCTGTGGATAGTGACACCTTCAGAATTTAAATACGGAGCAATTTGTTGTAAATTGTGATGAAAAAAAGCCAACTCTTGACTTGTCCATTCCTGTTTTGCCATCATTGATAATTCAGTCATATCTCGACCAACATACATGAGAAGGTCCCTCCTAAGGTAAAACCAAAAGAATAGTTTGATGAGGATTTTCTTCATCTTTTCTAGTCTTTGTAGTCTCAATGCAAACTATTCGATATAATGGATAACATACATAATTTGTAGGAGGATTTTAAATGGATCGTAAAGTCGCTTTAGTAACAGGTAGTAGCCGTGGAATCGGGAAAGAAATAGCCATTCGTTTAGCAAAAAAGGGATTTGATTTAGTTATTAACTACGCAAGAAATAAAAATGCAGCTATGGAAACAGCTAAAGAGTTAGAGGCACTTGGAAGCAAAGTGTTGATCGTCAAGGCAAACGTCGGAAAAAAAGAAAAAATTGAAGAAATGTTTGCTCAAATTGATGAACAATTCGGTCGGTTAGATGTATTTGTTAATAATGCCGCTTCTGGAGTCCTAAAACCAGTGATGGAATTAGAAGAAGCACATTGGGATTGGACTATGGATATTAATAGTAAAGCTTTGTTATTTTGTGCTCAAGAAGCAGCAAAGCGTATGGAAAAAACAGGCGGTGGAAAAATCGTTTCATTGAGCTCTTTAGGTTCTATTCGTGTAATTGAAAATTATACTTTAGTTGGTGTTTCAAAAGCAGCTTTAGAGGCGTTAACTAGATACTTAGCTGTTGATTTCGCCCCGAAAAATATTGTGGTGAATGCAGTCTCAGGTGGTGCCGTTGATACAGATGCACTTACCCATTTCCCAAATCGTGAAGAGATATTAGAAAAAGCTGCAAAAAGTAACCCAGCAGGGAGAATTGTTACTGTCGATGACTTAACGAATGCAGTAATGTTTTTATTATCAGACGATGCCTCGATGATATGCGGACAAACGATTATTGTTGATGGTGGAATTTCATTGTTAGTTTAAATTTTTAATAAAAACTTCACATTTTTTCTTGGATAAAATCACTTGCCATGGAGATATTAATTCTTGTGGAGGTGATACTAATGAAACAAAATCAAGCTTCTAAAACAAACGCACAAAAAGTAAGACAACAAAATCAAGCATCTGCACAAGGGCAAAGTCAAGAATTTGCTAGTGAGACTGATGCTCAACAAGTAAGACAACAAAACCAACAATCAGCTCAAAAGAAAAACCAACAATAATACAACAAAAAGCACTCTTTCCAAGCGAAGGAGTGCTTTTTCCTTTTTATAGATAATACATATTAAAAAAACAAACTAAACGTTAAATCATAATTCTACAAAACTTCCTATACAACAACAATAGTAGTCAAAGGAAGCACAGTTATTAAGACGAATTATTGACTAACAAGTTTTTTTAAAGGGGAGAGTATGTTGCAAAATAACGACTTCGAGAAATTGGTTCAAATACAAGTGGAAATTGCTGACCAAATTTTGTTGATTGAAAATGAAATTAACCATTATCAGCAACTAGAGAAAGAGATGATTACAAAACGAGAGAGAGAGCTTTATAAAAATATTTTAGGTTGTAAAGACGAGCAAGTGGAAACTGAGTTTGGCATTCACTATATTCAAGTAAAGCTCCAACAAAAACGAGAGCTATATCACCATTTAACAAAGGCATTCAAACATCGTTCTGAAGAATATATCCAAACTTTGCACGGTTAAATGTAAATGTAATCTATTTTTTTCAAACCACCCTAAAAAAAGGGTGGTTGTTTCATTTCAAATTAGCTTTTAAAGCTGTATAATAAAATAGATAGCAAAAAAAAGTCATTTTAAAGAGGAAGTTCAAAAAGTCCGGTAATCATAGCTGTCGAATCTCTTCGTTGGCTCGCTTCTGTGCTGCTCATGTATTAATAGCATACATTCCGCTGCTCGTAGCTTCGCCGCCTCGACCTTCTCGGCTCTGATTATCCTCCTTTTTGAACACTCACTCAAAGGAAAAGTGTGCTCGGATTATTTCAAAAAAGTTCAAGGAGGTTGAAGATCATTGTTTTTTAAAAACTGGAACAAAAAGCAGAAAGGAGAAGAGAAAAATCAGGTTATTGACGTAACACTTGAACAAGTGAGACAAGCAGTTAATGAATATGCGGACGGATTAAAAACAGGCATTTCACTTCGGTCAATTGTACAAGATGATCACTCCATTGACTTTGATTTATTAAAAGGAATTTTAAATGGACTTCCAAATCGTCCTTTCTATATGTCAAAAGAGACATTTGAAATATTTGAAACAGCAGACCTTCCTAACGAGATTGACAAAGTTCAAAAAGCAGTAGATCAGTATAGACAGGAGAATGGTGAAGAACCGGTAATACCAGGAAATCCCTATGGGAAAATCAGCTACTATTTAATAAGGCATTATTTGTCTAGTGAACCCGAAATGGAGTTGTATCTTGATAGGAATGATAAAATGGTTACTCACCGCTGCCCGGAATAATACAGAAAGGAGCAAGGTATGAGTTTCCCAAAGACTGGAAGCAGCATTCAAGTACAAAGCTATAAGCATAACGGCACACTACATCGAATTTGGGAAGAAACCATTGTGTTAAAAGGAACATCAAATATAGTTATTGGTGGGAACGACCGCATTTTAGTCAAAGAATCAGATGGTAGACATTGGCGAACACGTGAGCCAGCAATCTGTTATTTTGATTCTGAAAAGTGGTTTAATACAATCGGGATGATTCGTTCAGATGGAATTTATTATTATTGCAATCTTGGAACCCCGTTTACGTGGGACAAAGAAGCATTAAAATATATCGATTATGATTTAGATATCAAAGTGTTTCCAGATATGACTTATGCAATTTTAGATGAAGATGAATATGAGCAGCACCGTAAATTGATGAATTATCCACCTGAATTAGATGCTATTATTCAAGCAAGCATGACAGAGTTAATCAGTTGGATTACCCAACGAAAAGGGCCCTTTGACCCTCACTTCGTGGAAATGTGGTATGAAAGATTTTTGCAATATCGTGATTAAAGCAGAAGTAAATATTGGAAACTTGCTTAACCTCGACTATTTTAATGTGTCGAGGTTAAGATTCATTTTGCTACTACAAATTTAATGGAGGTGAGAACTTCTGGATAGTATTAAGCGCTATTTGCATTTTGTTAAACCTTATATAAAGGAAATTATCGGAACAGTATTGATAGGAATGCTAAAATTTGGGATCCCATTAGCGATGCCACTAATATTAAAGTATGTGATCGATGACATCATTGGGGCAGAAAATTTAACCTCTGCAGAAAAGATTACAAACTTAACTTGGTTAATGGGGATTGTTTTCATTATTTTTATCTTACTTAGACCGCCAATTGAATATTATCGTCAATATTTTGCGCAATGGACAAGCAGTAAAATCTTATATGATATTCGTGATCAACTTTTTTCCCATATTCAAAAATTAAGCCTTAAATTTTATTCGAATCGTAAATCCGGGGAAATTATTTCAAGAGTTATTCATGACGTTGAACAAACGAAAAGTTTTATAATTACTGGATTAATGAATGTTTGGTTAGATATGTTTACGATTGTCGTTGCCATTATTATTATGTTCACAATGAATGTGAAATTAACGATTGTAGCAATTGTCCTTCTACCGTTCTATGGTTTCTCTATCAAATATTTTTACAGTCGCTTACGGTCACTTACGAGGGCTAGATCGCAATCATTAGCAGAAGTCCAAGGTCATCTCCATGAAAGATTACAAGGAATGACGGTTATTCGTAGCTTCGCACTAGAAGAGTATGAACAAAATCAGTTCGACAAACGGAACACACATTTTTTGGCAAAGGCAATTGATCATACGAAATGGAATGCAAAAACGTATGCAGTTGTTAATACAATTACTGATGTAGCACCGTTACTAGTTATCGGTTTTGCGGGAATATTAGTCATTAATAATGCTTTAACTATTGGTGAATTGACGGCGTTTGTATTATATATGGATAAACTTTATAATCCATTAAGACGTCTTGTTAACTCCTCAACAACATTAACACAATCAGTTGCCTCGATGGACCGTGTTTTTGAATTTATTGATGAGAAATATGATATTGTTGATAGTCCAAATGCTAAGGATTTAAAGAATGTCAAAGGTGATATTACTTTTGAAAATGTTAGCTTCGCTTATGATGAAGATAAAGAACCTATTTTAAAAAATATTAATTTAACGGTTCGAAACGGCGAAACGATCGCTTTTGTAGGGATGAGCGGTGGTGGGAAAAGCACATTAGTTAGTTTACTGCCAAGGTTTTATGATGTAAGTGGCGGCAAAATTCTAATAGATGGTGAAGATATTCGCAATTTTAAAGTGCGTTCGTTAAGAGACCAAATTGGAATGGTATTACAAGATAATATTATTTTTAGTGACTCTGTTAAGTTTAATATTTTGATGGGGAATCCTAATGCAACAGACGAAGAAGTAATTGCCGCTGCAAAAGCTGCTGATGCCCATGACTTTATTTTGGGATTAGACAAAGGATATGACACAGAAATTGGTGAGCGGGGCGTTAAATTGTCCGGGGGCCAAAAACAACGTATTGCTATTGCAAGAGTTTTCCTAAAAAGTCCGAGACTATTAGTTTTTGATGAAGCAACATCTTCACTAGATACTGAAAGTGAGCATTGGATCCAAGTTGCTCTTGAGCGCTTAGCAAAAAATCGGACGACGTTTATTGTCGCACACCGACTTTCTACAGTAACAAATGCTGACCGCATCGTAGTGATCGAAAACGGAACAATCGTTGAGATCGGCACCCACGATGAACTTATAAATAAAAAAGGGGCATACTGGAGGCTGTTTGAAGTACAACAGTAGATGAGTAGAAATGGTGTATTGAAGGGGTAATGTGGCGATGTATCGGGATAGGGTATGTTGCTGGTGCTGGTGCTGGTGGATCGTACCGTATCGGACATCTGATCCGTTATTTACTGAAAAAAGCTTATTTTTGTGAGCTAACGGACATACGTTCCGTTATATTAGTCTTTGAGGCTCGTTTTTTTCAGAAAATAGGAAAATAACGGAACTGATGTCCGAAAAAATGTGAAAATCAAGTTTTTATTGGAAATAACGGATCGTATGTCCGATAAAAAGCATCATAGCTAGGCTAGGGTTTGAGTTTCGGTATCGCACCGGGCTCAAACCTTTTTGTTTGCCTTACTTTTGGTCTAGCTTGCACCCAGCTTCTAACTAAGTTAAGTATAGAAACTACCTGTTGTGGAACATTATAGAAACGACTTCACTACAGCACCAAAGAGCAGGTTTGGAGGTTTTATCATGCATGACCTTAAAAAATTGGAGGAATTATACGAGGAAGTTAGCATCCAAACATATGAAAAATTTGATATATGGATAGATCATGTAGTCTTTACGTGGCAGTGGTGGGTAGGAGTAGGGCTTTCAATTATTCCTTGGATCCTTTGGTTTATATTTAGAAAAAAGGAAAGTACCTTACGGCTGTTGACGGTAGGTTTTTTTGTTATTTTTATCTCAACTATTCTAGATTCCATTGGCGTTCAATTGGGCTTTTGGTATTATACACATGCACCACTTCCACTTATCCCTGCATTTTTTCCGTGGGATACTACGCTAATGCCAGTTGTCATTATGGGACTAATACAATTTAAGCCTAAGCTAAATCCCTACTTAAAAGGTTTACTATTTGCCTCACTTACTTCCTTTGTAGGAGAACCATTTTTTATTTGGATGGAACTTTACAAGCCAGTAGTTTGGAAAAGCATCTATTCTTTTCCGATTTATTTCTTAATATATATGATAGCCCATTGGATTTATCAAGGGAAAACGTATCATAGATGATCTTTTCTTACTTAATGCGAGCAACTGCTGATAGGGCAGTTGTTCTTTTTTGAGATTAATAAACTGAAAATTGAATCTTTTACGAAACTTATTGTCGCACTGTTCGTATATTATAGAAAAGATCTATACAAAAACTCCAAGGGAGGCGCATAATGGAACAAAAATGGATCAATAAAATGCTTGATGAAAAATACCAGGCTGGCTTATTCTCACGGTTGGTTGCTCTATTTTATGATTTAATGACCTTAGCCATTACCTTACTCATTGTTGGAACTTTGACAACAAGATGGATGTATGGTCAAACAAATGCACCTGAATTAAACGATATGGTCATGATTCGTGAATATATTTTGGAGCATGAATTTCATTTGTTCGTCATTAATTGGGTCGTCTTAGCAACAGTGGCTATTCTTATTCAATATGTTTTTCCAATGTTCTCAAAACAAACGGTGGGGATGAAAATGGTGGGCTTATATCTACGTGATGAAAATGCAATAGAGATTAGTAAAGTTCAGTATGTAAAAAGAGAGTTAATGAAACTATATCTTTTTCCGACGTTATTTCTTTCACTAAAAAAAGGAAAAAGACCACTATATGATGAAAAATCAAAAAGCTATTTATTAAAATAGCAATTAGTTCGAGGTGAAAAATATGTCTACTTTACAAAAAAGCTTTACCTATGGATTTGCTTTTCTTTTTACCCTTTTGATCCATGTTATATTTGTATTGCCGATAGGATTACCAGAGCCTCTTCAAAACCACACACATCTTTACGGTCTTGTTTTTATAACTCTACTAGTATTTCCTTTGTTAATGGCTCGAACTTTGATCAAAAAAGGGAAGCGCTCGCTTTATATCTCTTTGCCGTTTTATATAGCTGGCTTATTACTTTTGTATAGAGGTTTCTATTTAGAGGATCAATTCTCCATCATAGATTTTCTTTTCATGAAAATCGAAGGCACACATGGCGATTTTGAGGGGGACTACGGGTCGTTTCTAGGTTTAGAGAGTTTTTTCCTTTATATTGTCGTTTGTGAGTTTGGTGTTTTGCTGTCATTTTTTCAAAACAAACAAGGTAAAAATTAAAAATCTTTGGACTTTTAACCCTTTCTAGCAATAGGTACCCATCTTTCTCTGAATGGAAGCAAACTGTTTTCATTGGAGCATACTCTTAAGAATAAAAACGAGTTTTTATAACGTAAAAAAGCCAGCACCTGAGATTATAAGTGCTGGCTTTTTTTCTATTCTTCTCTTTCCTTGATATTTACCTTATTTTCTTTTTTATGATACTTAAAGAAGCCGTTAACAAGCTTATCTAAGTATTCTAATTGATCGCTATACTCGACGATTTGGGCAATTATAGGGAAGAGATGAAGCCATTCATCTGAGTCAATTTCTTCTTTTTTGTAAAAATTAACGAATAACTCCATTAATTCTTGCTTGCCAAGACAAACTTCTTGAATGCACTCTTCCGTCGTATGTGTTTTAACCTTACCTACATACTTCAGAAGAATTCGTTCATGATAGTTTGTTAGGTAATCGAGACGCTCTCTAATTAATGTCTGAAGTTCTTCAGGCATGTGGTGTAATTCATTTTCACGCCTGTTTAATGATTTTAATATGACTAAAGCTTTATTTGAAGTTGCTAACATATGGCGAAAAAGAACAACTTTTCTCGCTTTAGCATACTGGCGTTTCTTAAAGTAATTTCGTTCTTCTTTATAGAGAAGAAACAAATTATTAATTTTTATCATCGTATCTTTTAATCTAGATAAATCTTTTTTTAGCATTTTCTGTTTAGCGTCGTTACGTGTTAAGAGTCTAATCCATTTAATGATGTTCTCTGTGCTATCGGATATTTTATGATAAAGCTGTGTTTCGTGTTTTGGTGGAATAAAGACTAAATTAACGATAAATGCTGAGAAAACACCGATGATAATAAGTAGAAAACGAGTTGTTGCAAAAGCAATAAAATCATCAGTAGGGCTTTCCATAATGATAATAACAGTAACTACGGCTAAAGGAATGATCGCTTCCATTTTCAGCTGAAGATTTATGGCAATAACAATAATGACCACTACACCTACGACAAATGGATGATGTCCAAATGTCAGAACAAACACGATTGCTAAAATTGCACTAATAATATTTGCCTGAACTTGCTCTAGAATTGTTTGAAAACTTTTTTGTATAGATGGTTGTATGGCAAATGTAGCTGCTAGGGCAGCAAACATAGGTGGAGACAAATTGAAAAACATCGCAACATAAAGTGAAAGTGTAATGGATAATCCGGTTTTGAAAATCCGGGCTCCAAGCTTCATAACATAGTTCCTCTCATAGTAAATTCTAATATATTTGTGAATAATCAGTGTGAAGTTAATTCATAATTATAATTTGACCTAAATTTGGTCTATCGAAACGTAATATTACACTTAATTTAGAAAACAATCAAGGTACAAAAATCATGAAAGAGTTATGGCATCGTTTACATTTGGTACATTTCTCTATTTTGTCATATAGAAAAAAGATGAAGGTGACTCATGAAATTGAGACACCTTCATCTTTTTGTTTATTCTGTTGACACTGATGGGTCAGCTTGTAGTTTAGTTGGGATCACTTGAAGGAAATGTTCTTCTGGTTCGGCTAGAAGCATGGCGATAATTTCAGCCTCTTCTGTTTGCCCATTTTCCGTCAGAGTATTTTTGTACTTCGTTAACAGCTCTGTTAAATCATCAATCCCTTTATTTGATAAAGGTTCGATTGATACGTTTGCTCCTTTTGCAATCCTTTTTTGTAGAGCTGCTTTTGTTAAGCCCACTTCTGGTTGATGACGAAGGTAGACGACACCACCAGTCATACCTGCACAAATCCAAGGTCCTGGGTCACCTAAAACAACCCCACGTCCATTTGTCATATACTCAAAAGCAAAACCTTTAATATTGGCATGTGTAGCGATATTTGCAAAGTAATCTGTACGAAGTGGCTTAGTAACACGACCACCAATAATGATATCGGCTCCTGAGAGACGAATTCCTGCTCTAGCATCAGCGTTTCCTTGAATGATGAAAAGTCCTTGTTGAGCGCCGTAACCAGCACCTTTACCTACTGAGCCATTATAAAATCTGCCGTCGCGTCCTTCAGATTTTAAGATAGCAAATGAACCGCCAAAGGATGTCTTTCCAACACCATCTTGAGCACCACCATGGACATTAATCGTAACACCGCTACTATTATAAGCACCTAGACCGTTACCAGGGATAGAACCTTCCTTAAAGTTTAGCGTAATTTCAGGTAAGTTTCGGTATGAACCATCAAGCTTTCCACGAACTCGATGACATGAAACACGGCTTCCTAATACACGTTGTTCGGCTGTTACTCTAGTAAACTCTCTAGATTGAGAAAGTTCTTCTACGTTGTTATCTAGGTACTCAGCACCGACAGCAACTGCTAATCGTCCTTCTTCAATTTCCGTTTGAGCTTCATAGTGAGAGATATCGGTTACAGCAATCGTTTCTAACATACTAGATAAATTCATTAATTCTTTGCCTCGGACTTGTTGGAGTAAGTCTGAGCGGCCAACAAGATCTTGCGTGCGCTTTGCACCAAGTGTGGCTGTTAATACTTGTAACTCTTTACCGAATGCAGTGAAGAGATTTGTTAACCCTTCAACGGCTAAATCAAATTTACGAGGGACAAACCGTCGTAGACCATGTTCTTTTGCTTGTTCCTCACTTTCGATTTGAGTTGCAATTCCAACATGGCATGTATCAAGATGACAACCACGACAAGTCGTACAACCAACTGCAATCATGGCTAGCGTACCAAAACCAACACGGTTAGCACCTAAAAGGATAACCTTCATTACATCAAGAGCGCTTCGCATTCCACCGTCTGCCCATAGTTCTACTGAATTACGTAGACCTGCTTCAATCAGCGCGTTGTGTGCTGCTTTAACTCCAATTTCAATTGGTAAACCAACATGTTGAAGGGCATGAACACGAGCAGCACCTGTTCCGCCATCAAAACCACTTAATGTAATGTAATCGGCGCCAGCTTTTGCAATTCCAACAGCGATTGTTCCGATGTTCGGAACGATTGGGACTTTTACTGCAACTTTGGCTTGGTCGTTTGCTGTTTTAAACTCAGTGATAATTTGAGCTAAATCTTCAATTGAATAAATATCATGGTTATTTGATGGTGAGATCAAATCAGAGCCGGTCGTAGCATTACGAGCAGCAGCGACTTTGGCTGTTACTTTTGAACCTGGCAAGTGCCCACCTTCACCTGGTTTAGCTCCTTGACCGATCTTTAACTCTATTAAGTTTGTTGAATTTAGTAGTTCGACGTTTACCCCAAAACGACCAGAGGCAACCTGCTGACCTCTCGTATTTGGGTACTTCCCAAGCATATCTTTAATTTCTCCACCCTCACCGTTGAATGAAATCATGTTAAGGCGCTCTGCTGCTTCAGCGTAAGCCCTAAAAGCTATTTCATTTTGAGAACCAAATGACATTGAAGAAATCATAAATGGAAGGCTATGATTTTTTACGCCCACATCTACTTCTTCAGGGTTTAATGGTTTCTTTGAATGAACTAGATCGGTTAGATGTCGAATAGAGATAGGATTTTTTAGTTCTTGTTCTTCTAACTTATTTTTAAAATCTTCGTATGATGCAACACCACTTGAAAGGTCACCGATTGATTTCCAAATACGTGGGAAGAAATGAAATAGTTTCCCAGCCTTTGCATTTTCTTTATGGAAATCTTCGTACCTCGCTATGCTATCCTTTTTTATCGCATCAAAGTTGAAAGCTACTTCTGATGATCCTAAGAAGTTGACGATGTTTAATACATCGGCTACTTCTTTATTTAGACCCATCGCCGAAAATAAGCGGCCATAGCCCCGAAGTTCATGGATACCAAGAGTTGATATAACTTTTTCAAGTCCTTTGTTTAAGGCAGTGAATAGCTGAACTGCAGGTTTGTCATCTTGTTCCACAACCGTTGCAAACATTAAATAAGGGTTAATGACATCTGCACCTAAACCAAACAATACGGCAATATCGTGGAGAGAACGAATGCTAGCAGAACGTACGGCAATCGAACAGCCACGTCGTAATTGTTTTTCAGTTAATCCTTGATCAATAGCCGATACAGCTAGATGAGGGTCTAACCATAATTGATTTTCTTTATGAGCTTTTTCATCATCGAGTACAAGTAGTGCAGCACCACCTTCAATAGCAGAAGCAGCTTCGTTCGTCAGTCTATCTAGTGCAGCCGAAATGGTCTCATCTTTAGAGAAAGAAAGGGCTAGATAATAAATTTCATCAGTTGTTTTGAATTTCTCTAATATTTGCTCATATGTTGGATGATTATGCTGAGATGCTAGCAGTTCACCTGGAGAGCCTTCAATTAATAGTGGCGAAACAAGTTCAGCTACATTAAACGGTGCATCTGAAAAAAGTGAAGGTCTCTTTCCAACGATGACACGAGTTGAGAAATGTTCCATTTCACGGTCTCTGTCAATCGCTGGGTTTGTAACAACTGCAACACTTTCTTTAATAAAGTCAGCCAGGTTTTTTCGGCCTTGGTCAAGGGCTGCTAAAGGAGCATCATGACCTAAAGAACGAATTGGTTCAACACCTTTTTCTGCCATTTGCTCAACCATCTGAATATGTTCTCGGTCCCAACCAAAGGCAGAGTAATAGTTATTTGTCACTTTAATTTTCATTTTATGTGGTGTGTTGCCTTTTGCAAGTATTGTTGTGAGGCGCTTTCGGCTTCCCGCTACACTAAGTCGTTTATTCATCCGAGTATAAACTTCTTCTTGGACTTCTTCGTGAAAGTATACCTGAATAGTGTCGTCTTCTTTCCACTTCAAGCCTACCTTTTCCCCTGGAGCAAGTGGCTTTGGTTCAGAAACAAATTCATTTGAAGAAAGAATTCCTTGTTCTGAAGAAAAATAGAAAGAAGTTTCATTTTCAATCATCCAAAGTGGACGTAAACCTAATGAGTCAAGAGAGAACGCAGCTTCATCACCAAAGCGAGATATAATCCCTGCAGGTCCTTGGGCAAAATGACCCCAAGCCTCACGAATATACGTATATAAATCTTGCAAATGATCAGGGAAGGCTTTAATTTCATTAATAATTGGTGGAAACATTATTTCAAGAGCTTCAAATAACGAATAGTTATGTTCACAGATAAACGTTTCTAAAATACGGCTTAAGTCTTGAGAGTCACTTGCGCCTTCTACAAGTGGGACACCTAGCATCTGGGCTTCATCACGAAGTTTCGCTATTGTGTTTATTTCTCCGTTATGACCAATAACACTAAATGGTTGAACGCGGAAAAAATTTGATAGCGTATTTGTTGAATAACGGTTATGACCTAAAGTCATTGTAGAAGCTACTAAAGGATTAGCTAAATCTTGATAAAATTTTGGCAGAATATCTCCTGCACCTAATACTTTATAAACAGCATGATATTGGCTAAGTGAGGCAACATGAACAGCCAAATCCTTTTCAATCTTTATTATTAAGTTAAATAGTTTACTAGAAAGGTTATCGATTTTTTCCTTAGGAAATAAAGCTACTTGCCAAAAACAAGGTTCTTGGCTACGACCCATTGGCCCAAGTGCATCTGAGTTTGTCACTTGGTCAGATTCGAACAAAATATCAAGGTCTGCTTCAGCAAAGTGAGCTATGATCGTTTCCTTCGCTTTATCTACGTTGGTCCCTTTGTTGATAAAGAAATGACCAACAACGAAATTAGAATCATCAACTAGACCTGTGTTTTGAGAACTTTGTTGTAATTTTTCTTTCCATAGGGCACGGGGAATATCGATATGGATCCCTACACCGTCACCTTCTTCATTAATAAATCCAGCTCGGTGGTTCATTTTTACTAAGGCATCGATACAATCGTCAATATTTTTTTTCGTTGGTATCCGTTTTTTTTCAATTGCAGAAACGATTCCGCAGCTGTCATGCTCTTCATTTTTAAAGCCAGTAAAATTTTCGGGACTCCATTTTCTTTTCATGTTCTTGGTCAGAATGACTGACCTTCACCTCCTAGTAAAAGTAAACAGCCTAGCTCATATTAATCTACTATAAGAAGCTTAGGTCCATTTCATATTGTTGCAATTATTACCAATGCTTTTTTGGCATTGATTTAATCAAAATTGATCTCAAAATTGTCAGAATTATAAAACAAGTATACAACGGCACGAAGAATAAATCAACGGATATATTCATTTTATTGGATAGAGCATTCAGGGAATGTTTAGAAAAAAAGGGCGGATGATGTCAGAAAATCTTCCAACCTGCAAACGGTTTCAGTATTTTTTATAAAAAAACCTGAAGAATATTCATTCTCCAGGAAAGGTGTTATTGTATAATTATTCATTATTCAAGGCTATAAATGCATTTTCAACAGCTTTTAGTGTATAGGTAAGATCTTCTTCGGTGTGTTCGGTTGTTAGAAACCAAGCTTCGTATTTTGACGGAGCGAGATTAATTCCTTCATTAAGCATAAGTTTAAAGAATTTGGCGAACATCTCACCATCCGTTTGTTCAGCTAAATCATAATTTGTAACAATTTCGGTTGTGAAATAAATGGTTAAAGCCCCCATCAATCTATTAAGGGTAATAGGAATATTATATTTCTCTGCTAAGCTTTTAATTCCTTTTTCAAGTATTTCACCGAATTGATCTAATTGCTCGTATACGCCAGGTTGTTGTAATATTTCAAGACAAGCAATGCCTGCACTAATGGAGGCTGGATTACCTGCCATTGTTCCGGCTTGATAAGCTGGGCCTAATGGTGCCACTTGTTCCATAATAGCTTTTTTTCCACCGTAAGCGCCAATTGGTAAGCCGCCACCAATAATTTTCCCAAGGGCCGTGATATCAGGTTCAACACCTAATAAGTTTTGGGCTCCGCCATACATGAAACGAAAAGCGGTAATGACTTCGTCGTAAATAACGAGGGCTCCAGCTTTATGAGTAAGTTCATTTACTTTTTCTAAAAACCCAGGGAATGGTTCAACAATCCCGAAGTTACCAACGATTGGCTCAACTAAAACTGCCGCTATTTCATTGCCCCACTTTTTTAACGCTTGTTCGTAGGCTTCAATGTCGTTAAATGGAACTGTAATGACTTCTTTAGCAATGCTTTTCGGAACACCAGCAGAATCAGGTGTGCCAAGTGTAGAAGGACCAGATCCAGCAGCGACTAGAACTAAATCAGAATGGCCGTGATAGCAACCAGCAAATTTGATGATTTTATCACGTCCGGTGTAAGCTCGGGCAACACGTATAGTTGTCATAACGGCTTCTGTTCCAGAGTTAACAAACCGGACCTTTTCCATTGAAGGAATAGCTTCTTTAAGCATTTTAGCAAAGGTAACTTCAAGCCCAGTCGGTGTTCCGTATAAAATTCCGTTTTCACAAGCATTAGTAATTGCTTTTGTAATATGAGGGTGAGCATGTCCAGTAATAATTGGGCCATATGCCGCTAAATAGTCGATATATTTGTTTCCATCTACATCCCAGAAATAAGCCCCTTTGGCTCTTTCCATAAAAATTGGGGTACCACCACCAACACCTTTAAACGAACGTGACGGACTATTAACGCCGCCGACGATATGCTGCTGTGCTTCTTCATATAATACTTCCGATTGTTTCCGTTCCATAAAAAATCCTCCTAATACATTTCAAAGATAACCATATTGTAGCACTAATGAAATGTAGAATGTATAATGTAGAATTTAGAATTGTGTAAGAAAAGCTTCGAAGCACTGCGCTAAGTTAGTTCTGCACTTT
Organism: Anaerobacillus isosaccharinicus; assembly: GCF_001866075.3. Classification (GTDB taxonomy): domain Bacteria; phylum Bacillota; class Bacilli; order Bacillales; family Anaerobacillaceae; genus Anaerobacillus; species Anaerobacillus isosaccharinicus. Next base: position 660,434 of record NZ_CP063356.1, on the reverse strand, counting down.
AAACTTACTTCGAAGCAAAACTTACACCATTTTGCATTCTACATTCTACATTGAACTTTAAGGCTATTCTCCCTGCGGATTCATAAACTCATAAATCAGTTTTTGTTTTTCTTCGAGTTCTTTGTCTGGGATGATTTCGTACCAGAGGCCGCCGCGTCGGTCTCCGTGTCCGGTAATTGAAAGGGTGGTTATCTTTTCCGATGAAAAGTCAGAATAATGGTGTCCGTATGTGATGATTTGCTGTAAGGACAAGGTTGTGTCGACCGTTTTAAAAAGGGACCTTAATAAAGAAAAGGATTCAGTAAAGGAACGAGATTTTAATAATTCACTTGTTAACTTGGTTAGGAGCTGACGTTGTCGTTCCGTTCTTTTATAATCACTGTCGTGGTTACCGTCTAAGCTTTTTCGGAATCGAACAAAGTAAAGGGCTTCTTTGCCAGATAAAGTTTGAAGTCCTTCCTCAATAATAAACTCGTTATGGGCCATACGGCGGTCTACGTGCATTTCAATTCCGCCAATTAGGTCGATCATTTTTTCGAAGCTAGCATAATCAATAGATGCTGTTTCGTTAATTTCAAATTCAAGCCAGTCGGAAACTGTTTGTTTTGTTAGTGTTGGACCTCCTAATTGAAAGGAGCGATTTAATTTATGGTATCCATGATCTGGGATGTTGATATAGGTGTCTCTTGGAATAGACATTAGCATCAATTCCTTCGTTTCAGGTTGGACTAATGCAAGCATGATGGAATCGGAACGACCATATTTTTCATCAGGTGTGCGATCAACACCAAACAGTAAAATTGATAATGGTTTAGGTGTTTTTCTAATCGAGAATGGATTCGTTCGTCTTTTTATTTCTGTTACTTCATTAATATTAGATTCGGTAATTTCTGTTTCTACCACTACTTCAGTTTCAATTGTTTGTGGATGAATTTGATTTGTTTGACCATTGTTTAAATTGTTATTTGATTGAAAAACGGCTAAGGTGCCAAAGATTGCAATCGTCACTAGGCTAAATAAAATAACTTTTTTAATGGTTAACACCTCACTAAAACATGTTTATTCATTAGCTTTCCCATAATTTGATCTGTTAGACAAGTGAACTACTTGCTGTAAAGACCGTGACAAGTTAAACTAGATTAGCTGAAAAAATCCAGGAGGGATGTAGGTTGAACGTAATCGAGGTTAAAAATTTACGAAAAGAATTTAAGTCTTATTCAAGTCGCTCTGGTTTATCAGGGGCTTTTCGAGACTTATTAACAAGGAATTATAAAGTACTTGCAGCGGTTGATAATATTTCATTAAATGTAAAGCAAGGAGAGATGGTAGGGTACATCGGAGAAAATGGGGCTGGAAAATCAACTACGATTAAAATGCTAACGGGGATACTTACGCCTACTTCAGGATCTGTTATCGTAAATGGGATGGACCCACATAAGCAACGGGAAGAATTTGTGCGGACAATCGGTGTGGTGTTCGGTCAACGTTCCCAGCTTTGGTGGGACATTGCTGTCCAAGAATCGTTTCGGTTGTTAAAGAAGGTGTACCGAGTTTCTGATGAAGATTATAAAAATCATATGGGACATGTCATTGAAACGTTAGATATTGGTCCGTTACTTGATAAGCCAGTTAGAAAGCTATCTTTAGGGCAAAGGATGCGTTGTGAATTAGCTGCTGCACTCATCCATAATCCGCCGCTTTTATTTTTAGATGAACCAACAATTGGTCTGGATGTATTAGTAAAATTAAAAATCCGTAAATTTTTAAAAGAAATTAATGAAACATATAAAACGACGATTCTCCTTACAACACATGACTTAACAGATATTGAAGCTCTTTGTGAGCGAGTCGTTCTATTAGATGAAGGAAAAATTATTTATGATGGTAAGCTTGCAGAGTTGCAAACAGATGCAGTAGAAGGGAAAGAAGTTGAGTTTCAATTTTTAAATGAGACAAATAGAATTGACTTACCTGACAGTGCTCGTATTGATTGGAAACAAAAAGACGCGACGACATGGATTGCCAATGTTGATGGAGACGAGCGGGTTGTCTCCGAATTAATTAGTGCGGTTGTTCATAGAAACTTAATTAAAAATGTTCGGATCAATGAAATTTCAACAGAAGAAATCATTCGAAAAATATATGAAGAAGGAATGACTACTTCATGAGTCAATATATCGAGATGATTCGCGTCCGTTTCTTAATGATGTTAGCTTATCGGACGAACTACTATAGCGGCATTCTAATTTACAGTATAAATATTGGTGCGTATTATTTTTTATGGATAGCAATCTACGGTGGGAAAGAAGAAATTCAAGGGTTATCTGTCATTCAGATGACGACCTATGTGGCGGTTGCGTGGATGGCAAGGGCATTTTACTTTAATAATATTGACAGAGAAATAGCTAATGAAATAAAAGATGGTAAAGTGGCCATTGAAATGATCCGTCCTTATAACTATTTAGGGATGAAAACGATGCAAGGTCTTGGTGAAGGGTTATTTCGTTTGTTATTTTTCTCGGTACCAGGAATGTTTATCGTGGCGTTTTTATTTCCGATTAATTTTTCGGCAAGCATTACAACATGGGGACTATTCTTTGTTTCTTTAATGTTTAGTTTTATTATTAATACACAGATCAATTTACTTACTGGAATCATGACATTTTTCTTATTTAATAATTCAGGACTGATCAGAGCAAAACGAGTAGTTATTGACCTCTTTTCAGGTTTGTTGTTGCCGATCTCTTTTTACCCGCTATGGGCACAGTCCGTTATGGGATATTTACCGTTTCAAGCGATTAGTTATATTCCTAGTATGATTTTTACTGAGGGATTTGTGGGGAGTGCCATTTATTCAGCGGTTGCCCTCCAAGCATTTTGGGCACTTGTGTTAATTATTCCAATTCAGCTATTATGGCTGTTAGCTAAAAAACAATTGATTGTGCAGGGGGGCTAAAGGATGTTTTATTTTTCGATTTTCTTTCAGTATGCCTCTCAGTATTTAAAAACAAGACTTGCATATCGTGTTGATACGGTTGTAGAAATTTTTTCAGACTTATTGTTTCAAGCGGTAAATCTAATCTTTATATTAGTCGTCTTTGGTCATACGACATTATTAAGTGGTTGGAGTCGAGAAGAAATTATCTTTATTTACGGTTTCTTTTTAGTACCATACGCACTATTTTCTGCTTTTTTTAACATATGGGATTTTAATGATCGCTATATTGTTAAAGGAGAGTTAGATCGAGTATTGACGAGACCAATTCATAGCCTTTTCCAGATCATTATGGAACGGATGGAGTTAGAATCATTATTTGGTGTGGTTACAGGATTAGCCATTATGTATTACGCAGGAATGAGTTTAGGGATTTCATTAGCGTGGTATGACTTGTTTATTTTCATTGCGATGGTTATCGGTGGCGCTTTTATTTATGCAGGAATTTTTATCTCTTTAGCAAGTATTGGATTTTGGTCTGATAGTCGAACGGACATCATGCCGATGATGTACAATATCGGGAATTATGGTCGGTATCCAGTTGATATTTATCACCGTGTAATTCGTTACATTTTAACGTGGATCTTACCGTTTGCTTTTGTTGGTGTTTATCCTGCTGCTTACTTTTTAAATCGAGAAGAGTGGTACCATTATGCCTTTTTAACGCCAGTGATGGGTGTTATCTATTTAACGATTGCTGTTTTATTATGGAACGCAGGTGTAAAAAAATATCGTGGTGCAGGGAACTAACCGTTTGCCTGTCCTAAATAGAGCCATCTCTTCATACAATTTGAAAGAGGTGGTTTTATTTATGGGCGAATTTCTACTTTTTATCGTCATGCTCGTAGCTGTTGTTGGCATTATGATGAGTGTGTTACTGTTATTAAAAAACAAGCCGATCTTTCACGGAAAACAAATTTCGATACGGAATTTTTTAATTTTGTTACTAGTTTATATAACGGTAGCGGTTGGCTTTGGGAGTATTTATATCTCACTACAGTTACTGGGTTTGACAGTTTTAACAGAGGGAAATTATCAAGTGGGTGGTTCTTTTTTACATCTAATTGAAGATGCGATGTATTTTAGTGTGGTGACGATTTTATCAGTCGGGTATGGTGATATCACGCCACTTGGAATTGGTCGTTGGATTGCTATGCTTGAAGCTTTTTTTGGTTATTTACTCCCGACAGCCTTTGTTGTTTCAACATTTGTCTACCTTAAAGAACGAGAAAAAGCAAACTAGTTGTACAAATGGATAAGATTGGTTACCCTTATAAATGTAGAATGTAGAATGTAGAATGTAGAATGTAGAATGTAGAATTTTGAAGATGGGGCTTCGAAGCTTTTAATTCACAATTCGTGATTTACAATTGAAATTTGGGGGTAATTAATATGGTAGAAGTTGGGCAGGTTGCACCAGATGTTTCGTGTGAGGCTAGTAATGGGAAGGAAGTAAAGCTTTCCGATTATCGAGGTAAAAACGTCGTTTTATATTTTTACCCGAAAGATATGACGCCAGGTTGTACAACACAGGCTTGTGATTTTCGTGATCAACATCAAAATTTTGAAGATGTGAATGCAGTTATTTTAGGAGTCAGCCCTGACCCGTTAGATCGACATGATAAATTTATTGAAAAACACGGATTGCCATTTTTGTTACTAGCTGATGTAGAAAACGAGTTAGCAGAAGCGTTTGGCGTCTGGAAACTAAAGAAGAACTTTGGAAAAGAGTATATGGGAATTGAGCGTTCAACGTTCATTCTTGATCAAGATGGGAAGATCGTTAAAGAGTGGCGCAAAGTAAAAGTGAAGGATCATGTCAATGAAGCGCTACAATATATAAAAGAAAATTTACAATAATATTTTATACTCGAGACGTTTGTCTATACGTCTTTAATGAATAAGAATATAGATACATTATGAAAGTGTTTTTCCCTACTCAAACAACCTTTAGCAAGAATGAATTCATTCTTGCTCTTTTTTATAGAAAAATATTTTGCTAGATGTGTTATATAGGAGGCTAATGTAATGAAAATTGTTTCTTCAGCTAAACTGAAAACGAGGATTAAGGAAAGGTTAATTTCCAATTATCCAGACTTCGAATTTTCATTTAGAAAAAATATAAGCGAAGCTATAGGTGATTTAGTAGAAGCAGATGTGTTAATTACATATGGGGAAGATTTAACCGATGAAATAATTGTACAGGCTAAGAATTTAAAATGGATTATGGTTATTTCAGCTGGATTAGATCAAATGCCTTTTACAACTATTAAGGAAAAAGGGATATTGGTAACGAATGCAAGAGGGATTCATAAAATTCCGATGGCAGAATACACAATATCGATGATGCTTCAAGTGGCAAGACAAACAAAAAAATTAATCAAAAATGAACAGAATCATATTTGGGATCGTACACTTCCAATGACTGAGCTTAATGGGAAAACGGTAGGGGTCCTTGGAGCAGGGGCAATCGGCACACAAATCGCTAAGTATGCTCAAGTTTTTAACATGAAAACGATTGGGTTAAATCGTAGTGGAACAAAAGTAGAATCATTTGACGAGATGGTAACTATGTCTACTATTAACGATTTACTTCAACAAAGTGATTTTGTCGTATCAGTTCTACCTAGCACCCCTGAAACGGATGGTATTATAAATAGTGAGATTTTTAAACAAATGAAGGAGACCGCAGTCTTCATTAATATCGGTAGGGGCAAGAGTGTCATTGAAAAAGACTTAATTTTAGCATTAGAAGAAGGGGAGATTGCCCATGCGGTGTTAGATGTCTTTGAGAATGAGCCCTTACCTTCTGACCATCCGTTTTGGGACATGGAGAAAGTGACGATTACGCCACATTTGTCAGGAATTTCTGCTCAGTATCAACAAAGAGCGATGGGGATATTTGAAAAAAATTTGGGGGTATTTCTTGCCGATAGACATAATTATTTAAATGTTATTGATCCTGATAAGGGATACTAAAGGTGGCTAAACCCTTATGGTATAGATTTTTCAATATGACCTTGTTGTTAACCGTTGACAGCTATTGCTGCAATATATTATACTGTTTATAACTATTATAAAGTAAGAATCTATATTTTAAGGAGAGGTGTTGTTATATGACTCATCGTCTGCAAGAAGCACTTGACTCTTTAAAAAGTACGAAAGTTCGTATGACGCCTCAACGCCATGCTATATTAGAGTATTTGTTTAGTTCTTTTGCCCATCCTACAGCGGACGATATATATAAAGCGCTGGAAGGCAAGTTCCCTAATATGAGTGTAGCTACTGTGTACAACAACTTGCGTGTTTTTAAAGATGTTGGTCTAGTAAGAGAATTAACATATGGTGATTCATCAAGTAGGTTTGACAGTGTTACATCAGATCACTACCATGTAATTTGTGAAAAGTGTGAAAAAATTGTAGACTTTCATTATCCAGGATTAGATGAAGTAGAAACGTTAGCGGAACATGTAACAGGATTTAAGGTGACGAGTCATCGTATGGAAATTTATGGTTCGTGTCCTGAGTGTCTAAAAAAGGAACAGCATTAAATTTTTTTTATAAAGTAAAAGAAGTGCCTTCAGATGAGGGCACTTCTTTTTGTATTATTGCTTTCGATTGTACTTTAAATCAAATTCTTTTCCTTCAAGTTCTTTATCAAGAGTAAGTGGTTCGTTACAGTACATACAAGCATCTACTCTACCAAGCATTTTCGTTGACCTTCCACAGCTTGGGCAAACAACTTGAATTGTTTTAGTGGAAATCATACCAACCCAGAAATAAACGATTGTACTTATGATGATACAAAGAAACCCTAAAACCATAAACACAGTCATTAATAATGGTGAGGTTTGAAAGAAAATCCCTCCATACATAATAATGATCCCTATAAATACAAGTGCAAGTGCAAAAGTACGCATTTTATTTATTTTGCTACTATATTTAAATGCCATTGTAATGACCTCCATTAAGCAATTCTATTAAATACATTAATAAAGTATAGCACAAACAATGAATAAACAGTAAATGATATAAACTGTTTTTATTTTTTCTATCTATTAAGCTTCACAATTTTACACGAATTTTATTTATGCCGGAAGAAGGTTTAGTTAAACTGTTGTCGAACATTTATGTTTAGAGTGCTAGTGGTTTGTTAAGGAGGAAAATAAGTGGATCAGTTAATGAATGATTTAATAGAAGAAAAGATAAACGATTTAACTACATTAGGTTTGATATCTATAGAAAAAGAGTTTCGCAATGAAAGTAACTTGGAACTCGATGTTGTTTTAATTAAAATTACGAATGAGGTAGATGGACAAACTGGTGTTTCTCACTTTCAGCTTGGTAATAGATCTATTGAACTTCAAGTTGTTGATGCACATAAAATCTCACAGATCTTAATTAGCGGACAAAATCGTCTTCAAATTGATTTGTTATTGCATGGTACTATTCTTATTGAGAAAAATAGTTATGTTACAGAACTTAGAAAGAATATTGTGGAATTTCCAATTAATAACCGGAAGTATAAAATTTCAGTTGAATTCTCTAAAATGATTAGACGTTACTCAGATGGGAAATTGTTATTTACGAAGGGGCACTTTTTAGATTCTTTCAATGAGATTCTTCATTCATTGCATCATTTGGCTAGGTTATCAGTTATCGAGCACGGGTTGTATCCTGAGGTAACAGTATGGCAACAAGTAAAACATTTAGAACCGGAAATTTATAAGCTGTATGATGAGATGGTAACGGGAGAAGAGAGTTTAGAAAAAAGAATAGAGCTTCTATTAATTGCGATCAATTTTGCGATAACGTCTAAAACGAAGCTTGGAGCTAGTCACCTAATTGAGATGATGCAGCAAAGAGATGAGCCGTGGAGTGTTGAACATTTACTAAGTGATCCGGAATTAAAAGAGTGTGGATCTGATTTACTAGTGACGATTCATTATTTAGTTCAAAAGGGGATTGTAGATGTAGTTAAATTAGAAACGGAAGTCGAAGGTGTATTTCATCGGTTATATTATATTAAATAAGTTTTTAGTTCAAAGTTATTGACTTATCTAATCGATTTGGGTATAATAAATTTTGTCGCTAAAAACGACTTCCTTTCTTTTGATGCTTTAAAATCAAATTATTCTATTGGGATATTGACTTAGAGGAAAAGAAATGTTATATTATTAAAGTCGCTGATTTGAGTGACATCAACAACGTTTTAAAAAGTTGTTGACATGATAAAATTATCGTGATATAATTAAATTCTTGTCGGTGAAACGACAGCGATTGCTCCTGCGTCTGCAAGAGAAAGCTTCGAAGTGAGCTTCTCGTCGCATAAAGTAGTAGTGAGAAGTATCTCATTTTGTAAGTGAGATAAGAAGCATTGTTCTTTGAAAACTGAACACACAGCCAAGCGAATTAAAGAGATAGTAATATCTCGTCAATGTAACAAATTTTTATTGAGCTTTTGTCAAACACTTTTATGGAGAGTTTGATCCTGGCTCAGGACGAACGCTGGCGGCGTGCCTAATACATGCAAGTCGAGCGGAGATTTAAAAGCTTGCTTTTAAATCTTAGCGGCGGACGGGTGAGTAACACGTGGGCAACCTGCCCTGTAGACTGGGATAACTTCGGGAAACCGAAGCTAATACCGGATAATCTTTAGCATCACATGGTGCAAAAGTAAAAGTTGGGTTTTACCTAACACTACAGGATGGGCCCGCGGCGCATTAGCTAGTTGGTAAGGTAACGGCTTACCAAGGCGACGATGCGTAGCCGACCTGAGAGGGTGATCGGCCACACTGGGACTGAGACACGGCCCAGACTCCTACGGGAGGCAGCAGTAGGGAATCTTCCGCAATGGACGAAAGTCTGACGGAGCAACGCCGCGTGAACGATGAAGGCCTTCGGGTCGTAAAGTTCTGTTGTTAGGGAAGAACAAGTACCGTTCGAATAGGGCGGTACCTTGACGGTACCTAACCAGAAAGCCACGGCTAACTACGTGCCAGCAGCCGCGGTAATACGTAGGTGGCAAGCGTTGTCCGGAATTATTGGGCGTAAAGCGCGCGCAGGCGGTCTCTTAAGTCTGATGTGAAAGCCCACGGCTCAACCGTGGAGGGTCATTGGAAACTGGGAGACTTGAGTGCAGAAGAGGAGAGTGGAATTCCATGTGTAGCGGTGAAATGCGTAGATATATGGAGGAACACCAGTGGCGAAGGCGACTCTCTGGTCTGTAACTGACGCTGAGGCGCGAAAGCGTGGGGAGCAAACAGGATTAGATACCCTGGTAGTCCACGCCGTAAACGATGAGTGCTAGGTGTTAGGGGTTTCGATGCCCTTAGTGCCGAAGTTAACACATTAAGCACTCCGCCTGGGGAGTACGACCGCAAGGTTGAAACTCAAAGGAATTGACGGGGGCCCGCACAAGCAGTGGAGCATGTGGTTTAATTCGAAGCAACGCGAAGAACCTTACCAGGTCTTGACATCCTTTGACAACCCTAGAGATAGGGCTTTCCCCTTCGGGGGACAAAGTGACAGGTGGTGCATGGTTGTCGTCAGCTCGTGTCGTGAGATGTTGGGTTAAGTCCCGCAACGAGCGCAACCCTTGATCTTAGTTGCCAGCATTCAGTTGGGCACTCTAAGGTGACTGCCGGTGACAAACCGGAGGAAGGTGGGGATGACGTCAAATCATCATGCCCCTTATGACCTGGGCTACACACGTGCTACAATGGATGGTACAAAGGGCAGCAAAACCGCGAGGTTGAGCCAATCCCATAAAGCCATTCTCAGTTCGGATTGTAGGCTGCAACTCGCCTACATGAAGCCGGAATTGCTAGTAATCGCGGATCAGCATGCCGCGGTGAATACGTTCCCGGGCCTTGTACACACCGCCCGTCACACCACGAGAGTTTGTAACACCCGAAGTCGGTGGGGTAACCTTTATGGAGCCAGCCGCCTAAGGTGGGACAGATGATTGGGGTGAAGTCGTAACAAGGTAGCCGTATCGGAAGGTGCGGCTGGATCACCTCCTTTCTATGGAGTTAAAACTCTAGTCGATGCTTTTCTTAGGAAAAGTACGCTGACGCTGTGTTTCAGTTTTGAGAGAGCAATCTTTCAATATAATGTAGAATTCAAAATGTAGAATGTAGAATTGTGAAAGTATCTCAGTGATGCCTCATATATTCTAAATCCATTTAGAAACTACAAAGGCAATTTAGAAGCAAGAAGTTCGAGGAAGCGAACGAGATAATCACCGGAGTGTACATAGACGTACATGAGGATGATTGACGAGTGAAGCTGACGAAGAAATTCGACGCTTATCAATTGCCGCTTTGTTCCTTGAAAACTAGATAACAACAACACATTTAAGTTTTACCGGAAAGTTTGTAAGAACTTTATGAGTAAACTTGAGTAGTCAAGAATTCAAATCGACGTAAAATCCTTTTAACAGGTGTTTTTGTAAAAAAACACTAGGTATTTTTTTGAGAGAAGCGAGTAGTTCGAGGAAACGAGCGAAACAATCGCCGGAGTGTACATCAAACGTACATGAGGACGATTGGAGAGCGAAGTTGACGAAGAAATGCGAAGCTTATCACAAAAAAATTAGGTTAAGTTAGAAAGGGCGCACGGTGGATGCCTTGGCACTAGGAGCCGAAGAAGGACGTGACGAACAACGATATGCCTCGGGGAGCTGTAAGTAAGCTTTGATCCGGGGATTTCCGAATGGGGGAACCCACCATCCGTAATGGGATGGTACCCATAGCTGAATACATAGGCTATGAGGAGGCAGACCTGGGGAACTGAAACATCTAAGTACCCAGAGGAAGAGAAAGAAATTATCGATTTCCTGAGTAGCGGCGAGCGAAACGGAAACAGCCCAAACCAAGGGGCTTGCCCCTTGGGGTTGTAGGACACTCTACACGGAGTTACAAAGAAACGAAGTAGACGAAGCGATCTGGAAAGGTCCGCGAAACAAGGTAACAGCCCTGTAATCGAAACTTCGTTTCCTCCAGAGTGTATCCTGAGTACGGCGGGACACGTGAAACCCCGTCGGAATCCGGGAGGACCATCTCCCAAGGCTAAATACTTCCTAGTGACCGATAGTGAACCAGTACCGTGAGGGAAAGGTGAAAAGCACCCCGGGAGGGGAGTGAAAGAGATCCTGAAACCGTGTGCCTACAAGTAGTTGGAGCCCTATGTTTTTTCTTTGGAAAAAACCCGGGTGACAGCGTGCCTTTTGTAGAATGAACCGGCGAGTTACGATTACGTGCAAGGTTAAGCTGATAAGGCGGAGCCGCAGCGAAAGCGAGTCTGAATAGGGCGAATGAGTACGTGGTCGTAGACCCGAAACCGTGTGATCTACCCATGTCCAGGGTGAAGTTCAGGTAACACTGAATGGAGGCCCGAACCCACGCACGTTGAAAAGTGCGGGGATGAGGTGTGGGTAGGGGTGAAATGCCAATCGAACTCGGAGATAGCTGGTTCTCCCCGAAATAGCTTTAGGGCTAGCCTCGAGGGAAGAGTATTGGAGGTAGAGCACTGATTGGACTAGGGGTCCCCACAGGATTACTGAATTCAGTCAAACTCCGAATGCCAAATACTTATCCTCGGGAGTCAGACTGCGAGTGCTAAGATCCGTAGTCAAGAGGGAAACAGCCCAGACCATCAGCTAAGGTCCCAAAGTATACGTTAAGTGGAGAAGGATGTGGAGTTGCCCAGACAACCAGGATGTTGGCTTAGAAGCAGCCACCATTTAAAGAGTGCGTAATAGCTCACTGGTCGAGTGACTCTGCGCCGAAAATGTACCGGGGCTAAACGTATCACCGAAGCTATGGATTGACACCTTTTGGTGTCAGTGGTAGGGGAGCGTTCTAAGTGCAGCGAAGTCAGACCGTAAGGACTGGTGGAGCGCTTAGAAGTGAGAATGCCGGTATGAGTAGCGAAAAGAGGGGTGAGAATCCCCTCCGTCGAAAGCCCAAGGTTTCCTGAGGAAGGCTCGTCCGCTCAGGGTAAGTCGGGACCTAAGCCGAGGCTGAAAAGCGTAGGCGATGGACAACAGGTTGAAATTCCTGTACCACCTCCTCACCGTTTGAGTAATGGGGGGACGCAGCAAGGTAGGGTAAGCGCACTGATGGATATGTGCGTCCAAGCAATTAGGCTGAGAAGTAGGCAAATCCGCTTCTCGCGAAGGCTGAGTTGTGATGGCGAGCGAAATTTAAGTAGCGAAGTTCCTGATCCTACACTGCCAAGAAAAGCCTCTAGCGAGGTGAGAGGTGCCCGTACCGCAAACCGACACAGGTAGGCGAGAAGAGAATTCTAAGACGCTCGGGAGAACTCTCGTTAAGGAACTCGGCAAAATGACCCCGTAACTTCGGGAGAAGGGGTGCTCTGATAGGGTGTTAAAGCCCGAGAGAGCCGCAGTGAATAGATCCAAGCGACTGTTTAGCAAAAACACAGGTCTCTGCGAAGCCGCAAGGCGAAGTATAGGGGCTGACACCTGCCCGGTGCTGGAAGGTTAAGAGGAGGGGTTATCCTTAGGGAGAAGCTCTGAATTGAAGCCCCAGTAAACGGCGGCCGTAACTATAACGGTCCTAAGGTAGCGAAATTCCTTGTCGGGTAAGTTCCGACCCGCACGAATGGTGTAACGATTTGGATACTGTCTCAACGAGAGACCCGGTGAAATTATATTACCTGTGAAGATGCAGGTTACCCGCGACAGGACGGAAAGACCCCATGGAGCTTTACTGTAGCTTGATATTGGATTTTGGTACAATTTGTACAGGATAGGTAGGAGCCAGAGAACCCGGAGCGCCAGCTTCGGTGGAGGCGTCGGTGGGATACTACCCTGATTGTATTGAAATTCTAACCTAGGACCGTGATCCGGTTCGGGGACAGTGTCAGGTGGGCAGTTTGACTGGGGCGGTCGCCTCCTAAACAGTAACGGAGGCGCCCAAAGGTTCCCTCAGAATGGTTGGAAATCATTCGTAGAGTGCAAAGGCAAAAGGGAGCTTGACTGCGAGACCTACAAGTCGAGCAGGGACGAAAGTCGGGCTTAGTGATCCGGTGGTTCCGCATGGAAGGGCCATCGCTCAACGGATAAAAGCTACCCTGGGGATAACAGGCTTATCTCCCCCAAGAGTCCACATCGACGGGGAGGTTTGGCACCTCGATGTCGGCTCATCGCATCCTGGGGCTGAAGTAGGTCCCAAGGGTTGGGCTGTTCGCCCATTAAAGCGGTACGCGAGCTGGGTTCAGAACGTCGTGAGACAGTTCGGTCCCTATCCGTCGCGGGCGTAGGAAATTTGAGAGGAGCTGTCCTTAGTACGAGAGGACCGGGATGGACACACCGCTGGTGTACCAGTTGTTCCGCCAGGAGCATAGCTGGGTAGCTACGTGTGGAAGGGATAAGTGCTGAAAGCATCTAAGCATGAAGCCCCCCTCGAGATGAGATTTCCCTTGGAGTTAATCCAGTAAGACCCCTTAAAGATGATGAGGTTGATAGGTCTCGGGTGGAAGCACGGTGACGTGTGGAGCTGAGAGATACTAATCGGTCGAGGACTTATCCTAAAATCACGAATTTGAATTCTTACTCAAGTCTTAAATGTGTGTTATCTAGTTTTGAAGGAATGAATTTCTTTCAACTTAATAATAGTCTAGTGGCGATAGCGAAGAGGTCACACTCGTTCCCATGCCGAACACGATCGTTAAGCTCTTCAGCGCCGATGGTAGTTGGGGGTTTCCCCCTGTGAGAGTAGGACGTTGCTAGGCTATTATATTTATATTATTCCACAGTAGCTCAGTGGTAGAGCTATCGGCTGTTAACCGATCGGTCGTAGGTTCGAGTCCTACCTGTGGAGCCATTATGGAGAGCTGTCCGAGCTGGCCGAAGGAGCACGATTGGAAATCGTGTAGGCGGCGTAAAACCGTCTCGAGGGTTCAAATCCCTCGCTCTCCGCCATAGCTCGTTTTTTAGGCCCGTTGGTCAAGCGGTTAAGACACCGCCCTTTCACGGCGGTAACACGGGTTCGAATCCCGTACGGGTCACCATTTTATTTGAAAAAGCACTACGGAGGATTAGCTCAGCTGGGAGAGCACCTGCCTTACAAGCAGGGGGTCGGCGGTTCGAACCCGTCATCCTCCACCATATTTTATTATCGCGGGGTGGAGCACGCTGAGAAGCATCTTTGAAGAAACTTCAGAGCTTCGACGCAGGTCGCTACGGAGCGGTACTTTTAGAGGAAGAAGCAACGAACTTAGTTGCATTGTAGACTCTAGGAGCAAGAAGAAAATAAAATATTTTAAATTATCGCGGGGTGGAGCAGTCTGGCAGCTCGTCGGGCTCATAACCCGAAGGTCGCAGGTTCAAATCCTGCCCCCGCAACCAAATGGACCCGTGGTGTAGCGGTTAACATGCCTGCCTGTCACGCAGGAGATCGCCGGTTCGATCCCGGTCGGGTCCGCCATTTTTTTTATATTGATATTGGCTCGGTAGCTCAGTCGGTAGAGCAGAGGACTGAAAATCCTCGTGTCGGCGGTTCGATTCCGTCCCGAGCCACCATTTATGCCGGCCTAGCTCAATTGGTAGAGCAACTGACTTGTAATCAGTAGGTTGGGGGTTCAAGTCCTCTGGCCGGCACCAGACACCTTTCTTAAAAAGTTGTCACGATGAGTAAAATATTGCATAGCCTAGTATGAAAACAATATTGTTTTCATATATTGACGAATGTAAAAATAGTATGTAATAATTAGTTGTATCTAATATGGAGGGGTAGCGAAGTGGCTAAACGCGGCGGACTGTAAATCCGCTCCTTTGGGTTCGGCGGTTCGAATCCGTCCCCCTCCACCATTTAAATGTTTATTATAGGGGCATAGTTTAACGGTAGAACAGAGGTCTCCAAAACCTCCAGTGTGGGTTCGATTCCTACTGCCCCTGCCATTATAATTATGGCGGTTGTGGCGAAGTGGTTAACGCACCGGACTGTGAATCCGGCACTCGTGGGTTCAATTCCCATCAGCCGCCCCATTTTCATCTTAATGGGCTATAGCCAAGTGGTAAGGCAACGGACTTTGACTCCGTCATTCTCTGGTTCGAATCCAGATAGCCCAGCCATATTCTTTGCGGAAGTAGTTCAGTGGTAGAACACCACCTTGCCAAGGTGGGGGTCGCGAGTTCGAACCTCGTCTTCCGCTCCAACTTTATATCGAGGCGGCATAGCCAAGTGGTAAGGCACGGGTCTGCAAAACCCTTATCCCCCGGTTCGAATCCGGGTGCCGCCTCCAAAGTTCTCATGTAAGTCTTTATTAGTTTTGCCGGGGTGGTGGAATTGGCAGACACACAGGACTTAAAATCCTGCGGTAGGTGACTATCGTGCCGGTTCAAGTCCGGCCCTCGGTACCAAATCAACTTCAATGAATTACTTCCCTGCAGTTTTGCGACGAGCAAACGGAGTGGCGCAGGAGCAAACAACCTAGTAGTTTGTAGTAACTGATTAAGATAGTATAAACACAGTTCTACTGTGTATTTTTAAAATATGCCGGTGTGGCGGAATTGGCAGACGCGCACGACTCAAAATCGTGTTCCTTCTGGAGTGTCGGTTCGACCCCGACCACCGGTATCTAATCTAAGCAAAAAAATAATAAAATATTATCATCGTAAAAAGTAAGGACATGACATAAGCTAAAATGTTCTTACTTTTTTGCTGTTTTTAAAAATTGGTGGTAGTTTTATTAATATTTAATTCTATTGTATAATTGATTTTGAGTAAATTATTTAATAGAGACTCGGAAATTAAATGATTAAATTTAGGTCTCCTGGAGCTTATGAGCTTGTTTTAAGAGGAAAGCGTGGGATTTTCAAAGTCATTTTCAAAAAAATGAATGACAAATAAACCACATGAAGTGGATTTTTTGAAAATTATATTTTAAGATGACTTTATAAGGACAAAAAGGACTGAATAATCGGGTTGGTAGCCACAAAATTATTCTTTTTTGCTTCCTTTATCCATGCATCGGCATGCTGACACATGCCGATGATATATGTACGAATATTCCAATGTCTAGAACTTCGTCCTCTTGAATCTTCTAAACGATAATCCACTTTTTGCCGTTTAATACAACGCTCAACTCCAGTTCGCAAAGAATAGCGTTTTCGCCATTCCTTACTATCACGTTTGATACGTGGAAAGAGACGAGGATTATCCTTCGTCGCTGTATAAAATGTTCGACCATAATCTGAATCTGAACACGGATTTGGGCATTCCCATTTTCCGCATACGGCTGGACAACGCCATTTGCGCCGATAGGTTTTTTGATTTAATCCCCAGTGGATCATCTCTCGACCAATAGGGCAGACTGGAACACCTTTAAGATTTATATCCATTTGTTTATGCTGAAATTGTTTAGAACGTCTTGGATTAAGGTCAATGATGGCTGAAACATCATAGTGTTCTAACATTTCATAGATGGGAAAAGCATCTAGAGCAGAATCTAAGATGACTTCACTGATTTTCCAATCAGAATACCAATGTTTGAGTTCATGAAACGTACTTACAAATAAAACTGAGTCATGTTTACTGGCTCTGTAGAGCCTTGGATAAATAGGTAAGTCATAAGGACTATCAGATGCAGTTACCATGAATAGGCTTCGCCCATAATAGTACTTTTCTCTAGAACTATCCCAACCGTAATCAGCGTCAGGGTCTGAGAATTGTCTCTTGCATTGGCATTTCCAATTTCCTTGTTTACGACAATCGCATAGAAACTTACCATAAGGTCTTCCACCAGTAACAACGGGAGATCCATCACCGAGGATGCTTAAGGACATGGTGTCACCTAGTAATCCTTGTGTTGCTGATTTATTGACGAACAAGGATTGAAAGATCATTTGAAGTTGGTCATGGGCTTTCGGTGTATATTTAATATCCTTATTTTTCAAGGCGCGTTTAACTAGTTTTTCAACAATCTTAGGGTTTTTAGGCTCTTGTTTCTGATTCTTTTTGCCTTTCTTTCTTGGTTTCTTTAGCTTTCTGTTATTTCTATTCGATAGATGTGGAGTTGAACCAAGCCATAGCCGATTAAAAAAATCGTAAAAGGTACCTACTCCAGGAACATTGTATGGAGAAAAACCACTAAGGACCGCAAGAACTGGCGTTGTCTTTAATGTATAAACCCACTTGTCAATACTTGAGATATGGTGGTAATGCATGAGCATTAAACTCCGAAGCATATCACACGGCTGCCGCGGTTTTCTTCCTCTTGGATTAGAGGAATAACGGTGTCTAAGCAACATGGTGGCATCGGTTAGGTCAATCAAGGAACACCAAATTATTGGTTCAGAGTAAAAGGTTTTTAAAAATGCTTTATCCTTATAGAGTTCATCTAATTGCTCGACAACAAAAGACAGATAGGATTCATGAGAACGGACGTTTTTTAGCATAAAAATTCCCCCAATACGAGTTTTTTAATGTCTTCAACTCGATTATTGGGGCGTTCTGAATTTGTCAAGAGGAAAATGTGTTCGCCCCCTTTAAATAGGGGTAAAACAATAAAAAGCCCTAGTCGAAAGACTAGAGCTGAAGCGGAAATTTAATTTCCGAGAGACTATATTTATTAAATGAGGTGGTTATGAATGACTGCTGATGAGATCATGAAAGCTATCTGAGAAATGGATAACGGGGAACGGATCAAATTACTTAATAAGTTATTTGATAATTACTATGATAGTAGACCCCCAAAAGAGCAAATTATTAAGGAAAAAGAAGAAATATTTTGGGGTAAAGAAGATGAGTAAAACAAGTAAACGTGGAGAAATATGGACTGTTGAGTTAAATGGAAAACGAAGACCAGTCGTTATTGTAAGTAATAACTGTGCATTTTAAGGAGCTACTATTTAAAATTGGCAAGCTACATGATCATGATTTAGAGAGGGTATTAACGACAATACGAAACTATTTTTAATTTTGTGTGTATGAAGTAAAGTATGGTCCACCGGTACCATTTATACTTTTACATTCATTTTAATAAGTATTAAAGTGCTTATAAACATTGTTATATCAATGTTTATAAGCATTTTTTTGTATTTAGAGAATACGATAGAAAACGTTAGGTTTTGATTTCATTTTACAGAAATTTTACACTGCCATTTGCTCATATTCTGCTCGAAGTTGTTAAGTGGGCATTTAATACTGTTAGCTAATTACGACTAGTAAAAGTCATTTACCATATAGGAATGTACTCCTAATGAGCAACTGACAGGTTATTTCAGTCATGCCTCTAATGAGTTTTATTTATTCGAATAATAGGAATTGGTGATGATTTACGAAATTAGAAAAGAGTAGATAATTAATATATTAGATAATCATAACTAATACATGAGGAAGACAGAGAAAAAGTTGGAAAGTTGAAAGAAAAATTAGAGTTAGGGAAAAACACAAAAGTAAAATTTCGGATACATCATTCAAATGTAGGGGATAGGTGGTTGGATAAGCGTCTCTTCACCCATTTTTGATGATAGTGGAATATTAAAAAAATTACTGGCTATTTAAGGGATATAACATCACATAAAGAAGCAGAAGTTGAATTAAAGCAAATGGCCTTGTACGATGAGTTGACTGATTTACCAAATCGTACATCAATTGAAATTATGTTTATGTTTTTGCGTAATAAATAATTATAATCCTTATCTAAAAAAAGAAGTTATAGGAGCAATAAAATATGAAAACAGTTTTGATTGCAGACGATTCTTTATTTATGAGAACTTTACTTGGAAACAAGTTAAAACAGTATGGATTTATGATAATTGCTGAAGCTGAGGATGGAATTGAGGCGATTGATAAATTTAATAGGTATCGACCAGACATTGTGCTATTAGACATCACCATGCCAAAAAAAAATGGGATATTTGCGCTTGATAATATTATGCAAATAGATGGTAATGCTAAAGTAATAATGTGCTCTGCTATGGGACAACAAACAATAATTGTTGATGCTATTAAAAAGGGAGCCAAAGACTTTATAGTAAAACCGTACTTTGAAAATATAATAACTATATTAAAAAATCTAGATTAGTAGTATAAGAAATTTACAAGGAACATTTTAACTAAATAAGTATTAATGCCCATTGTCTAGTTTTGTCGAACTTCTGTTAAGCTTTATAGAAATTTGAGATAATATGTTTAATTGAACACAAAGGTAGTGTCAAAAGTTCTATGAAAACTAAAGGCTGATGACACTTTCTACCAATTAATCTGGTGGTAGCTCCCGCCATCGCTCTTGACAAACACGCCAATGGTTTAGCGAGAGGTTTAACAAGGGCGAAGAGGACAAAAGAAGGCATAGCTAAATAAGCCCTTGGTATTTCCATTTTAAACCATTGGCAAGTTCGGTTTGTCAAGAGTACGCTCCGCCGATGGCTAGAAAGGGCTCAGTTAAACAAAAGTTAGGCAGTTTGCTTACTTATCCAGTCCTGGGCAAGACCAATAAGAGTTGTCCATCTAGCTGGCATGTTTGGAAGCTTTTCTAGCTCAGGAAGTGTTACTGGTACTTTTCCTTCCAAAGCTGAATGTGGTCTTAAAAAGTTAAAGTAAGCAACGAACAAGGTCACAAAAGAAACAGAACCATGTTCTGAACCGAAACCATGAGTGGATCGATAGTTTCCTTTAAAGGTACGATTTAGCCGCTCGATAATTTGTTTGAGAGGTCGATATTCTTTTGACACCTCGTCTTCGTTCGTTAAGCCAATTACCTGAATGACCTCAAACGGGATTTGGTGCTGGGCATAAAAGTGTTGTGCTAATAAGTAAATGGGATTGCCATCGACAACGAAAGTTAGGTTTTCTGGGATTTTCCTAAGCTTTAACAACACTTCGTCTATCGCTTTAATAGCTGTAGCTGTATCTCGATTAGGTGACACAGGATAAGAGAGAATGACTTTCTTCACGGCATCAAAAAAGAAAAACAGGTAATGCCAACGGCCATTTACGCGGATGTATGTTTCGTCACCACAAAATTGATCTGAGAGTTCGTAAGGATAGTGATCAATATACGGTTTCAACCACAATGCCACACTGTTTTCGTAGTTTAAAATGCTTTGATGAGAAATTGAAACACCGTGTACATCTTTCATCAACGCTGCTGTTTTACGGGCTGAAAGTCCATAATTGACGTGATAAGTCAATATCAATCCAAGCGTATGTGGAGACACATAAATTCTTGATAGATCAACTCGTGGTCTCTTTGGTGAATGCTTCGCTAATGGTTGAAAATCAATGTGAAACTGGCGGTAAATATAGCGAAGTTTAAAGGCTTGAGGATCTTCTTTGAACCGATTTTTCTCTTTTTGAGTCATCGCATTACGTTTATGTTGGTAATAAGAACAAGCGTCGTTTTTACACTTGTACACATGGAAGTCTTTTCTTTCCTTCACTTTTTCAAGTGTTTTTGAACAGTGAGGGCATTTCAGGATTGCTTCCTTGAGATATCGATTTCTCTCACTGAAAAGACATGAACACACCTTACATTGAAATTGTCCTTTCGCTCCATTGTTCGCATACAAATAATCAGATGGAGCACCACACGTAGGACATTTCATTGATGAAGGAACGGGTGTTGAATTCGACCGTCTTTGTACTGGTTTGAGAGGTTTACCTTTAGACTTAAGATGCTCGGTTAATAAAACTTGAAAATCTAGTTTTTTTGGAACTTCAATGATCGGTAGATCATCAACTTGAAGCTTGCGATATGGTTTATTAACTGGAGCCTCAGTCGGTTTATCAAACATGCTCTTCCCTATTAAAAGGGTAAGGAGCGTTCGAATTACTTGTTCTTGGTAGTTTATAAAAGTAAGTAAATAGGTTATAATTTGAGGTAACAACTTGTCACTTTCCTTTCTTTTGGGATGTTGGGTGTGTGGTAACCTCAATTATCTACAAAATTCAGGGGGTGGCAAGTTTTTTGCTTATAAAGCCCTTTAAACTAGGATTTAATAGCCTATTTCTATATAAAGTTTTGACAATACGAACACAAAAGTAGGGGGGATTTACCTTGAATAATCAATCACCTACAGGTATTAGCGGCTTAGACCATATCCTAAATGGTGGCTTTCCTACAGGGTCTTCAATTTTATTAGATGGGGCTCCTGGAACTGGAAAGACAATATTAGGGATGCAATACCTTGTTGATGGTGTAAAAAATTACAATGAATCAGGTATATATATAACCTTTGAAGAATTTCCTGAGCAAATTTACCGCGAAATGAGTCAATTTGGATGGGAGATAAAAGAACTGGAAAAACAAAATAAATTGCGGGTCATATGTATGTCACCGAAAGTGTTAATCGAACAAATGAAATTACCAAATGGTATATTTGAACAAATAATAAAGGAAATTGATTGTAAGCGTATCGTTATTGATAGCTTAAACTTATTTCACGATGGAATCGAAAATACCGTTGAGAAAAGAAACACTGTAAATATATTAAAAAATACATTTAAAAAATTCTCTCTTACATCGATATTTATTAATGAAAGAAATTCGATTAAGGATGAAGAAATATCATTTGTTAGTTATCTTTCAGATGGTGTAATTAGACTAGCCCTAAAGGAACATGAAACTATTTATCGTAAAAGAACGTTAGAAATCTTGAAAATGAGGGGATGTAAAATTCAAGAAGGTGAACATATTTATCGTATTACTGACACTGGAATTTATCTTATCCCAGCCTTATCAATGTTCGAAGATAAGTATGTAACAGATAGTAAATCAAATGTAGCAACTGGTATTACATCAATAGATAATCTGTTATTAGGTGGAATCCCAAGGGGGACTGTTTTCGTTTTAGATACAAACAGCAAAGCCAATTACAAATATTTCATCACATCTATCATTTCAAGCAGAATAAAAGCCGGCGAAAATGTTCTAATGCTGCTATCGAATTTAATGTCCATCTTAGATGTGGACCATTTACTACGACTATATGGTCTTGATCTTAAGCAGTTAATAGAACAGAGAAAAATCATTTTTATTGAACATTATGAAAGGCCTATACCAGAAACTTTCAAATCCGCTGTAATAATGGTAAAAGATTTGGACAACCAACAGTTTAAAACGTATATGAGAGAGAAAATCGATATATCAAATCTTCAGAATAATGATGAAGGTGAGAAGTGGTTTGTGTTTTTTGATCTTAACACTCTTGTTTCGCAACGAGGGAAAGACTTTGTTATTAGCTACTTTACTGAAGAAATAGCCTTAATTAGCGCTTCTGGTATGAGTATGCTTGCCTTAAGTAATTTCAAAGAAATAGGAACTGAAACTGCCAGCTTTCTTGAGAGAACATGTAGCGGGGTATTTCAAACATGGGTCGATGGAAATTATCAATACTTTCAACTTAAGAAATCACCACAAGGTATTATGTCTCGACCACTAGTGGTGGAGAATATTTCTTCACTGCCTTTTATACGGTTAATATAGGGGGATAAATCCATTATGGAGTATCATTTAAGTCCATTGCAAGTAGAATGTACAATGTTTTTCCAAGAAAATCCATACGCGTATGAAACTGTTCAAGGACTTGAGATTCGACTTGGGAGAAAAGCAGAAGATTTAAGTGTTGTACTCAGTCAGTTAGTAGATAGTATGATCCTAGAGATTATTGGAACTGGGGAAAGTGCCATTTACCGTTATGTTCAACCGGTAAGTGTGGGGTTAGGGAAGGCAGAGCCATGGAAAGAAATTTAGAATTCCTGCAGCATGTTCAAGAGGCCTATTCCGTTCTTACAGGATTAACAATGGTAATAATAGATCTTAATGGAGAAGAGATTACAAATGTTTCTGGGTTTAATTCATTGTCAAAATTATTGTACGACACTTGGCCTCTAAAAGATAATTTTAAAAATAGTACAACCTCGTTAAAATCTGTATGGCAGCCCGTATTTCTAGACAATCGAATTGGCCTAAAGTATATAGTTTCTCCGATAAGAGTGGATGGACGTATTGTCTATTATTTATTCTCTGGTTTTATTCTTGAGCAATCTTCACGACAATTTGTTCAAAATTATGTAAATAAAAACTTTAGCGAAGTTAATGGCTTATTTGAAGCTCTTAAATTAGCGCCTGAAACTACTATTCAAGAAAAAAACGAGAAAATGAAAAATATAAGGAAATTTAATCAAGTAGTGGAAACACATCTAACATCTTTAAAAGAGAATGAGCACCAATCCTTTACCTTTCAGTGTATGGACGAGATTAGAAGTGGAACATTAAAAACCTCTGAATATGTAGCAAAAATATATCATAAGCACTGCGATTTGCATTTTTTAGGTCTAGCAATGCAAAAGGACGAAGCGGAATATTATCTTCAATTAATGCATGGAGATAATACAGAACGATTAATAGGAACTACATTTTCTATTGGGGAGGGATTTGTAGGTCAAACAATAGCAGCAGAGAAATTTCAATTTTGGAATGAGGTTGAAAATGACCCGCGGATCAATTACTTTCACCGTAGTCAGCTTTATCCAAAAAGTTTATTTTGTGCTCCTATTTTTGATAACAATAAAGTAATAGGAAGTCTTTTTGGTGGGAGCTTTAATGATAAGCTAGAAGAAGCATTAATTATAAAAATGGAACAGTATTCTTCTTTATTAAGCATGCTTTTTACAATGCAAAGCCAAAAATCAAACTTACAAAACCATTTAATGGAACTTTCTACCTTCAACGAGATATTCAAAGTAATTACAAATGTGAAAGATGTTAAAAGAGTGTTATTCATACTGCTTGATATTAGCATGAATATCGTTAGAGGTCCTTTTTGTTGCGTTGTCTTTAAGCCAGATATTAGTAGTTCCAAAGTAGATATAGTCTCAAGAGGTTTGTCAGGAGCGCAAATTAATGATTACTGTCACTCTGTGGCAAGTGATGTATTTATTCACTCCAATCGAGTGAATCGAAACCAAATTGTAAATGGAAAGACAGAATGAGGAACGGATGTTCTTGAGTTTCCATTACTATTTAATGATAAGTTATATGGTGTATTGTGTATTGGAGTAAATCCTAAGAAAGAGATAGATCAATATATAGCTTTTTTATCAAGTTTAACAGTGGCAGGGGGAATTTCTCTCCATCTTTGCCAGAACAATAGTCAAATAGGAACAGAGGACTACTTTATTGATTTTATTGAGCATTTTATTAGACACCAAGATCAGGAGCTTTATCAATTTATTACAAAGATAAAAGATCATGTCACAAAATTCATAAACTTTATACATGATAACAATAATCAGAACATACAGAAGGCCAGTAGTTTAGTTGGTATTGATCTCTCTATAATTGAAAATTATATGAATAATAATGAGCTGCTCTCAATTTTAAAAGGAGTAAAGCGAGTGCTCGAAAACAAGTCTGGAAATTCAAAAGAAAGCGAAATACTTGGTCTTATTTATTTTTATGTGAAACAACAAGAAAATATTGAGAAACTTTCTTACCTTTCTAACGTTCAAGAAGATCTCCGAAACCAGTTCAAGTCGTATCTTAACCAAAATTATATTATTGAAACAGAAATTTCTTTACACGACCCTTTTTTGCATAATAGCAACAAAATAGAAGAAAAAGCACTTTTTCAGGATTTACAATTAACCCCTAGAGAAATTGATGTTTTAAACTTGGTATTGAAAGGGTTAAATAACCGTGAAATTGCTGAAAGTTTATATATTAGTGACCATACCGTAAAAAACCACGTTACCAAAATACTACAAAAACTAGATGTGAGTGACCGTTCTCAGGCGATAGCTAAAATTTACCAAATGTATTATTTACCTCGAAATTAATAGAGTGAAAACTATGGTTGAACCAGAAATTGGTTTTAATCATAGTTTTTTTTATTTAATCAACACTCCCATTGTGTTTAAGAGAGGGAGTTCCAATACGAATAGGAGTTAGTTCCTATTCTAACCCTTTAATTAAATTACATATTTGAGAATTCAAGGTGATATTCTAATAGGCAAATTTAAAAGATGATAGTAACAGGAAAATTGGAAGAGGTTGGTGATATCAAATGAGAGAACAGGATTTACATTACTTATGACAAAGATGATTACAGCCACTCGAATTTACCACCCTCGCCATGTTTTTTACCACCGAATGCCAAGGATTTTACCATGTAACGCCAGTGTATTTACCATTGAATAAAAAAGTCCTACAGATTAATAGTTTTATAATCTTGTAGGACTTTTCTTTTGTGTTCAATTAGTTTATTTGTTTTTGAAGTACTCCATGATCATCTTTCTGGAACCCTCCCAAATATCATGTTCGGTCCAGGTATAAGGTAAAGGCTCCTTTCCATAAACACTCAAAAGCTTTCCTTTTAGTTCTTTAGGAAATGGATACCAGTCATTGTAACCACTCCAATAATAGTACTCTTCTAATTTACGTAGTTCCTTTCTCGTTAAAGTGGCCATATTAAACTTAGCTACCTAATCCATGACGCTCACGCATAGATACTTCTCCGTCTATTAGAATTTGATATGAATCATGGATAATACGATCTAGAATAGCCTCCGCAATTGTTTCATTCCCCAATTTTATATGCCAACCACTAGGGTCAATTTGTGAACAGAAAATAGTCGAAGCTATCTTATGACGAGATTCTGTGATTTCTAATAGAATTGCTGCTTCATTCGTTGATAAATCTGTTAGTAACCATTCATCAAGGATGAGTAGATCTACTTTCGTATACTTTTTAATCAATTTTCGATAGCTTCCATCTGCAGCTAATTTTGCGAGAGACAGTTCATCTAATAATTCCGGTAAGCGAATGTATTTAACATTATAGAATTGTCGACAAGCAGATACTCCAAAGGCAGTTGCTAAAAATGTTTTTCCCGAACCAGTAGGTCCTTTCAATATGATATTGTGACTGTCATGGATATAGGTACCGCTGGCCAGTTTTAATATCAAATTTTTATCTAATCTTCGGTCTTCGTGATATTCCATATCTTCGATACAAGCATTTGAGTTTAAAAAAGTGGCTGTATTGATCAAGCGTTGAAGCTTATTACTCTTACGACGGGAATGTTCTAAATCGACAAGTAAACTAAAGCGTTCTTCGAAACTCAACTTTTGAAACTCTTTATTAGTTGATTGTTCCTTATAGGCTTCCGCCATTCCACTTAATTTCAATTCGTGTAGTTTGGTTAATGTCTGCTCATTCATCATTTATCCGTTCCTCCATAGTAAGAAGCTCCACGTGTGAAGCCATAATTATTTTTGCTAATATCTGTTTGACGTTTCAATTCTTGTTCGGCATCACTTTTTTTGTTGTTCTTTAAGATCGTTTGAATACTTTTGACCGTAGGTCTTTTAGTCATAGAAACTACCATTTTGCAAGCACGCTCAATCTCATATTTTGTGTAATTACGCTCAGACTTTTTCAAAGAAAATATAGACTGTAACGCTTGTTTTTCATTTTGCGAAGTATCTAAAAGATAGCGAATAACGCTTAAGGTTGATGCACCAATACTTTCAGCCCATTCTATTGCAGTTTCTGGCGTTTGATCCACGTATAACTTATGATTATCAGGCATGTGGTCACGAAGGGTGGAAGATTGTCCAAACTTCCCGTATAGTCGTTTATGTGATGCCACACGCATATGATTAAAAAAGATTTCAACGAGGTTATCGGAAAGTTTCACCTCGACTTCTCGATTAATATATTCGTACGGCACAGAATAAAACATGCTCTCGATAGAAAGATGATAGTCAGGGCGTACTTTTGTTTTTTTCCATTCAGACATTTTAAAATGTGCGATTGGAAGAGGAGAAAGCGCAAATTTCTCCTCTTCTTCAAATGCTGACAATCGAGAGCCTTTTTTTCGAGTAAAGGGACGGCGATTGAATTCATCTAATTTCTTCCAAACTTCCTCGTTCAATTCATCAATACTAAAGCAATGTGTATTTCTTAATGCTGCTATAATCCATGTAGAGATAACACCAACGGAACCTTCAACACTTGCTTTATCTTTCGGAGTACGAACACGTGCAGGCATAACGACTGTATTATAGTATTCTGCCATTTCTCTGTAGGTAGGATTCAAAATCAATTCACGTGTGGTATGTTTTGTTACACTCGTTTTTAGGTTATCCGGTACAACAATTTGTGTAGATCCTCCAAAATACTTATACGCACTATTGTGAGCATTAATCCATGACTGTGAATCCATTGATAAGCTTGCTTCCGCATAAGAGAATTGACTACAAGGCAAAGTCGCAACGAAAATATAGGCTTTAACCTTCTCCCCAGTATCTCTATCAATGATAAAAGATGTGGAACCTGCCCAGTCAACTTCCATTATTTCACCTGGTTTTCTGCGAATACGCAATGTAGCTTTGTACTTGTCAGCGTACCTGCTATAGTGCCGCAAAAAACTACGGTATGAGTACGGTATTTTTTGACTGGCTCGACATTCAGCTTCATACTCATGATGCAGAAGCGAAAGTGTCACATTAGGTTTGGCCAACTCTTCATGAATATAGTCAAAGTTCAATGGTTTTCGACCAGAAGCCTCCAAGCTCTTCTCTGGAAAAAGAAATTCCTCAATCCACTTATCCGTCATTTCTTCCTCTAATGGACAATCTAATCCTTTCTTTTCGGCTAGGGAAATAACCTCTGTTATTTTTTGGCGAGAGTGACCTGTACTGGCGGCAATGCCCCTAAGACTGATCCCCTCATCGTGCAATTCCAATATCTTTCGATAATGAATCATACAAAAATACCTCCTATATAAAAAATGGCACACTCGAAGGTGTGCTCACTAATTATACAAAAGGCAAACTGGTAAACAGCGTGGCATTTACTGGTACATTCTTTGTCATTCGATGGTAAGAACTATGTCACTGATGGTACATTTCGTTGGCTGTAATCAAAAGAA
Organism: Anaerobacillus isosaccharinicus; assembly: GCF_001866075.3. Lineage (GTDB taxonomy): Bacteria > Bacillota > Bacilli > Bacillales > Anaerobacillaceae > Anaerobacillus > Anaerobacillus isosaccharinicus. The sequence continues at coordinate 632,525 of NZ_CP063356.1, read as the reverse complement.
AGCGGATATCTTTAAAACGAGTCAATATATTCTCAAATTGGTTCGTTTTAACCAACTTGAGAAAACAGAAAAAAATGCAGAAGATCAATGCCTGATAATTTTATGTGAATTACGAATAGTAAATTGTTGCTCTAAACGTATTACCTACGTAGCCCATTAGAAACACAATTATATTTATAATTTATAAAGTAGAAAGGTGGAAGCCATGACTAAGAATTTCGAATTGATTGAGGATATCGAAAAGATAAGAAAAGTGATGGAAATTAGTGCATTTGAGACAGGTTTTACATCAAAAGATACTGTTAAAGCAAGCCAAAAACTGGATAATCTATTAAATGAGCTTGGGATAGTAGAAAGAAAACACAGTAGTGAACCCTTTCATGTTGATATAGGTAAAATAAATTCAGTAATTAATAATGAAGCGAGCATATTATTAACAAATCTTGAAGGAACCATTCTATACGCCAACTCTAAATGCTGCCAAATGATTGGTTATAATAAAGATGAAATTATAGGTAAACACACACGAATTTTCAATTCCCGCTATCACACCAAAGAGTATTTTAAAAAGATGTGGAACACCATCTTGTCAGGCCAAATTTGGAAAAATGAGATTAATATTAAACGAAAAGATAATAGCACTGCATGGAATATGATGAGTATTTTCCCTATTTTAGATGACAATAATCAACCTTACCAGTTCTTAACCCTACGAACTGATATCACTGAGAAAAAAGAAATGGAATTTGCTGCAGCCCAAAAGGAACGGCAATTAAGTTCACTGATAACGAATGCTGTCGAAGTGATTGGAATTATTAATGAAGAATGGAATATTATTTATCAAAACAATGCAATTGAGAAAGTAATAGGCTATAAAGCAGAAGAGGTTCTTGGAACAAATATTTTTAATTATTTACTCAACTTTCGCACCAATAAAGTAGGTGATCCACGTTGATTGTTAAAGGCCTGCGGCCTTTTCATTATGTTACTTGACAATGTTAATGAAAAATGAAAAACACCTCGTTCTTTTGGTATAGTGTAATTGACTAGAAAACACTACCATACAGAAGAGGTGCTCCCTATATGATAGACCAAAATAGCCAATACAATCAACTGCCAAATGAACTTGATTCTGTTTTTTCTGAGCTGGAAATGTCTAAACATCTACGCAAGGCTGGAATTAAAAAGTCCTTTGGTTTCAGCTGTTCTTACTTATTTCAACTCATTTTTTGTTTGATATTTCAACATAAAAATTGGTACACCCTTCTTGATTCAAAGAAGGCAGATAAGTTTCCTGCCAAGGATTCTGTCTATCGTTTTTTAAATCAATCAACATTTAATTGGCGCCGTTTCTTACTGCTATTAAGCACCTTTACAATTAAGAAAGTGAGTCGCCTTACTGACAAAAGTCGTCCAAAAGTGTTCGTTTTTGATGATTCTGCTTATGATCGAAATCGTAGTAAAAAGGTTGAATTACTTGCACGTTGTTTTGACCATGCCTCTCTTAAAATGCGTTTCTATAAGGGGTTCCGTATGTTGACTATGGGGTGGTCTGACGGGCATACATTTATGCCGATTGACTTTTCCTTGGTCAGTTCCAAAACGTCACAAATCAATGGAATCTCCGAACATATAGACAAACGCACATGCGGTTATAAACGTCGGGAAAATGCCCTACAAACTTTGCCTGAACAAATCCCAGACATGATCAGACGTGCGTTAGATAGTGGAATAGAAGCCAGTTATGTCCTCATGGATTCTTGGTTTACTTTGCCACCACTTGTCAAAAACATTGTTGATCAAGGATTAGACGTGATTGGCATGGTCAAAGAAACAAAACAGCGTTACAACGTAAGCGGAGAAATGGTTTCATTAAAACAGCTTTACCGCCTAGCTGGACCCGTTCAATCAAGGAAAGGAATACTTCGTTCCATTCATACAACTATGGCTAATGGAACACCAATTAAAGTTGTATTTATTCGAAATAGAAACAAGAAAAGCGAATGGCTAGCCATCCTCAGCACCGATCGCACTCTTTCCGAACAAGAAATCGTTCGAATCTATGGAATGCGTTGGGATATTGAGGTTTTCTTTAAGACGGCCAAATCACTCTTAAAACTTGAAAAAGAGTTTCAAAGCCGTTCATATGATGCGCTTATAAGCCATACAACTATTGTCTTTGCTCGTTTTATCGTGCTATCTTGGCAAAACCGCTGTAACACCGACCAACGTACGATTGGAGGTCTTTTTTACGAGCTATGTGACGAAGTCAATGAACTTGATTGGGCTGTTGCTTTACAGCAGCTAATCGAGCTTCTTCAAGATGCGCTTGAACAAACAAATAAGAAAATCAAAAAGTTAATACAAAGTCAACTGGAGCAGTGGATCTCAGGCCTACCTAATTATATCAAGGCTTATTTGCCGATTTCACTCTGCGAAAGTTGAGTTATTTAGAGCAAAATGATCAAAATTTCGATGAGTTTAAGAAATTGTGTTTAAGAGATGGGGAATCCCTCCATTTTAATGTGAAAGTAAAGCACAAAAACGATGGTTGGATCTGGTGCGAAGTGAATACTACAAATTATTTAAGTGATCCATATATTAAAGGGATAGTATATAGTTTCCGAGATATAACTGACCAAGAGAGAGTGAAAGAAAGAATAAAACACATTGCCTATTATGATCATCTAACAGGTTTAAATAATAGAAGAAGCTTTGAAAAACGACTTCAAGAAGAGCTGGTCAAAGCAAAAAGTGTCTTTTCTTCTTTTGCTGTGATACTCATGGACATAGATGGCTTTAAATATGTAAACGACACTTTCGGTCATGACATGGGGGATAAATTACTTAAAGAAGTTTCTCTTCACATAAGAAGTGCTTTTTCTGAAAAAGTATTTTGTGGAAGATTAGGGGGAGATGAATTTGTTCTTATTTTCCCCGATTTAGAAAATAAAAAGGAAATTGACCAACTAGGGAGCAAATTAAACAAACTATTTGATGATGTCCCTTTTAAGATTGATGATTTTGAATTTAACATTACTGTTAGTATAGGTATTAGCGTATTTCCTTCATCTGGGAATAGTAGTGATCAATTAATGAAATGTGCAGATACAGCTTTGTATCGTTCTAAATTTGAAGGGAAAAACCAATACCAAATCTATTCACCTATGATGAATGTAAATAGCTTAAAAATGTTTACACTAAAAAACGATCTAAAAAAGGCCATCGTAAATGAGGAATTTCTCGTTTATTTTCAACCGAGAATTAATCCTAAAACCTTTGAGATAACGGGGGCTGAAGCATTAATTCGTTGGAAACACCCAAAATGGGGAATTGTTTCTCCGAATGAGTTTATTTCACTGGCCGAAGAAACAGGGTTAATCACAAACCTTGGGGAATGGTTAATTAAGCAAGTGTGTAAACAGATTATGGGCTGGAAAGGACGAAAGTTAAATTTCAAAAAAATATCGATTAATATATCTTCACTCCAGTTGTTTCAAATCGATTTCGTAGATAAAATTCTCGCAATTATAAAGGAACAAAATATTAACCCGCAATGGTTGGAATTTGAAATTACAGAAAGTGTTATCATTGATAGGGAAGAACAAGTATTAAGAACTTTATCTGAACTTAAAAATGTTGGCATATCAATAGCCCTGGATGACTTTGGTACAGGCTATTCATCTTTAAATTATTTAAGAAAAATACCATGTGATATTGTTAAAATCGACAAAAGCTTTATAAGTGATATTGAAGTGAACAAAGAAACCTTTGATATACTTGAAGCCACTATTAATCTGTGCAAGAAACTAAATAAATCGGTGGTAATAGAAGGCATTGAGACAACACATCAACTCTCAATTATTCAAAAATTAAATTGTCAAGAATTTCAAGGATATTTATGCAGTAAACCACTTGAAGAAGACCAATATATTAAGTTTTTACAAAAAGGGGAGTGGATGAGCAGGGGGACAGAGGGACAGGTACAGTGTCCCAGTGGACTTGTGATTAAGGTGACGCAGTAAACCTGTCCTATGTCCCCACTGTTAATTATGATATGATCCTTATGTAGCATATTGACTCAAAGCTACGAATATAAAACTAGGATGGAATCTAACATGTTAAGAATAAGTAATATTAAGCTTCGTGCTGATTTTGACCCGAGTAAGGAAAAAGAGCTTTTAGCACAGAAAATCCAGAAAATACTAAAGGTGAAACAAAATAAAATATTGTCTTTTAGTATTCGGTTACTAGAAACATTCGGAAAAAAATTGAACGACTTGGTGGAGAAGTGCGTTTCGAAACGAAAATGAAGGAACTGATCATTGAAAATGGTGCAGTCAGAGGTGTCTTACTAGAAAAACAAGGTGAAACAGAGTCGTTGGAAACTGATACTGTCGTATTGGCGATTGGGCATAGTGCCAGGGAAACTTTCTTTATGTTAAAGGATTTAGGGGTAGAGATGATTCCGAAGCCTTTTGCTGTAGGTGTCCGTATTGAACATCTTCAAGAAGACATTGATGCACAGCAATTCGGTAAATTTGCAAGTAGTCCACTACTTGGTGCATCTGAATATAAATTGAATGCACATCTTTCTAATGGAAGAGGGGCATACACGTTTTGTATGTGTCCTGGAGGTCATGTTGTTGCTGCTGCGTCAGAAAAAAATACAGTAGTTACAAATGGAATGAGCTATAGTGCAAGAAATGGTGAAAATGCTAACAGTGCATTGCTTGTTTCTGTCTCACCAAATGATTTTAATGGCGACATTTTGGGAGCTATTGAATTTCAAAGAAAACTTGAGCGAAAAGCATTTGAAGTTGGTGGCAGAAATTACTTTGCACCAGTCCAACTTGTTGGCGACTTCTTAGTAGATAAACCTAGTAAACAACTAGGGCGTGTTATTCCAACTTACACCCCAGGTGTCACACCTACAGATTTAAGGGAATGTCTTGATGATTTCATCGTTGCTAGTCTAAAAGATGGTTTACGAGCAATGGATAAGAAACTTGCGGGCTTTATCAAACACGATGCTATTTTATCAGCTGTAGAAAGCCGAAGCTCTTCACCAGTGACAATTAGACGAAATCCGCTGACATTTGAGTCGAACATCAAAGGCTTATACCCTTGTGGTGAGGGGGCAGGTTATGCTGGAGGTATCACGTCTAGTGCTGTTGACGGCATAAAATGCGCAGAAGCGTTAATGGAGATTGAAAGTTAGTATACACAAAAGTTAAGAAAATTAAGTGCTTGGCACTTAGCTTTTTAATAGATTTAGGCGAAATAAAACCCCACTTCTTCACCGGTCTCGAACCGTACCCATGTTTACAATTGACTTCCCTAGTGGATTGGCTTACTATAATAGTTAGATAATAACTTAATATCATCCCAAAGGGGAGTAGCTATACAGTAAAGTCGTCATTACGGGATTTTTATCCCCGGCTTTGCTGGCAGGGCGTTAAATTCTGTTTGCAAGACCTTTGTCAGTACCAACTGGCAGAGGTCTTTTATTTTATATTTTTTTAGTATACAAACATAGTAATCGCTATGAGAGGAGGAACATAATTATGATTAAACAGATAGTAAAAACTTTTATAAAAAAGAACGGGTTAAAAATTGCAAAAGAAAAGGTAATCCCAGTTGTGATGAAAGAAGTGAAAAAAAGAGTGAAAAAATAACTCAATAGAGGAGGAAAACAATGCGTAAAACAATCATTTCGATGACGATTCTTTTTTCTATCTTTTTAAGTGGATGTTCTTTGCTTGAGGAAGTGAATAATTCACTAGATTATGTTGATAAAGCAACTGATCTTATTAATACTTGGGACGACTTTGGACAGGAAGCACCTCAGATGATACAAGAAGCAGTGGCGAATCCTGAAATCAAAGCTGCGTTAGAAGAAAAATTATCAGCGTTACTAGTAGAAGTAAAGGAATTCAATCTAACTGAAGCTCCAGCTATCGCTGAAGAAATTCATCAAAAGCTAGTAGAGAAAAATGAAGAATTAACTACAATAATTGAAAATGCTATGACTAATGGTGAGCTGAAATTAACAGAATTAGAAAATTCTCCACTGTTTAGTCTTATTAGTGAGGTTACTAGGCTCATGAATGCAATAGAGGATTTAGGGCTATAGAACATTAAGAGAGGGTCAGGTACAGCGTCCCAGTGGACTTTGTGATTGAGGTGGGATAGTTAACCTGACCCTATGTTCATGTCCCGACAACGAAGAAGACCACCTCATAAACTAGAGGTGGTTTTCTTCGTTTACATATAAGGCTAATTAATCAACTTTTACCCCAGCTAAACTAGCCCCTTTAACAAAGAAACGTTCAATGTTCTTTTGAACCGTTGGGTCTGGAATTAGTGGTGGTGCATGATGCGGCTTTGTTCGGGCGTCGATAATGATATTGTCGCAAGCCCAGTGCTTAAATTCGTAGTGACTGTTAACGCCATGAATATCATGAGATGGGTTGCTTCTTGTAAATGTTGCCCATAAAAAGTTACTAATCGATTCGCTCATAAAATCGCTATCGTCGCAAAGGATGATCATTGGGCAAGATGGCATTGAACCCTTCAATTGAATTGCCTCGGATAATTCTTTTGCTTCTTGTTCTGCGTTAGCGTTTGTGGAGAACTTTGAACCTTCTATGGCAACGATACCTGGCATAATTAAGTGCGGGTTTTTGAAATCTCGCAAACCTTTTAAGTTATCAGGTACGTCGTTACATAAGTCTCTTTTCTTATCGCCATAAGCTGCAAAGACAACTTTGCTACCTGTATTTAAGCCTGTTCCAGAATAATCTAAAGTATCAATCGTTGTATTTGTATAAAAATGAATGTCTCTGTGGAGATCGATTCGTTCTAAAATATAGGCTAAAAACTCTGCTTCCTTATGGGTATCTAAAGGTTGCTGGTCTTCAGCAGTAATAAATAAATACTTAGCTAGACTCAATTGACCAGTTCCTAAAATGCGATTCGTGATCGTAAGTAGCTCAGCTGGTTGCTTTACACTTTGATAAGGTGTGTAACGTTCGCTACCGATGGCAAAGAGCAATGGGTGAACACCAGCTGCATCTACTGCATGAACTTCTTTCACGCCAGGTATTTCTTGCTTTATTGCATCTCCTGTTAACTCATGGATTAGATCACCAAAAGCTGTATCTTCCTGAGGAGGACGACCTACAACTGTAAAAGGCCAGATCGCATTTTCTTTCGCGTACACTTTATTAACCTTCATCAGAGGGAATTCATGGGTTAAGCTGTAATAGCCCAAATGGTCGCCAAAAGGTCCTTCCGGTTTCGTTTCGCCAGGGTGTATTTCTCCTGTAATAACAAAATCAGCATCGTTACTAATGCAATACCCATCTATGTAGCTATATCGGAAACGGCGCCCTGAAAGTAAACCAGCAAATGTCATTTCACTTAAGCCTTCTGGCAAGGGCATAACTGCTGATAATGTATGAGCTGGAGGTCCACCAATAAAGATACTAACCTTTAATGGTTCGCCTTTTCGTGTTGCTTTATCTTGATGAACGCCAATTCCACGGTGGATTTGGTAGTGCAAGCCAATTTCTTTATTTAGTTCATAGTCATTCCCACTAAGTTGAATTCGGTACATCCCCAAATTAGCATTCATAATGCCAGGCTTTTCAGGATCTTCACTATACACTTGAGGTAAAGTTACGAAAGCACCGCCATCATCAGGCCAATGTTGAATTAGTGGGAGGTCAGAGATGTTAATTTCCTGGTGTGTAACTGGTAGACTAGTCGATTTTTTCAAAGGTAGTGCTTTTGAAGCAGCTAACCCAGTGCTAACATGTTTAAATGGATTTTTTAGTGCTTTAACGGGATCATTTCGTAACGCAACAACATTCTGAGCGCCATCCCATGTTTTTCGAAAAATATATTTGCTTCTCTCTACTGTTCCGAACAAATTAGAGATTGCTCGAAACTTTGAACCTTTTACATTTTCAAATAATAATGCTGGCCCACCAGCTTCAAAAACTTTGAGATGGATAGCAGCCATCTCAAGGTATGGATCAACTTCTTCGTGTATACGCACTAATTGACCGTTTTTTTCCAAATCAAGAATACACTCTTCTAAATTTTGATACATTTTTCACTAGCTCCCTATTTCTATAGTTTAGTTAAATTATACCCGTTCAATGGTCTGTTGTCTTGTTTAGGTTGTCCGAATTTTATTTGAAAACTCTAGAAGAGCTACAAAGGTAAGTTCCTTAAGTTACTAACTGGTTTTAGACGAAACGTCTAAGGCTTTTTTGTTTTTAGGAGATAAAATTTTCCAAAACTAATCAATTTTAAAAGGAAAAAGAAGAGAAAAGTCGAATTGTATAAATATTACGAAAATAAGGGTGGCAATTGGATGCATATTAATAAATTCATTACTCCTGAAATTATTTTTGGTAAGGGTGCCATAGACCAAGTTGGTGATAGTTGTTTAAGATTAGGTGCAAAAAAGGTTTTAATCGTTAGTGATCCTGGTGTGATAGAAGCAGGTTGGTTGGAAAAGGCGATTGAGGGTTGTAAGCAAGTTGGTTTGGCTTATTCTACATACGATGAGGTAACGACAAACCCAAAAGATTTTGAGGTAGAAAAAGGCTGTCATGTGTATAAGGAAAATGAATGTGATGCTGTTATTGGTATCGGTGGTGGAAGTGTGATGGATGTGGCGAAAGCAATTGCCATTGTCGTAACAAATGGAGGAAGAATCTCTGATTATGAAGGTGTCGATCAAATCAAAGTTCCCCTACCACCACTAGTGATGGTTGCTACAACAGCAGGCTCTGGTTCAGAAGTCTCGCAATTCTCTGTCATTGTTGATTGTGAGCGAAAAAAGAAAATGACGATTATCTCAAAGTCATTAGTTCCAGATATAGCTATCGTTGATCCGTTTACTTTAGTAACAAAAGACAGATATTTAACTGCTTCAACAGGTATGGATGTACTGACACATGCCATTGAATCTTTTGTGAGTATTGCAGCAACACCTTTAACTGATGTTCAGGCAAAAAACTCGATTAAACTCGTTTGTGAGTTTTTACGACCGTCTGTTGCTTCGAAAACGAATGAAGAAGCAAAAGCAGCAATGGCAATGGCTAGCTTACAGGCAGGCTTAGCTTTTTCTAATGCCATCTTAGGTGCTGCTCATGCGTTGAGTCATGCAATAGGTGGAAGGTTTGAACTTTCCCATGGTGAGGTAAATGCTATTTTACTTCCACATGTAATGGAATTTAATTATATAGCTGCACCACAAAAATTTTTAAAAATTGCTGAGTTAATGGGTGTTGATGTTCGAGGATCCTCTGGCTATGAAGTTGGTAAACAAGCAATCGACAAAGTGAGAGCGCTTTCAAAAGATGTTGGAGCTCCGCAACGGTTGTCAGAGGTTGGATTAAAAGAAGACTCTATCCTTGAAATGAGTCAAGCAGCATTAGATGATGCTTGCATGATTACGAATCCGCGAGATATATCAATAGAAGATGTAAAAGAGCTTTTTAGAAAAGCGTTTTAAAAAATGGGGTGATGGCTGTGATTGAAGATAAACAAAATATGATTGAACTTCTTACAGGGGTGAAATCTTCAAAACAAAGCTATTATATGGAATTAAAGAAAACGATTCGTCAATTAGAGAAAAAGAATATGAAGCTTGAGATTATTAATGATGTCATGAAGAGCTTTAATATTCATATGACAATGGATGAGATGCTTGGCAATGTCTTAGAGAAATTGAAGCATATTATTACGTTTGACCGATTAAGTCTTTCTCTATTTGAAAATAATGAGCTAATTTTATCAAATGTCTATCCACAAGATTTAATGCCAGTAAGATCCTTACCAAAGAAGAATTCATTATATTGGCAATCGATTAATAGGAAACAACCAATCTATTATTCTTTTTCTACGAAAGAACAGCAATTATCAATAGTAGAAGAAGATATGTTAAGAAGCTTAAACATAGAATCTGTTTTACTTATTCCTTTAATAAGTAAAGAAGCGGTCATTGGTGTGATTAGTTTTGAAAGTAAGCGCCAAATCAGTTATGAGACGCAAGATCTATCATTTTTACAGCAACTAGCAGATCAATTGGCTGTTTGTATTGATAATGCGAAGCTTTATAATGCAGTACTACAAGGGAAGAAGGAATGGGAAGAAACGTTTCGGGCTGTCCTTGATATGATTATTTTTGTGGATATGGAAGATACAATTATCCGCTTTAACGATGCGGTCCCACGATTTTTTCAAATGGATGGAAAAGAGTTAAATGGGCAGAAGATATCTCGTATTTTGTTTCAAGATCAGGACGGAGAAGAATGGAAAAGTTATAAAATGAAACAACCAGCATATTGTCAAATGAGTGTAAAAAACAAAAGAATTTGTGAAATTTATACATATCCAGTGTCTAATGAAAAAGATGAGATGTACGGGGTTATCTTCTACATGAAGGATGTAACGGAAAAAGTGCATACAGAAGCCCAATTAATTCATTCAGGAAAGTTGGCGGCTATAGGGGAAATGGCTGCCGGCGTTGCCCATGAATTGAATAGTCCACTTACAGCAATTCTTGGTAACTCACAACTATTAATGCGCCAGTTTGAAAAAGGAACTTCGTCTCATCAACTTTTACAAGATATCAAGAATTGTGGTGACCGCTGTAAAAATATCATTCGAAATTTATTGACGTTTTCAAGACAAGATCAATTTGTGCTCCAAGATTCTTCGGTAAATTATGCGGTAGAACAAGTTTTATCATTAGTTGGTTACCAAATTGAACGGGAGAATATACGAATTGTTAGTAGGTTAAAAGACGATCTACCGTTAGTAGAAGGTTCAGTACAACAAATTGAACAAGTAGTAATTAATTTTTTATTAAATGCTAAAGATGCTTTAACTGAAGTTGACCGTCAGGAAAAGAAAATTGAAATTGAAACAAATGTTAAGGTGGTTGACGACGAAGAATGGGTTTACTTATCTGTAACTGATAATGGGGTTGGAATCAAAGAAAAAGATGTAACAGCGATTTTCAATCCCTTTTTTACAACTAAAGAGTCAATCAAGGGGAATGGCTTAGGATTATCAGTTAGTCTTGGGATTGCAAAAATGCATGGTGGGAAAATTGAAGTTACAAGTGTTGAGGGAAAAGGGAGTTGTTTTACATTGCTATTGCCTAAGGGGGAAATGTATGGCTAACTTACTTATTGTTGATGATGAGCGCGAAGTAGGAAACTTCTTGGCCCATCTTCTAGGTGGGAGGGGCTATCATGTTACTGTTGTTTATTCAGGGAAAGATTTCTTTGCGGAGTTAGAAAAAAAGCAGTATCAGTTAGCGATGATTGATGTAAGGTTACCAGATACAAACGGGTTGGAAATTTTGAAGCGTTTAAAAAAAATCCAACCAGCGTGTAAATCAATTATCATGACCGGTTTTAGTATGGTACAGACGGCTATTGAGGCGATTAAATTGGGGGCAAATGATTACATTGAAAAACCATTTGATGATATCGACCAATTAGAACATTCGATTGAGGAAATGCTAAAAAACGACCTTACACATGGTCAAAATGAAATTAATGAGATAGCGAGTAAGCTAGATTTTGTCGTTGGTGAAAGTGAACAAATGCGGCACTTATTGACTATGGCATTTAAAATTGCAAAAAAGAATATTAATGTATTACTTGAAGGAGAAACAGGTACTGGAAAAGAAGTATTTGCGCGGTTTATCCACGAGGCAAGTGTCCGTCAGGAGCAACCATTTATAGGGGTTAACTGTGGTGCTCTTTCTGAAACTCTATTAGAAAGTGAGTTATTCGGTCATGAGAAAGGTTCGTTTACAGGAGCCATTCAAATGCGCAAAGGGTTATTTGAGATTGCCAGTCAAGGAACGCTTTTTCTAGATGAGGTGGCAGAAGCATCACCACAAATTCAAGTGAAATTATTGCGGATTTTAGAAACAAGAGAGTTTATGAGAGTAGGAAGTGAGCGTCCGCTTCGCACGAACGCACGTATCATTGCTGCTTCTCACGTGAACCTAGAGCAAGCGGTGCGGGCAAAGTCATTTCGCGAGGACTTATTGTATCGATTAAATGTAGTTAAGCTTCAAATTCCTCCTTTACGAAGTCGAAAAGAAGACATTGTGCACTTAATCAATTTTTTACTAGCAAAACAACCTGATCGTCAGATTAAATTTACAGATGAGGCGATAACCCTATTAATGAACTATGACTGGCCAGGAAACATTCGTGAGCTTGCTAATGTTGTTACTAGAGCAACGACACTGTCAGAAGGCGAAACAGACTTAGTTACTCCACAATACTTACCACAGCATCTACAAGAGCAGAAGGAAAAAAAGAAAGTGTTCACCCTTCAACTTGAGCATCCTAGTAGAAAAAATCACCGTATGTTGAAGCCAAGTAAAAATTCAGAGTTTGAACAATACGTAAATGGTTGGGTATATGATTTGCTAAAGTTTTGGCAAAGCGATGAGATTGAATTTGAAGTAGTATCACAACATATAAAACAATTTGAGGCAACCGTTGGGCAGTCCTTTATGAGAAAAGCATTGCGTGAGACGTTAGGAAATCGAAAGGAAGCTGCAGCCGTTTTAAAAATAAGTGAGCGAAAGTTACGCTATCTATTAAATGAAAAAGGAGGCTGATACATACGGTATCAGCCTTTTTAAGCGTAGATTTTAAAAAACTAGTCGTTGGATGTTGGAAAAAAATATTAATTTAAATCGTTACAGGCGCTTTTTGTGGTTCCTTAACTTCGTAAGCAGCTGCAAGAATATTGATAATATCTTGTAAGTTTGCTTTACGTGGGTTTGTAAATGAACAAGCATCTTTCATAGCATTAGTCGCTAATAATTCGAAGTCTTCTTCTTTTACGCCAAGTGCTTGTAAGTTGCCTGGAATTCCTAAGTCTTGAGATAGTTGCTCGATTGCAGTAAGAGCTTTTTCAGCTGCTTCACGAGTCGATAAACCGCTTACATTTTCACCTAAAGCAACAGCAATATCAACGAAACGCTCTTGCTTAGCTACTAAATTGAAACGCTCTACGTGCGGTAAGAGAACTGCATTACAAACTCCGTGTGGTAAGTTGTAAATGCCACCTAATTGGTGAGCGATTGCGTGAACATAACCTAGTGAAGCATTGTTAAATGCCATACCAGCTAAGAATTGAGCATAAGTCATATCGTTACGAGCATCGACATCATCACCGTTTGCAACTGCTCCTCTTAAACTTTTGCTAACTAATCGGATTGCTTGAAGAGCACAAGCATCTGTTACTGGTGTAGCGGCTGTTGAAACATAGGCTTCAATGGCATGAGTTAAAGCATCCATACCAGTTGCTGCAGTTAAACCAGCAGGTTTCTTAACTGTTAAAATTGGGTCATTAATTGATACTGTTGGCGTTGCATTTTTATCGACAATCGCCATTTTTACTTTTCTCGATGTGTCAGTAATGATACAGAAACGTGTCATTTCACTAGCAGTTCCTGACGTTGTATTGATTGCCACAAAAGGAGGCATTCCTAATTTAGATTGATCAATTCCTTCATAATTGTGAATTGTCCCACCGTTTGTTGCAACAATTCCAATTCCTTTAGCACAGTCATGAGAGCTTCCGCCACCAAGAGAAACGATAGAATCACAGTTGTTTTCTTTATAAACAGTTAAACCTGCTTCAACGTTTAGATCTGTTGGGTTCGGTTCAGCACCAGGAAAAATAACGACATCAACACCTGCTTCACGTATGTAAGCTGCTACTTCATCTGCAACTCCCATTTTAAATAAACCTTCGTCAGTTACTAATAACGTTTTACTTGATCCTAAAGATTTAATTCTTGGACCTGCTTCTTTAACAGCTCCAACCCCCATTAAGTTTACTGTAGGCATGTAAAATCCAAAAGTTTGTTCAGTTGCCATTGATTACTCCCCCTAGAATAATTTTTAGCCGAAAAGTTCAGCTACACTTTTTATAATGCAAATAGCATGCCAAAAAATTTAATATCTTAATTTTGTGAGTTTTCAGTAAAGAAGCTTAGTAGCTATTAGTAAAACGCCAAAAAATCGGCTGAATCCACCAAAATAATGGAAACATGTCCGGGAAATCGGTTGTGAAAGAGGTAACACTATATTAAGAAAGTATAGTAGGGCAAAATAACTAGACTAGAATGTATGAGCTTTCCATCTTTTTTAAATCGAATTTCTCATAAAATCGTCGTAATTTAAGGCTGAATCTATGTTTACTTAGTATTGTAAACAATGTAATGTTAATTAGAATAAGTCCCAAAAACTGAGAGGCTGAAGAATATGAGAAAAATATTACAGCTTAACAATGTCGTCGAAGTGGAAGTATTACAAAAAATTCAAGATGATTTTTCTGAAGTTACAGGGTTTGCAGCGATTACCGTGGACTACCGTGGAAAACCGTTTACAAAACATAGTGGCTGTTCAAAATACTGTTCAATTATTCGTTACCGAAACGAATCAAAAGATCTTTGCGAAAAATGTGATTCTAGAGCTGGATTAGAAGCATCGCGTACAGGCGAACCATATATATATATGTGCCATTCAGGTTTTATCGATTTTGCAGCGCCTATTATTGTTAATGGACAGTACTTAGGTTCGATAATGGGAGGTCAAGTTGTTTGTGCTGATAGTCATCCAGAGGTAACAACGATTATTGATGAGACAATTGATATTGAAGAAGATGTTGAACTAATTGAGGCTTATACCCAAATTCCAATTGTCCCATTTAAGAAAATTGAGGCGGCAGCGCATCTAATGTTCAATATTGCAAATAAAATAGCCCAAAAGGGATTTGTTAATGTCATTCAAAAAGAGTTGCATGAACAATCACTTCAATTAATCCAATCTAGAAATTCAGAGGCTAATTTAGAAACAGCTTTAAAGGCTGCAGAGCTAAAAACACTTCAATCACAAATTAATCGTCAGTTTTTAATTCAAACTCTTAATATCGTTGGGAATTTATCATTTATAGAAAAAGCACCGCAAACTGAAGAAGCTACCTTTGTTTTCATTGACGTTGTTAAGTTTTTAATCTCGAATATTGGTAAAGAGGTTACGATAGAAAAGGAATTAAATTATATTAACAACTATCTCGCCTTACAAAAAATTCGCTTAGGAGAAAAATTCAGCTATGAAATTCTCGTAGCAGAAAATACGAAGGAATTAATGATCCCATCAATGATGATTCAACCTATCGTTGAAAATGCTATTGTCCATGGCATTGAAACAAAGCCAGGAGATGGTTTTGTAAAGGTCCATATCCAGATAAAAGATGATTTCTTTGAAATAACAGTTGAGGATAATGGGATTGGGATGAGTGAACATGTTATCGAAGGTATCTTGCAATCTCCTAATGACGAACATAATTTAAAGCTGAATTTAAAGGTTTTAAAGCAAAGATTAATAGAACGATATTCAAATAAAGCGAGGTTGTATATACGAAGTAAAGAGGGCAGCGGGACAGCTGTAACAATCGCTTTGCCACTTTTTAAATGGACTTAAACGCTAGCATTATGTAAAATAAGGGAGAGTTTCCAATGTTAAAAATCATCATTGCGGACTTAGAACCAATTCAAAGAAAAAGTATCAAGATGCTCTTACAAGAGAAATACCGAAATCAAGTAATAGTACTCGAAACAGAACAAGGACAAGAAGTAATTGATTTCGTCGAAAATAATGGCATTGATTTAGTCATACTAGATAACCGGTTAGTCGGTTTAGATGGACTAACTTGTGCCAAAAGAATAAAGGAAAAAAAGCCTTACCAAAAGCTGATTGTCTATACAATGTCCGAAGATCGCTCCATTAAAGAGGCCTACCAGGCAATAGGTATTGTAGAGTTCTTAATCAAGCCATTAAGGCCACAAATTCTCATTGATGTTATTGGTAAGGTATTAGCTCAAATTCCTGAAACGCCAAAAAGGAAAATGAATTTGAAGATTGAGGAGATTTTAGAGTTTATTGATAGTCATTTAAATCAAGATTTGACATTAACTTATGTTGCCGAGCGCATGAATTTTAGCTCTTATTATTTAAGTAAAGTTTTTAAAAAAGAGTTAGGTGTAAATTTTGTAAAGTATGTGACTGAACGGAAAATGGATAAAGCAAAAGAACTTTTAAAAGATGATGATATCCCGATTGTAAATATCGCCTTTGATATTGGATATCCTGAACCAAGCTATTTTACAAAAGTATTTAAAAAGGTTGAGAATATGACACCTAGTCAATATCGAAATCAATATAGTAGGTATAAATAAACCTTTTGGTAGAAGGGAGTGGTAAGATTGGGTCAGCGTTTAAACGGCTATAAAAGTGTGGCACCAATTGAATTTCTTAAAAGTAAAATGGGTCGCGAAGCAACATTAAACGAAATCCTACTTCTTGACTATCTTCTAGACACCTATAAATTTTCTCCGGGCATTCTCAATATGCTCGTAGAACAAGTTTTAAAACTAAATAATCATAAATTTTCACGTGGCTTTACGATTAAAGTCGCTAACGAATGGAGTGAACAAAACATCACTTCGTTAATAAAGGCAGAGGAATATGCAAAAAAAGAGTATGAAAAATTTCTACAGCTCCAAAAAAGAGATAATTTTGGAGAAATTCGTGAACTAACGGTTAAAGAAAAAGAAATTATAAATCGGATTTATTATAAATCTTCATTAGATGAAGAAATTCTAGATTTGGTGATTAGTTACTGCATGAAAATTAATGATGGGTATATTATTTCTTGGTTCATCAATCGATCCGTTGAATTTTTGGAAAACCATCATGTTGAAAATAGAGTTGATGCACAAGCATTGCTGCATACATTTCATCAAAAGTACGTCTTGAACTTTGGACGTGAAACATACGTTAATAGTTAGAAAAAGTAGTGATCCTAGCTAGAAGGAGGCACTACTTTTTTATATGTAAATAAATTGTTATGAAGTCTTTTGGACAAGGCTTCTATTCTAGATAAGGACTGAAAAACAGCGTGCTAAGAAGTCTGATGACACTTTACATTTCTGGTTGAGCGAGAAGTCACATTGATGAATGGTTTGTATTTTTTTAGATAATTAGCGATGATGCCTTCCCCCCATGGTGAAACGTGAAATATTCGCTCAAATCTTTCATAATTGCATCCTTTTCTTCTTCCTTTAGTTCGAGATGAAAGTAGATGAGCTGGAGCGCATTTTTGGTATCGATTGTTACCATTGTCCGTTTCGAGTCGACAATCGGACTACCAAAGGGGCCAATTGTATCAGCGGATAACAATTTACCACTCATATTTGTTTCACGATTGTTTATAGCTTCATATTGATCTAGGTTATTACCAATCCGTATTTCAATAGGGGAATCGAGCTTATCTTCGTCGTAAATCCCAATGGGCAGCGCGTACTTTATGGAAAAAAGATTATTAACATCAGCGGCTGAATGGATGCTAGGAAGATCATCGCCTTTAATTATTCTACGGAGAAGAGCCTCAGATGAAGGCCGATATCTAGAAGGATCTATTCCTAGCGCTTTGAA